>NVVG01000083.1 GCA_002402125.1 Moraxellaceae bacterium
TTTCCGTCATGGTCGCAACCGTACTTTTTCGCCCGCCCCGACTGGTTCGTTGTTCGATGGCAACCGTGGGAGGTATACCATGAATAGCATCAACATCCGGTCGTGACGCTGGTTGGACAAACTGTCTTGCATACGCGTTTAGGGACTCCAAGTACCGCCTTTGCCCTTCAGCAAAAATGATATCAAATGCAACGGTACTTTTTCCACTACCACTCACACCAGAGATAACCGTAAACTTGTCTCGCGGTATTGTTATATCGACATTTTTGAGATTGTGTTCTCTAGCATGATGAACTTGTATTACTCTGTCAGCGGCCTTCTGTTTTGGCTTTTTTGAGGGATTTACTCTTGATTTAGATGCTAACGCTTTCGCATAATCCCTTAGCGCCTTAGCCGTATGGGATTTTTTATTTATTGCAACATCAAGAGGTTTCCCCTCTACAACTAATTCACCACCTGCGTTGCCACCTTCTGGACCAATATCAATCAACCAATCCGCCGCTTGAATGACATCGACGTTATGCTCAATCACTAACAAAGAATGTCCCGCAGCAATTAGCTGCTGGAACGCCAACATTAATGTGGCGATATCATCAAAATGCAAACCTGTGGTTGGCTCATCAAACAGGAACAATATACCGTGACCCTGTTCACTTTGTTTTTTAGTTGATTTTTTGGTTGAAGATTTCTTAGTACGCCGCCCCGAGGTTTCCACTAAATGACCCGCTAGTTTTAAACGTTGGGCTTCCCCGCCACTGAGCGTGGGTACCGCCTGCCCCAACTGTACATACCCCAAGCCCACATCCACCAGTGGTTGTAGGCATCGAAGAACATCGGGTGATGCAGCAAAAAATGCTAATGCTTCATCAACGGTAAACGCCAAAACTTCAGCAATCGATTTCGCCTGTACTTTGCTATTGAGTTGCAGGTTTAAGACATCTCCCAGCACCTTGATCTGTAAGATCTCGTCTCGATAGCGTGTTCCATTACAATCAGCACAGCGAAGATACACATCACTTAGAAATTGCATCTCAACATGCTCGAAACCATTGCCTGAACACGTAGGGCAGCGCCCTTTTCCTGAGTTAAAGCTAAATGTTCCAACCGTATAACCTCGGGAGATGGACTCTGGGTGCGCTACAAAAAGTTTTCGAATCGCATCAAATGCGCCCACGTACGTTGCCGGTATTGATCGTGTTGTTTTTCCGATGGGGCTTTGGTCTACTAACACTACATCATCAATAAGTTCATGACCCATTAACGCTTCGTGGGCTCCAGGGGTTTGCCCCCCCTTGCCCTTATGCCGACATAATCCTGCATACAGAACATCGCGCATCAAGGTTGACTTACCTGATCCACTGACACCCGTAAGACAAACCAATTGGTTTAACGGAATGTTAACGGATACATTCTTCAGATTATGTTCACTGGCCCCTACAATGCGAATACTTTTACTACCTTTTGTAACCGTTTGCTGCGTTGCTTCTTGTGTAGCGTCAAAAACACGTTTAGTCCCATTAAGATATTGCGCGGTTAATGAACTTTTTTTCTTCAGCAACTGTGCAGGGGTTCCATAGAAGCAAATTTCTCCACCCTGCTTACCAGGGCCCGGCCCTATGTCCAAGATTCGATCCGCTGCCAATATCACCTGAGGATCATGCTCTACAACCAACAACGTATTACCTGCATCACGCAGCCTATGTAATACCGTCACTAATCGATCAATATCTCTTGGGTGAAGCCCGATGCTTGGCTCATCCAGTACAAATAAGGTATTCACGAGTGACGTACCCAGCGCAGTGGTGAGATTAATCCGCTGAACCTCCCCTCCACTCAGGGTTCTTGACTGTCGATCTAACGTCAAATATCCAAGTCCCACCTCAAGTAAGTAACCTAAGCGTGAGCGAATCTCCGTCATTAGCAATTGGGCTGCATCATCCAGCGAACCAGGTAATGTTAGATCGGTAAAAAACGCCGAACATTGCGCTAGCGGCATCTGCATAATGTCAGCAATGGTTAAGCCGGGCACCCTCTCAAATTCCGACGACTCCAGTGTACAACCCGGCGGTACAAAACGGTTTGCCCCGTTTAACCCCTTCGTAGCATCACTAGCGCTGCCAAGACGCCACCAAAATGCGCCTGTTTTTAACCTCGCCCCATGACAACTACCGCAGGAGGTGTACGATCGGTACTTGGATAAAAGAACCCGAATATGCATTTTGTAGGATTTTCTTTCCATCCAGTCAAAGAACCCTTGCACCCCAAACCAAAGCCCCTCATCCCAACTACCATCGCCTTTAATCACCCACTGCTGGTGTTTTTTGCTTAACTGTTTCCAAGGTTTATCGAGGGGTATTTTTTTTCGTTTCGCTTGTCGTATCAATTCATGTTGAATGTCTTCATTGCTAGGGGTCTGAAATGGTTTGATCGCACCTTCACGTAAAGACAAACGTTCATCTGGAATCACCAACCCATAATCAACACCAATAATTCGACCAAAGCCTTTGCAACTTTCACAGGCACCGATAGGCGAGTTAAAAGAGAATAACCCGGGAGAGGGTTCGCTATAGTCAATATCACAGGTTGCACAATGATGATGTGTAGAAAAACGTAGCGCTTCACCCGCCTCACGATCAGCATCAAGGGGATACACCAACACACGCCCACTACCATGGTGCAACGCAGCCTCTATTGATTCCCTAAGCCGACTTTCATTCTCAACCGTTAGCTTCAATCGGTCCTGTACCACCTCCACACGTTGCTTTGAACGCCGATGAATCCTAATATAACCTTGGTTATTTAACAGTTTTAGCACTTCTTCATCACTAAAATTATGTGGCACTATAATAGGTAGGCATATCATTAATGGCGTTTTACGGGGTAAATTCTGATACAGCGATTCAACAATGCTGTGAGCACTATCACAGCGCACCTCTTGAGCGCAGCTATGACAGTAAAGCTGCGACATACGTGCAAACAACAACTTTAAATAATCATTCAACTCTGTCATTGTGCCGACGGTAGATCTTGAGGTTCTTACTGGGTTGCTTTGATCAATCGCTATTGCTGGCGGAATTCCCTGTATGCTATCAACAGCAGGCTTATCCATTCTATCCAGAAACTGTCGCGCATAAGCGGAAAACGTTTCAACATATCGGCGCTGACCTTCCGCATAAATGGTATCAAAAGCGAGAGTAGACTTACCTGATCCACTCACGCCGGTAACAACAATTAGCTCATTTGTGGGTAGTTCCAAATCCAGGTTTTTTAAGTTGTTTTGGCGTGCGCCTTTGATAATGATCGAATCTTTGCTCATGAATGCTCAGCTTGTTCATTGTAGGGAGTTTCACTATCGTAAATTGAAAACCGCTGAGTATCACTCTCTTTTTACGGTTTTGTCGCATTCAGTGATGGCACCTCATCGCATGGTAGAATGATCTTTTCATTTCGAGGGGTCCGGCCCTCGCGTAGCCAAATAAAACAGAACACCGGAGTCTTTGCCGTGGTAACGATAAACCCTACCCCTGGCCTGGCCCGCTCGGAGCTAACATCAGGGCAATATGTGCGCCAACCATAGGATTCTACCTCAGACCTTAGGCGGTAATTCGAGGTGCAGACCTAAATCGTTTCGTTTTAGACAAAGTAGTCATACAAGATGCCTTTTGCCATAGCATGATACCCGTGCTACCATGCGAGTATGATTGTATCATTCAAAGACAAAGCCTCTGAAGATATCTTTAATGGCGTTGCTTCAAAACAGGCTCGAAAAGCTTGCCCTCAAGCTCTGTGGCGAGTGGCAACAAGAAAGCTAGATCAACTAGATTCGGTTGTGGCGTTGGAGGAATTAAAAATCCCGCCGGGTAACCGCTTTGAAGGGTTGTCTGGAAATCGTAACGGTGAATATAGTATTCGCGTTAATCAACAATATCGTATTTGTTTCAAATGGGGTGAAAATGGCCCTTTTGATGTAGAAGTTACAGACTACCACTAGAAGGTGACATTATGGTTCGCATACCCACTAAAAGAGCTCCGACGCACCCGGGCGAGATGCTGCTTGAGGAATTTCTGGTCCCTATGGGAATTACACAACGTGAACTCGCAGACGCAATCCATGTACCTTATCAACGAGTTAACGAACTGGTAAACCAAAAACGTGGAGTTACCCCTAGCACCGCATTGCGCCTTGCTCGTTTTTTTAATGTTTCTGCTGATTTTTGGCTTAATCTACAAGTTCGCTGGGATCTATATAAAGCTCAGCTGGCAGAAAAAGATGAACTAAAGTCCATCCAAGATTTTCATCACCACAAGAAAATGGCTTAATAAACGGTTATATTTGGCTACCTTGTGCTTCGACCTATTGTGTCCTCTTAAGCCAGCAAATGAATCGGGCATAAATGACGGTTTTTGTATTTTTAACGTCCGGCAAAAGTGATTACGACTGTCTCAAATGTGGAATTCAGCACCCTGAGATTATAAAACTGCTGCCCTTGAGGACAACAACTCCAACTATGAGTGTTATAGCTTCAAGGCCTCAAATGCTACAAATAGGTCAAACGGCTGGTTTAACTCCGCAATTTCAGCAATCGCCAATCGCTTTTGTTCTGGGATTTGAAGATAATCCACCTTGGTTTTTAACACTTGCACTAGAATGTCACTAACCAACGCATTGCCACCTTGAAGACCCTCATTAAATTCTGGCGTTTGTGGGGTATCTGGGGTTAGTGCCGAAAGAGCCTCTGATGCTAGCAAGAATTCTGCTATTGCTTGTTTATTGCATAAATAATCAGCATTGAAATAATGATAGGCAATCGCTGATTTAAGTGACTCTTGGGAAAGGTCTAATGCGTTTATTTTGTCATACGGTAGCGCTTGCTTCTTTTCCTTGCATTCATCTATTTGAGACCCCACCGCTATCAGGCTTTCACTAAAATCTAGCAACGCTAATTGAGCCGCATTTCGTTTGTGTTCTTCCCCTGAAAATGCTGAAGCAGCAAACATGATTAAACTTAACGCTACAATATTTTTCATACATCATTCCTCATTAATGAACACTGCAACCTAAGGAAACTGCTTTCCAAAATTGCTTTTCTTTATAATTAGACGTATCAAGCCATGCTTTATCCGCAATATTCTCTATGGTCTTACGCTTAATCGTTGGTACTGCTCCCATTGATTTGGCCATTGCTTCAAAGTCGGTGCTATAAATCGAATACGAAGCTTCTAAAAAAACGTTGCCAACGAATATATTGGCGATAACTCCGCCACCCAAAGCGACCGATAACGCACAATGCCAACAAGACAAGGCAGCTTGCGGGACAAATGGAGACGCTGTCTTTGGCTCTGCCGGATCAAGACATAGAATACTTGCTAATACTCGATGGATATATTATCCAACAGGAACATGACGCGCTTGAGGAGACGGAATGAGCACACTCCATATAGGCATTGCTACACAGCAAGAAATACGTAAACGAACGACTGATATTGCTAGCACAAGTGTTAAGCGAAGCTAACCGAGTAATGTTATGCGCGATAAAAGAACATCACACTGACGCTGTATCTGCTTTGGCAAAGATAGTGGGCAGGGCAGAGCCCAGCCCAACATTACTCGAACACTTAAAAGACTAGAGTCTTATGGGATTGTCGAGCTGAGAAAGGATGGTGATAAAATCCTTCCTATATTGACGCATAATCAAATTGAGATGCATATTCCATTAAGCGCGTGAGCCTTGGCATTTTGTCGAAGACAGCGACAACGGTGCTGTCGAGTTCCCCTAATTACGGCTTCTCAAACGAGAACGATCCCGATAGCGCATTACCATTTGATATAGTGCCGTTAAAGAATCCTTTAATCCATGAACCACTGTTTTCACTCACGGTTAAGGTGCCACTGGTTAGCGCGAGTCTATTGGTGTCAAATGACGACACAAAACGATTAGATGCTAGATATACCCCCGCTTCGGCATCGCTTACATTTTCTGCCACGTCAAAGGTGCCAACGTCAAACGTTCCCAGCATACTAATATTGATRGATAATGGCGTACCATCATACAGCGTGSTTGCGGTTATGCTGTCACTGACGGAGTCKCCCAAATARGTGACAACAACCGAAAACGTACATAGATCAGATGAACTAAAGCCGCCCAGATTAGGCAAGGTCAGTTGGATATTACCCATATCAAATCGAGCTGAACGTGAAATTTTGCTCGCGTCCGTCACACCAACGTCATTGCTACGRGCACTCATGGTATCGTTATTATCAACGCTCAATAGGTCCACCGACAACCCGACTATCCTGCCATTTTGCGTGGATAGCTCTAGGCTTTCACGGGTGGCACAGTCGGTCATGATTAAGCCGTTGGCTGACTCAACCAAGGTAAGACTGGAATTCGAGTAGGCCCTGATACCGACCGCTGGCGAGGTTACGTTAACACGCCACAAGCCGGTTAAGTTGGTACTGCCGGTGGTAGCGCGTTGATCATTGTTTTCAACAGGTTCAGAACCACAGCCGGCAAAGAGAATGGCTGAGAGAAGTGTAGTCATTACATATCCATGGGATTTCATCGGTAACATTCCTCGTTTTTTATTATTATATTCACTCATTAGCATCGATAGAAATCGCGATAGAGTGGTATTGATAAGACACATGTAGTGGTCAATAACCCACTACTTGGAGTATCTAAACAAGGTTACCAATTGGGTATGTAGTTGTCTGGTAGATAAGGAACGTTAACGATGTCCGAAATGTCCGACAGATCCTGGTCCGCTTGTGGCGATATTATGAGGCATTACCTCTCCCTATTTTGCGCTTAACATCTCGCGGCCCTTGGCCTTTATGCTGTCCATATCCAAGGTGCTTCCTTCACCATTGTTAAGCGATTCTACACCACTATTGATATCTGCTCTTAACGCTTCTAGTTTCATGGCCTGCATTGCATCTTGTTCTGACAACAAGCGCAACGCTTCACGCACAACCTCACTTACCGAGTTGTACATTCCATCTTTAACCTTCTGTTTTACATATGATTCTAGTGTTGGTGTTAGTGACACATTCATGATATTAGCCTGCTTCATTGGGTCTRYACACCMMTTATAATAACAGTCTTTGCTAATGTTTGTTACTGCAAGATRSWACWGRGRRKATCCACTCTACCCNCCTRTCGARKTYCCYRTRATTACGGYTGRATAGACCGYTGCTTACGCGCATYGTTAATGCCGCCCACATTTTTTACGTTAGTGTAACCTGCGGCCTCTAAYGCGGYTTTGGCCTTACCCGCTCGCCCTCCGCTGCGGCAATACAGGTTAATACTGGTGGTTTTACTGGGGTATAAGGCCTGTACTTGGGCGACGATGTCTTGATGAGGAATCAGTATGTCACCTTCTATATGGTCTTGTTGGTATTCCTGTGGAGACCTGACGTCTATCCAGGTGGGTTCTGCCCAGCTGGCGAAGGAAAATACCATTAGGATTAACCCTAGGCTGACTTTTAGTACTGTCATTAGCTGTTTCATTGCTGCTTTCCCGCTATCTATGATATTTAACTCATTATACCGCCACACAACCAAAGTGCTTGCACCACTTAAAAAACACCCTATACCAAGGCAATCAGTTCACCCCCTCTAATCCCGACACTGGGGTTGTGTTATAAACTTCTTTTTGATACTGTTTTTGGTGACAAATACTAGTTTGGTTTTTTGTCACTGCTCTGCAATATAAAGGCACCATAATAAAAAACCCCATGTGAGCATCTGTATAGTCGCCTAATGGGTTACTAATAAAAACAATAAAAGGACTTAATTATGCGCACGCATATTCTAATTTTACTTTCTTTCTTACTCGGTACTATAGGGTGTTCTAGCAAACCGTCGGATAAATTCGAACTAGATGAAATTACATTCGGTTATTTTGTTAGTGATTTCAGAGATGGTCTTTTTACTGGGGCTGACAATGGCATGGACGATGATATCATTATTGTTGAAACGATTCTCTTACGTGCAGGAGGCGGCATTCCTGGATTTATAAAACTAGGTGGTAGCGATTCACTATATTTCATTGTTGATGATGATGAGGTGGAACCCGATTTTATGACAGACGAATTCGACCTACCTCTTTACTTTCTGCCGTTAAAACCTTGGTTTAGTAGTTTATCGGCTTCCCGCCGACATTCTTTTTCAGCGATATCTGATACTCCCAATTTTGAAATACGCTTTGAGCGAAAAAACAGAGGGGAAGATGCTATTATTAGCACTGTAACCGGGGAATTGTTCAATGACATTCATATAACAAACGACACCATCATGCATAAAATGGGTGAACCATTAACGTTAACGTGGGAAAGCGAATCACTACCGGACAACGTGGGCTTGATTGTGACTATGTATTGCCCCTTCCTTGAAAGTGGAGCGGCAGGTGAATGGACACCTCACGTAGATTTCAGTTCGAATAATCATACGGCCTCAAGTTTTACAGTTCCAGGTTCTGCATTTGTACCGACTCCAGAACCTTCAGAAGACAAACCCGCCGAGACTATTCCCAACTGTATGAGTGGTTACTTTGATATTAGTCTTACTAAAGATGTCCTAATAACGGGTGAACCAATGGAGAATATTAAATTGATCATGCGTCGTGGTGATCGCGTTAGCTTTACGATGATTGAGTAAATAGATTATTTATAGGGGGTTAGCGTTTAATTCCTATTGCACAGGCATAACGCTACCCCGCCTTCAGTGGAAGCACAGATATCTCAGTGATTTTTATACGTCGCCACCAACTGTGCCTCGCCTAAAACATGTCCACGCATAGCGTGTTCCAGCTGATCTTTGGTGGGGCATTGCAAATCGGGCAACAGGGTGTCCAAGGCATAGAGCTTATGAAAATACCGATGCTGGCCTATCGGTGGATTGGCGCCACCGTATTGGGTGCGTTTCCAATCATTAGTACCCTTTAGCGTACCCGGGCTTAATTCCGAACTGGTAATACCTTCTTCAAGTGCATGAGCGCCCGGTGGAATGTTGTAGAGCAGCCAGTGCACCCAGGTCATTTTTGGTGCCGCAGGATCGGGCGCATCGGGGTCGTCCACAATTAACACATAACTGCGCGTACCAGTGGGGGGATCCTGCCAGGACAAGGGTGGTGAGACATCGGCCCCTTCGGCGGTATAACGTCGGGGGATGGGGGCATTATTATGTAATGCCGAAGATGAAAGAGAAAAACTCATGGCGCACCTCCAACTTGGAGAGTAAAGGTTTCAGTATACCACCCGCACCCTAGGCCACATTAGTTCTAGATGGCATATACACCCAACGGAATGATAGAAATGACCGGTCAGACGCAACCGACAATTTCAGATATACTCCTTGGCTATGTTAGGGGCTATGTTAATTCAGCCAACTACTGACCCCACCCTACAAGGTTAACCCGGTAGCAATTTATGGATTTTTTAGACGTATTACACAACCGGAGAAGCATTCGAGCGTTCTCTGATAAACCGGTTGCACAAGAGATTATTGATGGACTCTTACTAGAGGCTTTAGAGTCCCCTTCTAGCTCCAACACCCAACCCTACAAGCTTGCTGTGGCCACCGGTGATACCTGTAAAAAGCTTGGCCAACAGCTGCTGTCCAAATACCAGAAATCCAGCAAGATCCAACGCCAGCCATTGCCGTTGAAGGTGGTATCGGCTATCACCAGCGGTGCCCTACCCGACGGTGACTACAAACCCATACTGGGCAAGTATCCCCCCGAGTTTCAGAAGCGCCGTCTCGCCACTGGCATCGGGCTGTATGACGTGTTGGGTATAGAACGCGGTGATAAGAAAGCCCGCGATGATCAAATGGCGAAAAACTTTACCTTCTTTGGGGCGCCTGTTGCGATATTTTTCTTTATCCATCCCGGCATGACCTTTACCGCGATGGTTGATGCGGGGATATTTATGCAATCGTTGATGCTGGCGGCCACTAATAAGGGCTTAGGTACCTGTCCTCAAGGGGCGTTAGGGATTTGGCGCTCGCCGATTGATAAGCATTTCAACATTCCCAAAGGATATAAACTGCTGTGTGGTTTAGCATTAGGCTACCCGGCGGATGCGAAGGTCAATAGCTATCGCCCTGATAAGTTAGCGCTTAATGACTTGTTGATACCGGTTAAGTAGCATTGGGTTTTATAGTCACTTTGCCACGGCATGAGGCTAGGTTACTGATCGGGTTGCTGGCCCGGTTGTTGATCCTGGTCGGTGGCAAACCTGCATCAGTCGTTGCCATAAAAATGGGGCTCTTTTATACTTAACCTACGTCCCCACCAATACCATTAAGCGCTATATTGAGCGCTATGTCGTTTAATACGTTGAGACCTATTACCTCATGATCCGCATATTGTTAGTCACTATAATTACAACCATGATTTCAGCCATGCTGTTAATGACAACCGCCTGTACGGTGGTCATGTCACCTGCTAATAAACCGGTAAACTTTACTGATTACAAGGTGGATCGTACGGTGTATTTTTCCTTTAAAAATGCCATTCATCCTTGCAACAAATCCAAGGTACTAGCAACACTAACCGCATCATTACAAGGCAATGGCGTTACGGTGGTGGATTCACCGGATTTAGCCAGTGTGGTACTGGAGCTGACGTCGTCCTGTTCAGTATGGTCCAGTGAGCCTTGGACCGATATCACCACCTTTGGGGCGTTTTTTAGCGTCACCCTTTTGCCCATCATTGGAGAAGGCGTGTTCATTCTGGAAGCCGTGGTATTTGAACAGGGTGAACAGGTTCAACAATACAAAGAAACGGTTACCGCCACCGCTATTGCGCATGCCCTGTCACCGCCATTTGGTAGCCATTACCAAGAAGTTGCGGATGACAATGCTTATGCTCGTGCGGCGGCCAATCGTTTAGCGCAACGGCTGTACGATGACTACTACTTAAAACCCCAGGCACAATAACGACCCAATTATTTCTCTGGCTAAGTCGTTAACTAGGTCGTTACCTAATTCGTTAACTAGGTCGCCTCCAACATGCGTTTTTCCATATTCCTGATCACCGCCCTAGCAATGCGCAGGGCTTTATCGGTGTATTCACCGGCAAAGGTATCTGCTGCGGTTTGTTCAAAATAGGCTAACCAGCGCTGATAGTGCTCCTTGCTAAACTGACGTTTACTATTCAGGACACGGTGTTTCTTCATCATGTTGGTATTGTATTGCTTATCGCCAAAGAGCATTTTTTGCCAATACAAACTGATGGTGGCTAAATGGTCGGAGATATCAATCTTGGCGTCATCAAGAAACACCGGCGCCATGATGTCATCGTTGAGCAATTTGTTATAAAACGAGGCAACAAAGGCGTCGATATTTTGTGGACTATCTAAATCGGGGCGGTTCATGTCGACAATGCTTTTTCAATAGGTTCGAGTTTAGCTGCGGATAAGGATTCGCAGTGGTTATGACCTCTATTCTACCACTACCAGGCTGATCACTATACCGCCACTCTTTTGGCCGCTAATTTGGCATACAAACCTGGGAAAAATCGCTTGATGGTGGGCGCTAAACCACTAACACCCTTACCAATAACCACCTCATCTTGCTTTTTATCGATGGCTTTAAGGATTTGCTGGCAGCATTCGGTGGTGGTTAGGCCTTCGTCGATGACGCTGTCGCTAACACCTTTGGCACTGCCATCACCGGTGAGAGCATTGATGGCGATGTCTGTCTGTACATAACCAGGGCATACCGTTAAACAATGAATGCCGTGCTCACTGACTTCTGCTCGCAGACAATCCATCATACCGACTACGGCAAATTTTGAACCTGAATAGCCGGTTCTGAGTTTAGAGCCACATTTTCCCGCCACACTGGCGATGCTGACGATGCTGCCCTGGTTACTGGCACACATTGCTGGCAACACCACTTTAATGAGGGCGACGGTACCGAGGTAGTTAACGTCCATTAGACGCCGATACACCTCTAGTTCGGTTTCTAAGAAGAAACCACGCTGTGAGATACCGCCATTGTTTACCAGAATGTCGATGGTTCCAATGTTCTCTAACGCAGCTGCAGCATCTACCATCAACTGCTCAGCGTCGGCTAAATCCAGCCGTACTATATGATGCCGCTGTTTGCCACCGGGTAACGCGTCCCTTACTGCTTCCAAGACATCGACGCGCCGCGCTGACAACACCACACTGGCCCCAAGTTCAGCACATTGGCGGGCAAGTTCTTTACCGATGCCGGAGGTTGCGCCAGTTATCCATACCGTTTTATTTTCTAGGTTCACGTGAATGCCCTTTATGGTTAGCGTTGGTGGTTAGCGTTGGTGGTTAGCGTTGATGGTTATCACTTGAGCCTGATTTTTTAGGAATCTTCCAGTTTTCATTAAGTTACGCATCATACCAAGATTTTTAATGGTTAAGAAATCAATTGGGGTGGCATTTATTGATCAATATGCTTTACTTTTAATCATTGCACTATGTTATTAGACGTTTTCTTGATGCTTGTTTGATACGGCGTTTACCTGCTAGCGCCGACTTACCCCCTACAAAGAAAAGGTAATTCCCATGGCAAAGCTGAAGCTCACCTACTTTGATATTGATGGCGGCCGTGCTGAGCCTGCAAGAATCGCTTTTTCTATTGGTGGCATCAAATTTGAGGATAATCGATTTGGCTTTGATAAGTTTTCTGCTGTTAAACCAACCACGCCGTTGGGCCAAGTTCCCACCTTAACAATCGATGATCGTCAGATCACGCAATGTAACGCCATTAATCGATTCGCTGCCAAACTAGCGGGGCTATATCCTGCCAGCGATGTAAATTCCCTGGTGTGTGATGAGGTAATGGATATTGTTGAAGAATGCACCCATAAACTGGTCGCTACTTTTGGGCTGGAAGGTGAAGCATTACAAGTCGCCAGGACAAAACTGGCAGAAGGCGCATTTACCAACGCATTAAAACTACTGAACAAACGTATTGTGGAACAAGGTGGCCTGTACATTTGTGAGAATCGACTCACTATCGCAGATCTAAAGGTGTTTGTTTGGGTGCATGCCTTAAACTCTGGCATCTTGGATCATATACCGACTGATTTGGTCGATCTGGTTGCACCACAAGTTCACGAACACTACCAACGGGTGGCAGAATCACCGGGAGTTATTGAATATTACGCCAAAAGATAAGCCAACCCACTCCTATCCTTTAATTGGGTATGACGCCTTCTCGTTTTAACACTTTGAGCATTGCGGCAATACGCGGGACCAGATCCTTGTGGCGTTTATGCAGGTATCCATACACTTTCATTTCTTCCATTTCGCCGACATTGGTAATACCGATGCCGTCAAACTCTTTTAACTTCAATATTCTCTCAATGTGCTCTTTTATGTCGACATAGACATCGGTCCGGCTGACGGAAAGCTTCCTCAAACCATGGATCGATTCCGCGACGCCCGACAGTTTATCTTTCGGTAGCACATTACTGAGTTTATCTTCCGTAACGGTATAACCCGAGCGATAACCCACCCGATAACCTGTAGCCTTTAAACTGTTCCAACCATTTAACGCAGTGATAGGTTCTACCGCAAAGGCTGATAAGGTAACGGAAAAAATAGGTTCTTCGATGCGAATAAGATTGGGATGGCTGTCTTGGTAGTCAAAGGCTCGACCAATTTCACCGTCTAGCTCGCCATGTTCTGCCATCCAGCTAGCGCGCTTGGGCGGATACACGTCATACACCAGTTCCATGTCTAGGCGGCGGAATACTTCTGAATAGATGAGATAACCAAGCCGTCCCAGATAGGTGTTATCTTTTGACAAGACAGCGCCCATTAATAGCTGCGTTTTCTGCGTTCGGCTATGCCCACTCGCTTCGGCTGATACTGAGTAGCTAGCGCTAAGCGTCAGCATCAAAGCCAGTAGAGGTCCACCACGGAAAATTCGCTTTCCTAGCTTACTTAGCTTGCACAGCCACGGTAGCGAGGCCAAGGCGAAAGCCTCAGATTTCTGAAATTTGTATAAGAGCATGATTATCCTGCTTATACCCAAAAAGGCATATTATTATTGTTATTTATAACCTGATGGAATGCATAGTATCACTGATATACAAACAGGGGAAATGCGTTTCACCTAACTACCCTTGGTTTACAAGGCGTTAGCGCACTTTGTGGTTATTTTTTAAACAATAACCTTGATATTACAGAGGTTTAGCTAACTGTGTGTTTTTTACCCAACCGGAATGTGAATATTACCGTGACAACACTACAGACTAAAAAACCCAGTACCAACGGCTCGACGGTACCGTCATACATATAACCGACAAAACCACCCACTATTACCGAGATAAAGGTTTGGATTGAGCTAATCACCGATGTCGCCACCCCCGCTATATGCCCCAATGGCTGTACGGCCAGGGCCCCATAGTTGCCGAACAACAAACCAAAACAAAAGAAGGTAGTCGCGAGGTAGGTGATTAACAACCCAAGCGGTGGGTGTCCCGCTACTGAATGCGCGTAGGCATAAAATAGCGATGACAGTATGGTTATGGCAATCAAGGAAGCCATACAAAGGGTTTCCATGGAGTACTTCATTACCAGCCGAGAGTTACTGTAGGACGATAAACCGATGGATAATGCCAATAATCCAAAATACACCGCAAACATATCCCCTACCTGGTATTGCACCTGAAGGATCTGCTGGGCGGAACTTAGATAACCCACAAATGCGCCAAACACCAAACCTGCGGCGATGGTATACCCCCTACTTTGAGGGTGGCGCCAGGTTTCCAGTATGCCGGAGGTGACGTTAGCGATTGAAAACGGTATTCGTTTAGCCTCATCCAGGGTTTCTGGTTGTCGAAGCGCCATCCAGACAAAACAGGCAACACCCAAGACAAACATAAACCAGAAGATGGCTCGCCAATCGGCAAACAGTAATATCACCTGCCCCAAGGCAGGTGCTAAAGCCGGTACCAACATAAAGATAACCATCACCAGCGACATGATACGGCCCATTTCCCGTCCAGAGAACTTATCCCGAATCATCGCCATGGTCACCACGCGACAAGCCGCCGCTCCAAAACCTTGGATGATCCTTCCCACCAACAACAGGTTAAAATCCGTTGCCAGACCGGATATCAAGGTACCTATCAGGAAAATACTGATTCCCAGGTAAATCACTCGCTTTCTGCCATAGGCATCGGATAACGGCCCGTAAATCATCAGCCCCATTGCCATGCCAAAAAACACCGTGGCGATGATTAGCTGGATATCGTTGGCGTTGCTTACCCCTAAGTCACTGCCTATTTGATCAAACGCAGGCAGCATGGCGTCTATGGCGAGGGCAATGAGTGACATTAACAATGCCATGAGCCAGATGAATTCGGTGTGGGAGGTTTTGGGTTGTGGTTGAGAGTTTGGTGAACTGTCTGGCGAACTGTTTTGCTCGGGCTGAGTCTGTGTCATTTACGTCTCTAGTGGCGGTGCCTTTTGTGGAATATAAGGCAGTGGGATAAGCGTAACCGGCTTATCCTCGAGTGAGAAGACATTTTATTTTTATCGGTTTAAAAGGTTTGGATTCTTTACTTAATGGCGGTCTTTATAACTGCCACCTACTTGCCGTCGATATTCACTAGGAACTCACATGACGAGTATTATTCCTCCCATAGAAAAATCGGTTTCCGCTAATAAGAATGCCACCACCACGATTGTGTTGGAGATGCCGGTTGTTCATCATGCAATATTTCCTATTGGTTATGATTTGACGCTCGCGGAGTCGCCATTTCTTTTTGCTGTGCCCAGCGAACAACACAAGATAGAAAACCACACCAAAAGCCTGATAGACAGGACATTGGTTAACTGTCCGTTACAGCCTGGTTGGTTGATGGTATTTCGAGAAGGCAACCTATGGAAGGAATTTGAAGTACGGGCCAATTCAGATATTGAAATAACTCAAACCACTTTACATGAAGTAGATTTACAAACGGAGCAAACCAAAGATCACCGCGAGGCCGAAGGCAACGCTAGCCACTACTTTTTGTTACCTGAAGATGAGGAGTGCGAGATTGCCTATGCCGATGTACAGTGGCCTTGGGTATTGATCAACCAAATGGGCGGTATTAGAAGCGAACCCCATCCTGAGGACACCGAATGGCCTTACTTACTGCCGGCTAATCAGCAATGTCGAGTAGAAGATGATGTTCGGTTGTATCAGTGGAGTAAAAATAGCGCCAAGAAAGCACGTAAGCCGCGTTTTCAAACCGTTTCTGCGAAATCTGGGGCCCAAGCTGACAAAGCCCACCAACAAATTACCCCGATCGATCTTACGCGACAAGAGAGCGACTGCTTGGTTGAGGCGTTACAGGCTACTCCATTTAGCATAACCGTAGATTTAACCGCTGCCCTGCCTCACCCCGTTGATCATTGCACAACGGTACAGGTATTAAACGCCGGTTTTATTGCCCATCGGTTAAGCAATCGCTATCACAAGGCGTGGGCGCTGTTACAGGAGGCGCTCACCAATATCAGTACGCCATATACCGAAGAGCACCCTTTATATGATGAGTTTCCACATTCAAAATATTACGAATCGATGCGGAGTTTGAAGCTATGTTTGCAGTGCTCGTCTAGAATTAAACAGGATATTTGCTTGTGAGCAATATGGATAAAAACGATACTGGCAACGAACCGGACCTTTGGGACGGTGCAAAGCATGACCAGTCCCCAGATGGAGAGGATGCTGATTCTCTCCAAATGACGGTGGATGTGGAAGGTTTTGAAGGACCGCTGGGGCTGTTACTGGATCTTTCACGTCGTCAAAAAGTTGATCTGGCAAAAATTTCCATTCTGGCTCTAGCCGAACAATATTTAGCTTTCATCGAGGAATTACGAGAACTTAGAATTGAGCTTGCTGCTGATTACCTGGTGATGGCGGCGTGGCTTGCCTATCTCAAATCCAAATTGCTGTTGCCGATTGACGAGGATGATGATGAAGAACTGAGCGGCGAAGAAATGGCGGCGTTGCTGGCCTTCCGGTTGCAGAGGCTGGAGGCCATGCGCGAAGCTGGCAATAAGATCATCAATCGAAACCGCTTGGGCCGGGACTTCTTTGCCAGAGGAAACCCGGAAGCAATTTTGGTGGACCGTCGGAACGAGTATAATGCCACGCTCTATGATCTGCTCACCGCTTATGCAGCGCAACGCCAGAGGCAAAGCGTTTCAACGGTTACAATCGCGAAACGCGATGTTTGGTCACTGTCTGATGCCCGTGAAATACTCACTCGTTTGGTGGGCGAATTGAGCGACTGGACACCGCTTGATGTGTTTTTGTTGAAATATATTCCTGATCCCTCCATGCGGGCGAGTGTGATTGCCAGTTCTTTTGCTGCATCGCTTGAAATGGTTCGTGAGGGCACATTGGCGCTGCGTCAGGACAAGGCTTTCGCGCCCTTATATCTTAGATCGGTAGGAACAAAATGAGCGAATCTGTAAAACAAGATGACGCAAATGTCGTGGCGTTTACCCCGGCAGGCGGTGACAGCACCGATATCAGGCCACGGCACGAGCACTTGCGCATGGTAGAAGCCATCGTGTTTGCCTCAGCCGAACCTGTTTCTGAACGCGCGTTGAGCGAACGGCTACCCGACGACATTATGCTGGAAGAGCT
>NVVG01000084.1 GCA_002402125.1 Moraxellaceae bacterium
ATTGAATCATTCATATTAGGATTATCGCCCAATTGAAGACTATCGGTAATAGAAAAAACCGCATTATTCTTTAGAACCCGGTGAACTTCACTAAAAATTTTACGGCGCACCTGAGGTGGCAATTCGTGGAATAGGTTATTACAGATAACAGCGTCGAAAGATTCATTTTCAAATGACAGGTGTTCGGCATTTTCATGGAAGAATTGAACTTTGGTCCCCTTAATATGTTTACGTGCATACTGAATATAATCAGGGCTCAGATCAACACCTACGATTCTAGCTTTCGGAAAGGCAGCTTGAATTTGCGGAATAAAACTACCAGTACCACAGGCCAATTCCAATATTTTAACGTTATTGTTAGTAGAGATTGTTTTTGCTATCGGCGGCAGAGCCATTCTTCGCATAACATCGGCAACACCACCGAATAAGAATTGCACCGTAAAGTCATATCTTTTTGCCGACTCCTCACTGAACCAACCATCGGTTTGCCAATGAAAGGTTCGTAGATAATAATCGGGGTAGGCATTCTTGTCCGCATGCAGAGGCAATTCTTTCCAATTGTTTTGTTTGGCACGTTGCAACACCCGCACCCCATCTAGCGGCCCACTTGCTAACATGGAGTAAATATAGGACGGCAAGTCGAATCTTAATGCAGATTTCGGATAGTAACCGGCCTTTACATTACGCACGTCTTGTTCAAGCAAGGCATCCAAATCCTTGCGTATTCGACGAATAAATTCTGCTGAGGTTCGCCCTCGCTCTCCTGAAAGCAGTGGCAACACCAACCGCAACGGCCACCGGGACCCCCTGAACATTAGGCGGTGAAAAGTTCGATGCCATACCTCATCAAGAGGCGTAAATTCATCGCCAAAGTAAGGTAAATAAGCCCATGTGTTCATTATAAACTCCCCCAATCGTTTTGTTTCTATCCTATTCGAATTCTTCTATGTGGGCAATAATTTGCTGCTACCAGGCCTTTTCAGGTTTCACCCAACCGGAATCCTACACGTCCCCCATTTATAAGGTCAAATCGTGCTAACAGAGACGTATTTTAACAAGTAAATGTTCTCACAAAGCAGTGGAAGTAGCTCAAGATATAGGACTATATTGGTATTATATCATCGGCGAGGTGCCCAATGTTGCGCGTTAGCAAACTAACCGATTAGCACAGGTTACGCTGGGTAACATGATAATTCCTGGTATTGAACGTAATCCGAGACTGTCAAATGACTGCGCTGAACCGACGCATACGGTCTACGATTAATCGAACAATCACGGGTGACGAAATGGCAACGCAAGCACAAAATTTAGAACGTTTTGTCAACAAGGATTACCCCCATGGGTTTGTCACCGAACTAGACGCTGACAGCTTTGCACTGGGATTAGATGAATCCGTAATACGTCATATATCAGCCATAAAAAATGAACCTGATTTTTTACTGCAATGGCGTCTCAAAGCGTACCGACACTGGTTAACGTTAGACACACCAATATGGTCACAACTACATTACCCGCCCATTGACTATAACGCCATCAGCTATTATTCCGCTCCAAAATCATCAAGTTCCGGCCCTCAAAGCTTAGCTGATGTTGACCCTAAAATTTTGCAAACTTATGAAAAGCTAGGCATTCCACTGCACGAAAGAGCGGCCCTCGCTGGAGTAGCGGTCGACGCCGTATTCGACAGTGTATCGGTTGCAACAACCTTTAAAGAACAACTTTCTGCTGTGGGCGTGATTTTCTGTTCATTCTCCGAAGCCGTACAAAAACATCCTCAACTAATACAACAATACTTGGGCACCGTTGTTCCCTATACAGATAATTTCTACGCCTCGCTAAACGCCGCAGTGTTTAGTGACGGATCTTTTTGTTACATTCCCCAAGGGGTTCACTGCCCTATGGAATTATCGACTTATTTCCGTATCAATGCCGCCAACACGGGACAATTTGAGCGCACATTGATCATTGCAGAAGACAATAGCTACGTCAGCTATCTAGAAGGCTGTACCGCACCGATGCGTGACGAAAATCAACTACATGCCGCCGTAGTGGAGCTTATCGCATTAGAAAATGCCGAGATAAAATACTCTACCGTACAAAATTGGTATCCCGGTGACAAAAACGGCAAAGGTGGTATCTATAACTTTGTCACCAAACGCGGTAAATGCCAGGGAAGTCATTCAAAAATATCCTGGACTCAAGTAGAAACTGGCTCAGCCATCACCTGGAAATATCCCAGTGTTATTTTAAAGGGTGATTTTTCTCAAGGTGAGTTTTATTCCGTAGCGCTAACCAACAACTATCAACAAGCAGATACTGGCACCAAAATGATTCATATTGGCAACAATACATCCAGCACCATTATCTCCAAAGGTATTTCTGCCGGCCATGGCTCCAATGCCTATCGCGGACTAGTACGTGTGGCCGCAAAATCTAACAATGCGCGAAATTATAGCCAATGTGATTCATTGCTATTGGGCGATCAATGCAGTGCTCATACCTTCCCTTACATTGAAGTTAACAATGCATCAGCTCAAGTGGAGCATGAGGCCACCACGTCAAAAATAAGTGACGCTCAAATGTTTTATTGTTTGCAACGCGGCATTGCACCAGAAACCGCGGTATCAATGATCATTAATGGTTTTTGCAAAGAGATATTTCGAAAATTGCCGATGGAATTTGCCGTGGAAGCTCAGGCATTAATGGAAGTCAGCCTGGAAGGTTGTGTAGGATAATAAAAGAGAGGCCTGTAATGCTAAAAATCACTAATTTACATGTCAGCATTGACGAAACGCCTATTCTCAAGGGCCTTAACTTGACAGTAAAGCCTGGAGAGGTTCATGCCATCATGGGTCCTAACGCCTCAGGAAAAAGCACTCTCGCCAATGTGTTAGCCGGTAGCGAAGATTATCAGGTAAGCGCAGGTGAAATCGTATTTGATGGTAAAAATCTATTGCAACTATCCGTCGATGAACGTGCATGCGAAGGACTCTTCATGGCGTTCCAATACCCTGTAGAAATTCCCGGCGTTAGTAATGTGCAATTTTTAAAAACGGCGATCAATAGCATGCGCAAATACCATCAGCTAGATGAATTAGATGCTATGGATTTTTTACAACAGGTAAAATCCAAAGTCAAACAAGTGGGTATGGACGAAAGTCTACTCTATCGCGCGGTAAATGAAGGGTTTTCCGGGGGTGAAAAGAAGCGCAACGAGATCTTGCAAATGTTAATACTGGAACCCAAACTCGCCATTCTTGATGAAACAGATTCCGGCCTCGACATTGATGCGCTAAAAATTGTTGCCGAGGGGGTAAATGCTTTTCGTAACAACCCTCCACTACATCAGTGGAACCAAGGAATGCAACCTTCGATTATTTTGGTAACCCATTACCAACGATTACTGGACTACATTCAGCCTGATTTTGTTCATGTGTTATTGGATGGTCGTATCGTAAAGTCCGCAGGACCAGAATTAGCGTTAGAGTTGGAAGAAAAAGGCTATAGCGCGTGGGCAGCTTAGGGAGGTAATATTAATGAATGCCAGCGAACGTTTTTGTCACGCCTACCATCAAACCCTCCACACTCCTGAGCATGCGCTAGGGGGCAACAACGACGCCTGGTTCACACAATTTCGAGAACAAGCATTAGATAGTTTTTCCGCACAAGGTTTACCAACCGCCAAGACAGAAAACTGGAAGTACACCCGACTGAAACCCATTGAGCAAGTGGATTTCAATCACACAACAGCACCTGCAACAACGTTACCTCAAGACCAATTAGATGCCATCCCCCACTGTCCCAACGGCTATCAATTGGTATTTATCAATGGCCGCTTTGAAGAAAGTCTTTCTAGATTACCACCAATAACAAACGCTCCCATACAAGAGACTATCTTATGTGATTTTCATCGGGCCATAGAAACACATAGCGACCACCTAAAATCAACGTTAGGAAAAATCGCCCATACTAATCACCACCCTTTTGCCGCACTCAATTCTATGTTCACGAGTAACGGCGTTTTTTTGTGGGTCCATCAAAACAATCATATTCAACAACCTATTCATTGTCTGTTTATCAGTACCACCATGGACAAACCCAATGTTTGCCACCCTCGTTTATTATTGATCATGGAAGACAATAGCGAGGCAACCGTGTTTGAGCATTATATGTTTATACCAGAATTTAAAGGGCTAAAGGGACCAAATACACAACAGACAACCGAATCGCCCCCCTGCTTTACCAATGCAGTAACGGAAATATTAATGGGTCCCAACGCCAGAATGCAACACTATACCTTGCAACAAGAATCCCCTGCCAACATTCATATTGCAGGGTTACACGTGATGCAACAACCCTCCAGTTATTTTAGCAACCATAGCTTTTTTCTAGGCGGAAAATTAACACGCAATGACATTCGCATTTCTCTTGCGGGAAAAGCTGCAGAATGCGTCTTGACTGGAGGTTATTGTATTGGAGATCAACAACACCTCGATCAACACATACAAATCGATCACCTTGAACCTGAATGTCATAGCAGGACACTCTACAAAGGTGTTATCCAAGATCATGCCCGAGCAGTATTTAACGGAAAAATCGTAGTCCACCCTGCAGCACAACAAACCAATGCTAAACTCGTCAACAAAAATCTATTACTCTCAACAAAAGGTCATGTAGATACCAAACCCGAATTACAAATCTATGCCGATGATGTTGTATGTAGCCATGGAGCAACGGTTGGACAATTGGATGACGCCGCATTATTTTACCTGCAAACTCGAGGTATTACCAAAACAGCGGCCAAAACCCTGTTGGCTTCAGCCTTTATCGGTGAAACCTTAGAGTCCATTTCGCAGCCGCTCATTCAAAAGCTGATTATACCACCGGTACTTAATCAGCTGAACCAGTTAATCAATCCACTCAAGAAAACGGTATTTAGCAACCATAAAAAAGAAGGTTTATGATGTCTCATGTTCAGGCGACACCTACCATGTTAGCTCCAAATGTGATCGATTGGGAGGAAATACGTAGGGACTTCCCTTTATTAACTCAACAAATATACGGTAAACCACTAGCATATTTAGACAATGCAGCAACCACACAAAAACCCAATACCGTCATCGAAAGTATTGCGCATTATTATCGCGTGGACAATGCCAACGTCCATCGTGGTGTCTATGCGCTCAGCGAGAGGGCTACACAAGCGTACGAGGGTGTACGTGATACGGTAAAAGTATTTTTACAGGCTTCCCACAGAGAAGAAATAATCTTCGTTCGCGGCACCACTGAAGCGATCAACCTGGTCGCTCAAAGTTTCGCCCGCCCACTGTTAAAACCCGGTGATAATATTCTAATTAGCGATATGGAGCATCACTCCAATATCGTTCCCTGGCAAATTGTCTGTGAACAAACCGGTGCAGAACTAAAAATTTGCCCGATTAATGATTCCGGTGAAATCATTCTGGATCAATATCGAGCGCTACTAAACAAAAACACCAAATTAGTAGCACTCACACATATTTCCAATGCATTAGGCACCATCAATCCAGTACGAGAAATGATTGCTCTCGCCCATAAACAGGGTATTCCAGTGCTTCTAGATGGAGCCCAAGCAGCTCCCCACATAGCCGTCAATGTGCAACATCTAGATTGTGATTTTTATACATTTTCTAGCCATAAGATTTTCGGCCCTACTGGTGTAGGCGTACTCTATGGCAGACAATCTTTGCTAGAAAGCATGCCGCCCTATCAAAGCGGTGGCGATATGATTAGCCGTGTACGCTATGAAAAAACCGAATACAACGCTCTGCCCTACAAATTTGAAGCCGGCACACCCAATATAGCCGGTGTCATCGGTTTAGGCTCGGCATTGGATTATATCAGCTCCATCGGTTTGGGCCATATCGCCCACCATGAACATGAGCTGCTCGACTACACCACCCAAGCCTTACTGTCCA
Source organism: Moraxellaceae bacterium (assembly GCA_002402125.1). Lineage (GTDB taxonomy): Bacteria > Pseudomonadota > Gammaproteobacteria > Pseudomonadales > Ketobacteraceae > 42-54-T18. The sequence continues at coordinate 5,958 of NVVG01000084.1, forward strand.
TTAAGGGTTTACGCATTGTTGGCACCGCCAAGCACAAAGCCAGCATAATATCCTTTGTATTAGATACGGCCCATGCCCATGATATCAGTTCTATTTTAGACCGCGAGGGTGTCGCTATCCGTGCCGGGCATCACTGTGCAATGCCGGTGATGGAACGTTTTAATGTAGCCGCCACCGCGAGAGCATCCCTAGCGTTTTACAACAATAAAACCGATATCGATCAATTAATCAAAGGCATAGAAGAGGTAAAGGCTATATTTGGGTAAGTACTACATCAGGTGAAGGTTATGGATGAAAGCTTACGGGAACTATACCAAGAAGTGATCATTGATCACGGCCGGCACCCCCGCAACTTTACGAAATTAAAAGACTATAACCGCTGTTTAGAGGGGTATAACCCACTGTGCGGAGACCGCGTAGAGCTTTATCTGCTGGTAAAAAATAACAAGGTAATAAACGCGAGTTTCCAAGGGGAGGGTTGTGCCATATCAATCGCATCCGCTTCACTAATGATAGAGCTGATTAAAGGCAAAAGTGTCGAAGAATCTCGACAACTATTTCAAGAATTCCATGACTTGATTACTCAGCAATCACCGCCAATTACCACCTTAGATAACCTAGGAAAGTTATGTGCTTTAGGTGGTGTCAGCGAATTCCCAAGCAGAGTTAAATGTGCAACCTTGGCTTGGCACATTCTAAATACCGCACTAAGAGATAAAGATACCAGTGAAACAGTGACAACAGAGTAACGATATAACGGTAATATTGTCATAACAGAATAACCCGTAACACAAGACAGAGAGAGGCACCGGTTATGATCGAGGGGGTCAAGGTTATAACGCTATTGCGCGATTGCAAAGCTATCGCGATTCCAGCCGGCACCCGCGCCATACTACCCAAAGCGAGTACCGTACAGATAACCCAGGCTTTGGGTGGCAACTTTACTGTACAAAGTCAGGGCAATTTATTCCATATCGCCGCCGAAGACGCCGACGCGCTAGGCAAGGTTCGAATTCCGGCAATCAAAGAAAATCCTGCAAAGAAACCCACAGCGACAGTGGATATCGACCAAGTAAGAAACCTACTGAAAACTTGTTACGACCCAGAAATACCCATCAATATTGTTGAACTAGGATTAATTTATCGTATCGCGGTATACCCATTATCGAACAATGGACAGAAAGTTAAGATTACCATGACACTCACCGCCCCCGGGTGCGGCATGGGTAATATCCTTGCAGGGGAAATCAAACAAAAGATACTTACCTTGTCCTGGGTCGACAAAGTTGAGATTGAGGTGGTTTTCGACCCACCGTGGGACCAACAGATGATGTCGGAGGCCGCAAAATTACACTTTGGAATACTATAGCTATAATTGCGGCCAGCATGTGGCCGCTTCACACATTAAAAATTACTGATTTCTCCTGGCCGTCAAAAATAGCTGTCGATTGGTTTGATCTATTTCAAACTCAAATAACGACAAAAAATTCATTCCTAATAAGCCATCAAAATCAGCAGAGTCACTAAGCTCAACCTCTAAGACTTCAAATTCTCCGACTACATATTCACCAATTGCAAAAGTATCTACATTATAATAATCTGCTTTGGTGACACCGTTTGCGGTATTAATTGACACGGTACCGGCCTTTTCTCCTATGATACCATCTTCCTTCAAAAACTCTATTACATCTTTACTCAACGCAGTGGTAGTTGCTCCGGTATCTATCATTAAATCTAACGTTCTTTCCTGGTTCAGCACCACCGTCACATGAAAATGATTTCCCACCTGGACTAACGGAATAGCGGTAGTTACCTGCTCTGGGTGGATTAAAGCATTCAACTCATTTAACCAAGCCGTTTTGTAGGATACGATGACGTCCTGATATTGCTCACTGTAGGGTAGATAATTCAATGTATCGATTGCGAGCTGGATCTCTCCTTCGTCAGCATGGAGCCTGGCTATTTCGATACCAAACAACGGATTTTCTGGTTGTTTTTCAACGACAAATTGGAGTACAGAAAATGCTTTTATACGGCTTACTTGGCCTGATTTTTTTTGATATGCATTCATCATATCAATCACAATATTTTCAATTCCAATTTGAATTCCAGACACTTCGTTATCTAACAAGGAATAATACCTGGCTGTAAAAAGAGAATCTAAAGCGCCTAAAAGATTACCCTGCTTGACTTTTAATTTTGCGTCCATCAGATAGAGCACACTATATTCGAAACCCTCGCCAAGCATGCTATCAAYCCACACCTGTAGCATTSGCCAATTCTCTTGCTCCGCTAAAATATAGAGATTATTGCGAAATGCATCAAACACATTGCTATGATTGACCAAATCAAACGAGTATTGTTTTAGCGTCGTCAATAACCTCTTTACTTTTTGCTGTTCAATGAGAATCAGTATGTTTTTTTTCGTGACAGAGAGGTCTATTCCAATGGCATTTGGAAATARACCATTTTTTTCAAATACCGAAGTTACAGAAGAACCGCGAATATGTTGTTGTGCATCTACGATAGTTCTAGCCACATCGCCTGTATTTGCGATCCCCGCCCATTCATCCCAATAAGGCCGAACAGCCCAGCCMAGCACGGCTCCAATCAATAAAAAGGRTATTGCAYTAGAAAATTTCACGGATTCTTTACCTTTTCCCATTACCTWWTCCCATTACCTTTTCCCATTACCTATTCCTACAGCCCATTACTACGTCCCTATTACCTCTTCTTCAGCAATCTGTTCGCCCTTTTTCAGAATGCAGGAAGTTACCACTCGCACCCTCCTTGGATCAAGAGAAAGACCCATCATTAACCTAATCTCTGGTAAAAAACTCTCTACAAACACAGATTCTTATAAAATGGGGTACTACCAAAGATACTCGCATACACATCACAATGTATTTCTACCGTTGAGAACCCATCCTCCGCCTCTAGATCAGCCTGCAAAGTCACCAAGTCAAACGCCAGATCCGTCATCACAATACCTTGATCTTGTTCTGTATCAAACACCAAGGTCTTACTACTAGTATCATCAGTATGGTTATTCCAGGCATTCCAATGTGTTGACTGTTCACCAAAGAAACCTGTGCCTGGAACCCCATCTAACGCTAAACTTGCCCAATAAGAAGACATAGCTCCGGCAAGAAATTCTCGCCCTTCTTTGTTACCCGAGGTATAAACAAGCGGCTGGTACATGGACACAGCAAAGGTGTTTACATCAGCAAAAACAAACCCTACTTCCATCAAATGTGCAGCACCCAATAGCACATCAGCGCCAATACCTAAGATCGCTGGCTCTTCATCCCAATCAAATCGATAGACATAAACCGAATCTTGATGCTCACGCATTGCTCTGGCTATCTCATCGGCACCCGTTATTTTCCATGAATCAGAACGATATTTTGATGCTAAAAGATAATCGTTTTTATTTTTTATTATTGGAATAACACCACCAATCGTTGTGGTGTAGGTCGGGTCAAACGCCATAAACAAGCGACTTTCATCTCTATTGGTGCCTAGGATTGTCGGCAGCTGGTGATAACTCCCCGTTTCAAATAAGGACATTGCCTCTGCGTCCGGTAATACAACACCATCCCGAAATATTTTTGGCATTGTATACATACCACCAAACGCCCCGTTATACACTGACAACAATTCTTCTGGTGTTTGCCCATACATGAAATCACGTATTTCTTCATTCGACATTGTCAGCTGTAGTACTTTGGCTTGTGCTTTTGAATCTGCCAGCCCAGCATTAATCAATAGATCATTAATTACTTCACGACTACTACGCCCCGCTCCTGCCTCCACATCATCGGTAAAGTTTTCGGCTTTAGCTGCTGTATCCAATTCTAACCCACCACTTTGAGATATGGCTTGATGGAACAAGCCTTCAGCTAATGGCGAGACCAGTAAACTAAGCACATCCGTGCCACCTGCAGACTCGCCAAAAATGGTGACATTGTTTGAATTACCACCAAACTCCGCTACGTTATCCTGAACCCAATGCAAAGCACGAATCATATCCAGAGTGCCAAAATTCCCAGAACGGTCTTTATCATTTCCCGCATCTAGGCGTAACGCTGGATGCCGCATCCAGCCTAAGGTACCCAACCGATAATTTATTATAACCACCACCACGCCATATCGTTCTGCCAAATATTTTCCGGTATATTGCGCCGCTTCACCTACAGTATTGCCTCCGCCATGAATCCAAAACATCACCGGCCGATCTGCCACAGCTGGTTTGTTTTCAGGGGCCCAAATATTCAAGTACAAGCAATCTTCTTTACCAATGACGCGGCCGAATTGTGATGTTGGTAAATCTGACAACAAATCTGCAAATTGCGGACAAGCTGAACCAGGCTGAATCGCGAGATAAGTATTAGACCATGAGGCTTCTGGCTGAGGTGCTTTCCAGCGCAGAGCATTAACCGGAGGTCTCCCATAAGGCAATCCACGCCAAACGCCAACTCCATTGTCTTCTATTGAGCCAATGACAACGCCATTGGACAGCGTTCGTGCAGTGGAACTTTGTAGAGCAAAATCGTTGCCTATTTTGTTACCGTAGTTGCTACTCTTATTAACAAAAATCGCAGCGTCCTTGTAGTAACCCGGCGGAGCGCTCATAACAACTTGGTAGTAACCCTTATCTATATCGCTAAAACTGTATCGACCAGTAGCATCGGTGACCGTTTGCTTATTTATTGTGGCTCCTTCTATTGAGCCTAGTAATGTGACGGTCACCCCTTCTACGCCCCCCCCATCCAGAGAGACCGTTCCTGATAGTTGACAGCCAGACAATAAAGTAACGGCAATTCCCAGTAATAACGCTAAAGCCAATTTATGACAATTTTTCAAATAACACATCGCTTCCATACCTTTCTAATTATTAAGAGCAACTGTAACAGGACAATATTCGTCTAATTTTACGATTGAGCTCGCAAATGGCCCACAACTCCAAGGCTACATGGTATTGGTTTTAACGGTTGATTCCAATCCTTCACTCCCAGAAGTGCGTCTCCTTATACGACACCTTATACGACACCCACTCTTCTAGGACAAACCGAATCAAACTTAAGACTTTGAATTACAACCAGATTACGCAAACACAGGAAAATACAACGAGCCTTATAGCCTAAAGTGATTAATGTAATAATTGTAATAACCATTTGTCATATGCCAAGGCTGCATAGTATGATTCGTATACAAATCTGGATCACATACCTCAGTGTGTATACCAACTGCTAACACAGTATCTGTACCAAGGAATGCGCAGATTATCTTGCTGTCTTGTAAGTCCAAGCAGCGACCTAAGGAGCAATTTTTGGACCTGTTATGCAAAAGTAAAATAGCTTTTTGATCTATTGGTTCCCCTGGCGCCAGCCAAGATAGCAATAGTATCAGCATCTCCCGTCCCCAAAACAAGTAACCAGACTGTCGTTTGATTACTCAATCATTTTGCTATAAACCTAAAAGATCAAGAGTCTTATTTTATGAAATCAAATCGTTTTTTACGTACCCCTCTCGCAATTGCAGTATTTGCCGCAACGAGCACTTTAACTTCTAACGCAATAGCCGATGAAACTGTAACCTGGACTGGAGCCGTTAATAACGATTGGTTCACTTCCGACAATTGGGACACTTCCCCAGCGGCAGATACCACTCAATTTGTCATAAACAATGGTGATACAGTAGAAATAGCAAATGCCTCTGCTACAGGCCCTGTAGACGTTCAGACTCTTGACGTGGGCACTACCGGCGACGGCTCCATTGAAATTAACGGCGTCGACATTATTGGTAAAGAAATTAATTTGGGCACAGACAACGATTTCGGCGGCAGCTCAAATGCCAACTTAAGCATTGCAAATTCCGACGTAACACTTACAGGCTACATTGATCACACTACCTATGATGCATCTGGTGAATCTAACATTAACATTAGTGTTGTAAATGACACTCCCAGACTTTTAGATGTTAGGGCTTTTGAAACAGAATCATACACTGAAGCTGGTGAAACCGCGTCTATCAACGTAAATATTACCCTTCACAACGTAATATCCAATACTGTGTACGGTTTTGAACTGGGTGGTGATGCGCGTACTAAAAATGACAGCATAGGTTCCACGTCAAACACATTCAGCAATATAGTTATCACCGACAGCGTTTTTAACGTAACACCCAATTCTAGCGGCGGTCGCTCAGCTGACATGGAAATTGGTAGCGATATAAAATCTGCATGGGACACTGTTGATAACACCGTTCACTCTGAAACGCTATTTACTATGGAACGTTCAGAGATAAACCTGACTTATTTAGAGTTTGGTGAATACACAGGTTCACTTGGGGACCCTACAGTAAATGCAGACGTAATTAACAAAATTACTGCAACCATATCAGATTCACAAATTGTTATTGATAAGCGATTGGTATTAGGTGATGTAGGAGCACGAGGAGACGCGGACACTCGAGTTGAAGGCGATATACAAGTCACTTTTAACAATACCAACTTTGAAGGAAGTGACATCGAGATCACTGATGGTAGGGCTAGCGGAGGCGCAACCGGTATCGATAAAGCTGCGTTAATTATCAATGATTCAGATATAGTGGTACATGAGAATATAAATATTGCATCGGACGTATCTCTACAGGATGCAAGTACTCTTATTGTCGACGGCCGTGTAGCCCTAGATCATAGTACGCTTTCTGTAGGTGGAGTTATCGAAATAGCCGATTTAGCAGAGCGCGTAGAGAACTTCTTATATGTAGATAACGCTTCGAGCAGTATTACTGGTAAATTAACTGCAGCTAATTCTGTTATTGACGCAGAACAAGCAATCGTTGGTTCAGGCCCTGTTGACGCTACTTTAAGATTGGATCAAAGTTACCTATCTCTAACCGATGTATTGGATGGCACAACTGAAGACGCTGATAGCCTTGAAGCAAATGAAGGGGCTCTTATGTTATCAAGCAACTCCTTGCTGAAAATTGACGCCACAGGATACACTCGTGCTAGCGCGGATAATGCAATAGACGGATCTAGCTTGTACGGTGCTATCGACGCAGTTCAGGTTACATTGGGCGGCACCCTACAAATCAACGTAGGTGACAACATGGATGACGACGCTACCTTTGATATTATCCGTGCAGTGAAAGACGATAGTTTAACACTTGGTGAAGGTGCATTTACCGGAATCCGAGGTGACTTTGATAACGTGATTGTTAAAAACCTGCCTCGCAGAGCAGAAGTTACTACTGAGATCGTAACCGAGACAATTGATGGCGTAACATACGAAATTTACCGTGTACACGCTGGTTCAATGACGTATTTCAGTTTTGCATTGCTAACACTAATGGCTGGATTCCGAAGATTCTTTAAGTAATCTTTCTCCAGTCCAATTAGCATGACCAAACAGTGAAGTAAGTAGCATTAGCGACTTGCTTCACTGTTTCTTTAAAATCATCACCTTTTTTAAGCGTTACCCTATCGACTAACCCTCTTATCCTACTCAATTGAAGCCCGCGTCCCGTGCTCTCTATAATTCTCGTTGTACAACACAGCCTCTGCGTATTACAGTAATACAATAGCTCAACACTAATCATTACTTCAACTCTACTCACTTAGATTTTAACCATGCTAAATTGTCGTGCGACCTGTGCACTTATCTATCTACTACATACCTATTACCCTAGAGTTTCAGGCCTGTAACCTTGAGCGTTGTTTATTGAAAGAGCAGTTATTGGTTAACGTACCGATCCACTGACGGTTACATTCACTCATGCAGAATGGCTAGGCATTCTTCTGAGAAACAATAGCCAACCAAGGTTGTTCATTTCTCGGCTTCCCCTCGGGACGATAATAATGGTGCAAAATCGTAAAACCCGCTTCTTCAAGACAGGTTTTACTTTCTTCAAACTCCATATAATTCCCATAACGCCGCCCTTGCCAACCTTCAGAATTGCCCCGGGGATTTGAAGTAAACAACACACCTCCCGTCCGCAAAGCCTGATAACAATGTGTTAGCACACGAGAAAGTTCCTGACTTGGAACATGAAATAACGATGCATTGGCAAATATGCCATCAAAACTGCTCTTCTCTAACTCTAGACTTAAAAACTGCTGATTTAACACCGGACAACCGCTATATTCCCGTGCCATATCACAGAAAGCCCCACTGCCATCCAAACCGACGGGGTGATGACCAAGCTGTTTAAACGTCATCAGGTCTCGCCCAGGACCGCATCCAAGATCAAGAATATCTAACACCTTAGCGTCTGGAAGGGCTCGTAACAGCGCGTTTATGTTTTGGCTAACATCATGATCACGCGTACCTAACCAAAAAGACTCGGCGGATGATTCGTAATGACTTAGCGTCACGCTTTCAATTTCTTCGATGTTAGCTGGGGAATGTTTAATGGCCATAAACTATTACATCACTCTTCGTTAAAGCTCATACCTTGAACGCTTTTAACGAATGAGTCTACCACTGAATAGTTACAAACGAATAATACAAAGGTTAGAAGCATGGCGGTTGCTACCCCCCAACCACCAACCTCCTCACTTCCGAAATTTGCTCTTTAGCGTCGGCTAACATAGCAATACTTTTTTCTGGCGTTAACCCAACACTTTCCAGTTTTGAGAATGATCTTATAGCATCCATTGGGGGGTGATCTTTTTTATTTGGTGCACCCATCCAAGCGTGAACCTGTGCAACAATAACGATATCTGCCAAATTTGGACCATCAACTCCGGAATCATATTCCCAATTTTCTGCATTAATAATCGCTTCAATCATATCGGTTGACCAACCCCATTTTGTGAGCATGGATTTCCCCATGCTAGCACGTAGCTCATCGATGATGAGTTCAAGCTTTTTCTCGTCTTGAATCAGCCCAGCGTAATGCTCCGCAAGTAACAGCACTGGAATCACGCCAACATCATGGGTTAGACCTGCCAGAAGGGCTTGCTCTGGATTAACAGTACCCGTCAAGCTTGCGAGTGTATGTGCAATCGCTGCCACTGATTGGCTGTGCTCCCATAAAACATGCATTCTGTTTTGAAGTTTATTGAGCTTTGATCCAAACAACTCTCTTAACGCATAGATATCCACCAACTGCTTCGTTGTTTCCAAACCGAGCCGTACAATCGCATTCGAGCAAGACTCTATTTTGGAAGTACCACGAAACACGGGACTGTTGGATGCCGAAATGATTTTCACCGCCATCGATGGGTCGGTGTTGAGCAATCTTGCCATATCTTGCGTTGAAAACGCATCATTACCCATGGCGCTACGTATAGTATTTGCAACCGCTGGTATGCTTGGCAATATAAAATTATTGCTGGATAACTCCTGATGGAATTTCATTCGAATCAATTCCACTGGATCGCGAGTTTTGGGGAGTTGAATACCAACACCAGCAGGACCATCTCTTGGAGCCTCTCGTACAAACTGAGCTAGAACCATCCAGTCAATAAGCAAAAATGTAGCTTTTTCTAACACTTCAACATCGTATTGGCGGGGCTGTAGATGAGCCACCGGCCGCATTGCCGCAGGCGTCCCGCCCTCAATCTCCATCACTTTTCCATCTTTAGCTGTTAACTGTAATTTCCCTTGAATCAAGAAATACTCTTTATTATCGCTAGAACGAAGCTCTACAACCACTGCATCCTTATTATATTCTTTGATCTCATGGTGAGAGGCGAGCAATACCAGTTGCTTCTCATTTAGCCGATCTAATGGAGTAAACTTTTTTAATGTCTTTGCAGTCAATAACTTAGCTTGGTCTTCCATCATTTCCACCTGAGCTCACCTTAAATAAAGTAACTTTACATTAATGGATTGAGTATAGGTACAATCTTTGAACTTTTCCTAGCTGAAAACTCATTTTGTGAGCATATTGATTAAAATCCATTATGCCTATTCTTTATAAACTCATATAAAAACACACTAAGTCCTATTGAATTTTTGCGGTTAATATTGAGAATAGAATCCTGATACAGGTTCTCGCCACAGCTCTAATAGAAAGTCATCCATTGAGGTAATCGATCTTAAGCGTATTGGGCAAGGAGAATAGATATGGCAACACAGGTTAAGGACATCATGAGTACAGAGATAATATCAGTAACACCTGATATCGGATTAGATATATTGGAACAAGAGTTATCTCAGAATTTCATCAATGGCGCACCAGTCATTGATAACGGCAAGGTAGTCGGAGTCGTCAGCCGTGCAGATATTATAAGGCAACTCAATATTGAACACACTTTTGCCGCGGCGGTTTATGACTATTACGAAGGCGCCTTCCTCGCTTATAGCCAAGAGGACGAGACGAACAAATTGGGCGCTTTTGTTGGCGGACGAATGGAGCACCTAACCGTGAAGGACATTATGAATCGATCGATAAAATCTATATCACCGGAGCTTACTATCACTGAAGCCGCCAGTTTAATGATGGAATATAGGGTACATAGGCTACTGGTTATTGGTGAGCAACTAGAGGGCATTCTATCAACAACGGATTATGTAAGGTTGTGCGCTGAAGGCAATTCAACGCTATAACAAAAATTTCAAAGCTGGTAAATCAAAGGGGCGACAGCTAATTAATGCAGTCACCCCTTTTCACTTCAAACTAAATTATACCGAATCAGCCACCTACTCGAACAAAATATTTGCCGAACTCAACATGGAAAATATTTGGAGTCACAGCATCTTCGCTTACCTTATAGAGCGTATCTCCATTATTATAAACATTGAAAATCAGCTGCCCATGCAGAACGCCAAAGAATTCTGATTCGTATCGTAAAAATGACAACCCTTCTTTGGATTCCAACTCAGTCATTACTATAATCTCGCCGTCCATATCATAGAGTGGATTATTGCTTGGCGCAGGCAACACTGAATTTGGATCCAGCGGATTCCAATCATAATCAAAATTCGCGTCAAATGTCACATCTACAACAGGTTGTTCAATCTGACACTGATCATCACTAAAGAAACTCCAATGTTGACTAACACCATCCTCTCCAATAGTAAGCGTTTCTGTCCAATACATTTGCAGTATTATGCTCGTATAGGCCTTTGAAACAACCTCAAATTGATCGAGTTGAGATAATGACGCAAAGTGTCTGCCAAACACTTTTGCCACTGTCACATCGTCCATCGGTACACAGGTTCGCTTCCAAACACCAAGGTAGGTGCTTGGGTCAGCGGGTAAGGATAGTGTTGCATCTGCGGCGGCTGAAGCTGCTACGTCTGCAGCTGCTTCAGCGGCATCTGCTGCAGCTGAGGCAGATATCGCGGCGACTGTTGCAGCATCCGCTGCCGAGGCGGCTTGCGCTGCGGCTATGGAAGCAGATTCAGACCCAGCGGTGACCTCTGCAAACGCAGCATCCGCTGCTGCGGCAGCGGCAGTAGTTGCGGCTTCTCCAGCGAGTGTTGCAGCCGTTAATGCATCTATGGCAGCAGCGGCAGCGGCAGCAGCTTCTGCTGCGGCAGCTTCTGCTCCATGCCCGGCGTCAGCCATCTCTGCTGCATATTCAGCCTCTTGCTTTGCTTCGATCGCGGCCTCTTCGGCCTCTAGTGCGACATCAGCTGCGGCAACAGCGGCAGCTGCGGCGGCTGCCGTGGCAATTTCTGCTACGGCTGCATCCGCTGTTACTGCTGCGGCCGC
>NVVG01000085.1 GCA_002402125.1 Moraxellaceae bacterium
AAGATGTTAGATTAGTGCTGCTTGATCAAATCAAAACTCGCATGGGCAAACTTGTAGAGTTAGCGCCATCTAACCAAAAGTTCAAGAAACACCAAGATAGTATCTTGAGCCAAATTAGCGACACTCAATCATCAACAGCCAAACCGCCACCTCATACTATAAAGACGCCAGAAGAAGCCACCGAAACCAAAAAGCTTCTCCTGCAGTTAACCAAGACTATTGAATCTCTCGCCGCCAACAAAACAATCCCTGTCAATAGCGCCAAAAAATACATAAACAACATCCATCAACAATATACCAATGCCAACATTAACTACAGTATTCAAGAGGCAGGCAAGTCCCGCTTAGAAAACAAAACAAAGCTCGCCGTCCATCAATACCAAAAAATCATTGACGACTTAAGAAAACGTAACCAAAACAACGTCCATACTGAAAAAATCACGCAGCTCAAAGAAATCATAACAGCGATGACCGGAATAAGTGAATCCGATAAATCCGAAGACGGCGGCGAGCTATCAAAAGGCGTCAATGAGCTGTCCGAAGGCGATGAAGACTGGAAAAAGAAATACTTCTAATCGCACCTGAAGTCGAATAGTGCCTTCGAGCTCCTGCATCAGGCAAGCAATTTCTCAATATCTTTCGCAATTTTTGCAGGTTTATCTGTCGGTGCATATCGCTTCAACACGGTACCATCTGGACCAATGAGAAATTTGGTGAAATTCCACTTAATTTTCTCAGTGCCTAACAAACCTCTCGCCTCTGTTCTCAGGTATTTGAATAAGGAATGAGCATCATCGCCATTCACTTTCACTTTTTCAAACATCGGAAAACTCACACCATAATTTAATTGGCAGAATTCGCTGATATCACCACTATCACCTGGCTCTTGGCCTGCAAACTGATTACATGGAAACCCCAATATCTCAAACCCTTGGGTGTTCTTCTCCTTGTAGAGTTTTTCTAACCCTTCGTATTGAGGCGTTAAACCACATTTGCTTGCGGTATTCACCACGAGTAAAACTTTGCCCTTATATTCGGACAGATTGACAGCCTGCCCTTTCAAATTGATCACTGAAAAATCATAAACCGACGTTGCCATTATTAAACTCCTTATTTTTGTTAAAACGGACCTGAAAATCGTTGTAAGGCCGACCATGATACGGGTAAAAAACAATATTTTTAAGCCATATTACGGTTTTCTAAGTTACTCACACAATCTGTGGATAACTTTGTTGATAAGTTGCGGATAGATGAAGCCAACGCAATAAAATAAGCCATTTCAGCGAATTGGATGCTTTTTGATCTGGATATTTTCGTTGCATTTCAGCAAGTTAGTCGGCCTATCTGCTCAGTGGAACATTTCCAGCGAGTAAAGTGGTTTCACGGATAGTGGTTACTAACATTGGATAACTTTTCAAACCAATACTAGTCAAGCTTCTATACGATAGCGCGCATATTACTCAGTTGCATTGCTGATTGCATTTATATTCGGTTTTGTTATATGTGATTTTTCGCACTATCTAATGTGTTAATAACTTTCAGAATAGGACCAAAAGAGTCGCCAATCTGATCATTTAATCTACAGTAAAAGAGAGTAATCGACTGATATGTCACAATGGTAAATTTGATTGAGTATGTCATTCATTAAATGCCACTTGAACTAGCTGAATATCCCTTTTGCTAGTGGGCTTTTTGTCCACAATCCCCTCTCGAATTAGACCCGCGACAACGTCGTTTGTCAGCATAAATGTATCCTTGCCCACCGTCCTTAATCTGCCACATGTCATCCACTGTCATCATAATTTCTTGTACCTTACATCCAATCAATAATTAGCAAAATGGGTATTCGCCAACGACAATTTTCACTCACAGCTTATTGTTTTTTAAGATAAACTTAACCGACATACCCGAATACTGGCTATGCTTGTACTAATCTACATGATTGTGATGAGAGTGGAATGAAGCCAATACAAAAATCATCTAAATTACACAAAGTCTGTTATGACATTCGTGGCCCCGTGTTAGAACACGCCAAACGTCTAGAGGATGAAGGTCAACATATCCTTAAATTGAATATCGGCAACCCAGCCCCTTTCGGTTTCATGGCGCCTGACGAAGTCGTACACGATGTCATCTACAATCTCCCCAATGCCTCTGGCTATTGTGACTCCAAAGGGCTATTTAGCGCCCGTAAAGCCATCATGCATTACACCCAGCAAAAAGGCATCAAGAACGTCACTATTGAAGAGATCTTCTTGGGCAATGGTGTCAGTGAACTTATTGTCATGTCGATGCAAGCATTGGTGAATGATGATGACGAAATTCTTATTCCTGCACCCGATTATCCGCTATGGACTGCCGCCGTCAGTTTGGCGGGAGGCAAACCCGTTCATTACTTATGTGATGAAAGATCAGAATGGTATCCAGACCTAAAAGACATTCGAAACAAAATTACAGATAAAACCCGCGCCATCGTCATAATTAACCCTAACAACCCCACCGGAGCCCTCTATCCCAAAGACGTATTGGAGGCATTGCTGGATATTGCTAGGGAACACAATCTCATCGTTTTTTCCGATGAAATATATGACAAAATCCTTTATGACGATGCAGTACATATCTCCACCGCGTCCCTAGCCGATGATTTGGTAATCTTGACATTTAATGGGTTATCAAAAACCTATCGCGTGGCGGGCTATCGCTCTGGGTGGTTAATCATTAGCGGCAACATAAGTGCTGCAAAGAGCTATATACAAGGGCTAGAGATGCTCGCCTCCATGCGCCTTTGTGCCAACGTGCCCGCCCAACACGCAATCCAAACTGCACTTGGAGGCTACCAGAGCATCAATGAACTTATCGCTCCATCGGGTCGTTTATACAAACAACGCGAAGTAGCGTACGAGGCCCTAAACAAAATTCCTGGCGTCAGCTGCGTAAAACCTAAAGCGGCGATGTACATGTTTATTCGACTGGACCCGGAAATCTACAACATTAAAGATGACGAACAATTGGTATTGGATTTTTTAATTGAAGAAAAAGTTCTGCTTGTGCAGGGTACTGCTTTTAATTGGCCCCATAGCGATCATTTACGCATTGTTTTTCTACCCGCTGTAGAAGAGCTCACAAGCGCTATTGATAAATTGGCAGTGTTTTTAGAAAAACGCAGGTTATGATTTCAGGTGAGATATGGCAGATCTAAATTTATTGGATTTTTATAAAGACACCGCAAAGATTCTACTGCAACTACACCGAAGCTTTCCTCGTAAAGTTGAAGTTTATGTGGAAGATTTTGTCGGTGCTGACCATGTCGATGAATTCGGATTACACAGTAAACGCCACGAAAGCTGCTTCGGTGCCATGCTCTGGTTAGCGGAGGAAGGTTACATCCGTTACCAAAGCACCATTCGCCAAGAGGCTATAGATCAGTCTGTACTGACCTCAAAAACAGTCGTATTACTCAACACGATTAGCCGAACATTGGTAAATGAAGAATCACCCGAAAACAACGACTTGCCACCTTTCGAAGCCAACGAAAAGTTCACCATGATAGAACACATCCGGCAGGCATTGAAATCACAATCCTCTGAACAACTAACGATTGTGATGCGTTCTTTTATGGGGATGTCTTAACAAAGTTCGATAATCATAGCCGATAATCATAGCTCGGCAATCATAGCCCGATAAACAAACGCTTCTACGCTAGCGGTTAATGCTGAGCTAGTTTTTCATAAACAATTGTTTTAAGCCCTTTATTGCTATCGACCTCAGGAAAAGTACCGGGTGCAGGAATGACCTGTCGTTCTACAAAGCCACCTACACCGGCAAACAACTCTCGCAAAAAGTCAAAATCCAAATCAGGTGAATTCAAACACGCAAGCACTACCCCGCCATCAACTAATAGCTCCGGCATTTTTTTAACTAGTTTAATATAGTCTTTTTGTGCATCAAAACTACCCGGTTGAAAACTGGGGGGGTCGAGTATAATGCAGTCATATTGGCCATATTTGCGTATTTTCCCCCAAGACTTAAAAATATCATGGGCGAAAAAAAACACCGACTTCATATCAAGATGATTAATTTGATGATTCAGTTTCCCTGTGGCTAATGCCCCCTTCGCCATATCCATGTTAACCACTAACTTAGCCCCTGCATTGGCTGCTACAACAGAAAATGCACACGTATATGAGAACAGGTTTAACACGGATTTTCCTGATACATTTTCTTGTAACCACTGCCGGCTATTCTTCATATCTAAGAAGAAACCGATATTTTGGTTCTTGTCGATAGTGAGCCGATAGTCCAGTCCAGCCTCATGTGCATTGAGTTCGCTGGGGAGTTTGCCTTTAATGACCTCAGTAGGAGCCCCTGGTAAATTGCGATATTGGAATGCAATAACCTCTATATGCTCGACTGCCAAGCCGCTAATCCCTCGGGTAAAGTTAACCAGCCAATCTGCATCGGGCGCCTTACAGAAGGTCACCAACAATAGAGGAGAAAACCAATCGACGGTGACAAACTCTAGCCCGTCATAGCACTGCCCTCGCCCATGAAATAATCGAACAGCATCCGTGGCACGCTGTGCGCGAGTAATAACTTCATCAAAAATTCTTTGCATAATACGGGACTGTTCTCAAAAAACTAAAAAGGGCCTTATTAAAGACCTTGCACATCATTCTACCCGATATAACACCGCGGTTTCAAAACCTGTAACAACACGTATAAGGCCATTCATCATTCGGTTTATTTCGTCATCATAGCTATCTACCAACAATGGTCGCCCGTCTAACGCTTCAATCTTGGCGGGTGTGGATACGACAATAATATTATTTCTACCCACACTACGAATAACGTCTGGACCAATTTGGTGATTACCCCTACCAATAATATGTCCCTGACCACCAATCAGCGTGATTACAATTTTACACTGCTGATCTTGAATAAGATTCAGTAACGATTCCTCACTGACATCACTAGCGACAAGCTCTCCTGCTCGAACGACATCAACACCTAATAACGTATTCTCCAACCCCATCTGTTCAACTATCGCTCCAGTGGTTGATCCTGGGCCAAAAATATACAGTGTACTTTCATCCATATTTACAATGATTTCTTCTGCAATATCTTGCAACACTAATGCTTCAACCGTTGGCCCGCCGCACTTAACTTGTTGGAGATATCGAGCATCATTTGGCACCATAAGTTCACCAAAATATTTTGCTTTCACAACACCTTGACGAAAGGCATCCTCATCAATATCTCTAACTTCTCCTGCGGTAATGGGAACCATTTCCCCATTAACTAGCTTTCTCACAATATTAGCCGCCCCTTCTCCATTCACAGCGTAAACCCCAGAATGGATCTTTACACCTGCAGGAATACCTAATACGGGAACAGCATCACCGATAACATGACAAATATTACGCGCTGTACCATCACCACCGGCAAATAAAATAAGATCAACCGACATTGTTTTTAACGCGAGTGCCGCTGCTTCCGTATCCTTTGCGCAAGTCTCTATGAAACCATCCAGTGCCGCCTTGCTATCTCGCGCTAATTCACCAATGACTAAGGGATCAATACCTGCCTGGCAGCACACATCTTGCCCCATTTCACCAGGAAAACAAATGAACTCAATACAATCGAAGAGATCTCGCATTTTCTCGAGGGCATGCAAGGTCCGGAGCGGCGCTCGCCTTTTCGCCCCACGACTGATCGCTTCTTGTACGATTTCAGGGCCATCGCTTCCCTTTAAACCTACCGCACCACCGATGCCCGCAACGGGGTTCACAATCAAGCCAATACGTAAATGTTTTCTCATAACTTGTAGCACCTCTCTCGATCGATAGGCTCGAATTCAGATAACGTCAAATACTCAACCACAAATCGTTGCAAATAGTATCAAAGAGCAACCTTTCATTACATTACGTTCCATTAAACCAATAGATAGATGCTTTTCTCTGGTTATACTTAAAATACACCAAGAACTTGTATCTACTCGCCATAATAAGCATAAATAAGGCACAACAATGACAAAAACAACATCAGAAATCGGCACTCTGCGCACAGCGCTTATCAAACAAACGCAGCATCGCTTTCACGGTGCAGCTTTAATTGATGATTTGGGCAACGAGACTCCTATTACAGAATCGATGATCCAGCAAGCTTGCAACACCTTAACCGTTTCCTGGAAGTACCCTACTATACAACAACAAAGCGTTATCTGATTCGCACTATTTCAACCACCACTCCAGTCACCTGTCTGGCCATCCGCTCCTTAACTGCCAGCCAGCACACTGTAATACGCTACGTTACAAGCTGAAACCTAGTCCACGCATTCGTGTTAATTCATCAGAACCCAGTGTATTACTTAACCATTCGCTATTTTTAAACGCTATGGTGGAAAATTCTCGACGCAAACGGTAATTTTTTCTCAACTGGTCAAATGCTGCAATTCTAGACTCTTCTGGCTGCTTTAGCGTTCTTCGCAAATCACTATCATCCTGCATCACCGAATAGACAGCCCGAACGATCTTTAACGTACTTATCATTTCATCTTCAATGAGCACTTTGGGATCCAGTGTTACATCCAGCTCATGATCTATCACACCCTGAAGTGATAGAGAAGATGCATAGCCAAAATGTTCACAAAACGACCGATACACCATTTCCGTGCCTTTCACTTTTCCATCATAGCTGTACCCTGCGATATGAGGAGTCGCAATATTCACAGCATTCGCCAATTGCCAATCCAATAAAGGCTCATTTTCCCATACGTCCAACACTACGGACAAATCAGGCCGTTTCTCAAGAACTTGTCCTAGCACTTGATTATTGATCACTCCGCCACGAGATGTATTAATAAGCACCGCATTTGCCTTTAGATTTTTTAACTGCGTTGCATCCATCATATGATACGTAGGGTGCATCCCTGAAACCACCATGGGCACATGCAGAGAAATCACGTCAGATTTTAATATTTCTTCCAATGAAACAAACTGCCCTGCTTCTTCGCCGAACACCTCTGCCAGCAGAGGGTCACAAACTACAACAGAAACACCCAATTTCTGTAGCGCTGACTTCAATCGACGGCCTACATTACCATAACCGACGATACCCACCAGAGCCCCACGTAGGTCAAGCCCTCTAGATATCTCCAATTCCAACAAACAGGTAAGCACATAGTTAACCACTGCATCGGCATTGCAACCTGGCGCGGAGGCCCAACCAATGCCCTGTTTAACTAGGTAATCCTGATCTATATGATCGACGCCAATCGTTGCACTGCCGACAAATTGAACAGCCGTCCCCTCAAGTAATGACGCTGTCACTGGTGTCACCGAACGAATCAGCAGTGCATCTGCATCCAGCAGGTCATCGTGAGTGATTAACCGCCCAGGTTTATGTACTACTGAACCAAAGCCTTTGAAGAATGCATCGACCAAAGGCATATTCTCATCAACAACAATTTTCATTTTACAATTATTATCCCGCAGACACATAATTTGAGGCGACAAAGTTTGTATCAATTATAACAAGTGGCCAACCTAATTAATTAGCCTAATTATTTAACCTAGTTATTTAACCTAGTTATTTAACCTAGTTATTTAACATAGTTATTTAACATAGTTGAGCTCGCCATGACAAAATCTAACCGACCAAAAAAGCGAATCACTTATAAGCATAAGATCAAAATAAAGCCCTCTATATAAACAAACCGACAATCACCTCTATTCTACTGCGCCAACAACAACATTGTCACTCCAGCAAACAATTACCCTAAGGTAGCTCTTTGACCACCACATTTTTGTGGTCACCCCTTCGAATCAAACCAAAACCAACTAAATATTGCCTAAACGGCACACAGTTCTCTAAATTTCCTTTCAAAATCCGCCTTTTAATAATATATTTAAAGGGTAAGTCAGTTATGCTTGCACGTGCCGTGGCAAATGAAAAAAAGACACTCCGTTAAAACCCTTGCTTGGCACTTAACTCATTGACAAACTTACTGTATTCATCAATCAAGGGCGTTGTTATCCATACATTTATAATCAATGCCTATAATTTATTGAGCAATACCGGATCCTTATTACTCGTGAGCCGCATCTCAACAAGTAGAATAGCAATAATAAGAACTATCTTGCTGAGCACTCTTCTCTCCCTTTTGGTGGCGTGCTCTCACGTAGACTTTAAAGGCAATCGTGATATCCCTCGTCACAACCTCGGGAGAACCCTCGGCGACATCCCCCGCTCAGACGCAGTTCTAAGCGTTCAAAAATTAGAGTCAGTAACCGTTGGCAGGGTCATCACCACCTATTCCAAAACGCTTTCCATGTTTTCTAAACCCAGCGAAAGGCGAGCAGTGCTCAAGCGCATGGCGGACCTCACCATGGAAGGAACGGAAAATAAGCTTGTCGCAGAAGATGATGTAAAAGACCAGGCAGAGGAAGATCTGGAGCCCATCGACCTCGAAGAGGTAACAGGCCAGCAACTTCAAATCATTTTTGCTACCTCAGCTGCAGAACGAGCAAAAGCTAAGAAATTGGAACACGCGAAAGAAGTTGCGGCTATGAACAAACACCTTAATTACGAGACTGCAAGCAAAATATATGAACGAATCATCGCAGCGGCGGAGCCTGAAGCTGATTTATCTGAGATCTATTACTTATTAGCAAAAGCTTACGACTTGGATGGTAATGCAGAGCAATCCCTAGCGGCCCTCGACACATTGGCAGCCACTTACCCAAAAAGCCCACACATCTATGAAGCTCAGTTTCGTCGTGGCGAGCAATTATTCCTATTAGCGGATTACGAAGAAGCATCCAACGCTTATCAAACCATCCTTACCGCAGGTTTAGGCACTCCATTCTACGAACAATCCCTCTACAAACACGGCTGGGCTCAATACAAGCTAAGTGACTATGATTTTGCGGTTCACGACTTTGTTCGTCTAATGGACATTTATCAACAGCGTTCAACCACTGCGTTAGCTCAACAAGAGCCCGCTCAAGTAACAGACACATCAACTCTAGATGCAGCCACCCCACCTCAGGCCAGCAAAAACTTGTCAATTGCATCCAACGATGAAAAGAGCACCACTTCCGACACGCCAGTTACCGAAACAACCGACTCACAACAGGGCGGCTTAAGTTTCTCCTTCGGTTCCAGTGAAGACGAAGAAAACGACACCATCGCAGCTCAGGATACTACTGACCCAGAGCAAGGCGGTATAAGTTTATCTATCGGATCTGATGATGAAAAAGGCCATGATACTGCTGAAGCCTCACTCCATGTTCCAGCTGAAACACAGCAAGACAGTATCAGCATTTCCGTCGCTGCCAACGGAGCGGCTGAAATCACCTCACCCGCTGCCAAAGAGAAATCCAACGAACAGCGTAGCGGGCTAACCAAAACCCAACAAAAAGTCATGACTGACACTATTCGAGTCACGGCTCTAGCTTTCTCTAACCTGGAAGGCGCTCAGAGCGTTAGTAGCTATTTTGAAGAATATGGCCAACGAGTTTATGAAGTCGACATATATAACACGCTAGCATCGCTCTATTTATACCAACAACGCTACCGTGACGCCGCCGATACTTATAGCGAATTCACTACCGTATACCCTCTGCATCCACGGGCTCCGGCCATGGCATCAAAGGTCATCGACACCTTCCTTAAAGGCGGCTTTCCAAGCCTCGTTCTGCCTTACAAAGAACGCTTCGTAAAAAACTACGGCTTATATAGCCAACATTGGAAACACGCCACACCCTATGCTAGAGCTCAATATGCCGATGAGTTAAAACAACACCTGACCGAGCTAGCCCATCACTACCACGCGGTCGCCCAGGGTAACAAAAAAACCGCAGGTTATTTGGCCGCCGCCCGCTGGTATCGAGAGTTTCTAGCAACACTGCCGAAGGATAAAGCCGCTCCAGAAATGAACATGCTACTGGCAGAAACCCTCTTTGCCGCAAAGCATTTCCAACCGGCTATTGAAGAATTTGAACGCACAGCCTATGAATACCCTGCGAATGAGAACTCATCCAAAGCCGGTTATTTTGCCCTACTGTCCTATCAGGAGTTTATTAAGTCACTAAAACGTAGTGACCCCACAAAACGCGGCTGGATTGCCAAAAGAACGTCTAGCTCACTCCAATTCGCAAAGATGTTTCCTGAGCACGAGCAAACACCCACGATTGTCGATGGCATCATCGAAAATCAGCTCGCAAGCAACGATATCAAAGGCGCGATTACTACCAGTGAATTCTTAATCAAGCTAATCCCACCAGCACCCAAAAAACTATGGGAAAAAGCCTGGACCACTATTGCTAACGGGAAATTTGACCTAGCGTTATATACCGAGGCGGAAGAAGCGCTTACTAAGATCCTAGGTTTTAGCTCGCATACCGACAAACAGCTCAGTAGCCTGCACAGTCGTAGGGCTACCGCAGTGTATAAACAGGCCGAAGCGCTTAATAAAGCCGGTAAACTACGAGAAGCCGCGGCAGGTTATCTACGGGTTGCGATGATTGAGCCTACTGCAAAGATCCGATCAACAGCAGAATATGATGCGGCCAACTTACTGCTGCAGCTTGAGGACTGGAACCAAGCCATCAGCGTATTAGAAGGCTTCAAAAAACGCTACCCCAGGCACAAGCTAATTGCCACACTGCCAGCAAAACTTAGCCTAGCCTATGAAAAATCAGGCGATTGGGAAAAAGCCGCCAGAGAGCTTGAAATTATCGCCGATAAAAACCAGTGGAATAATCCCGCTATCGCCAAGGAAGCCTTGTGGCAAGCAGCCAAGTTGGTTGACCAAACCAACAACGAACAAGAGGCCATACGACTCTACAAAAAGTATGTTTGGAACTTTAAGAAACCTTTCGCTATCAAAGTGGAAGGGCAATTTAGACTTACTGAACTCTATGCAATAGCTGGAGACACTAAAAAGCAGCATTTCTGGTTAGATAAGCTGGTTCAAAGCTATAAAAACGGCGGCACTAACAATACTGACAGAACATTGTACTTAGCCGGTTTTGCATCAAATGAACTAGCATTGCCCATCTTTAACAAGTTCAATCGAATAAGACTCAAGCAACCACTCAAGCGCTATCTCAGAAAGAAGAAAATCGCCATGAAAGCTGCTACCAAGGCATATAGCAACGTTGTCAGCTATGGCATACTTGAGTTCACTACTGCAGCTAACTTCAAAA
Organism: Moraxellaceae bacterium; assembly: GCA_002402125.1. Classification (GTDB taxonomy): domain Bacteria; phylum Pseudomonadota; class Gammaproteobacteria; order Pseudomonadales; family Ketobacteraceae; genus 42-54-T18. The sequence goes on from NVVG01000085.1 coordinate 11,211, forward strand.
TTGGCGAAATCTATGGTTTATTCGCAAAGTCCATTTTAGAGAGTGAACGCCCCCGAGGCCTAGATGAAGAAACCCTAGAAGAGTATGAACTATTATTAGAAGATCAAGCCCTCCCAATTGAAGATAAAGCCATTGAGATATTCAAAGCCAACGCCAATCGAACCAAAGACGGCATTTGGGATGAATGGGTCCAAAAGAGTTACAAATCATTGTCTATTCTACTACCTGGTCGCTACGCCAAAGATGAAATACGAGAGGAGTCAGTTGATGCAATCTACTAATTTTCTCGTAATTATCGGCCTCATCTCTACCCTGTTGATCTCTGGTTGTGCCACTAAACCCGAAAAAGAGTCCACTATTGGCTGGACTGGTGATGCAACGGAAAGTGACGCTAGCGAAAAGGTTGATGAAGACACAAAAACTGATAAACCTAGCGCCATAAGCCGCTTCTTTGGTTTTGATGCTGAAGAACCCGCGAAAAAAACACTAGCAAGTGACCAGGAAGAAGGCGAAAAATCCGGCCAAGCTATCGCCGGAGACATGCTCGAAATTAGCACCGAGGGGAAAACCACTGATACCGCGCAACCTGATACCGAAGCGCCAGCCGAAGCCCAACCAGGCACACCGAAACCAACTCAAATAACCACCACACCAACAACGACGCCACCCACTACTCCTGGCGACGAAATAGCCGCACCGATTATTGTTGAAGCCATCATTAAACCTATAATCCCTAAACAAAAATCACTGGCTGCACATAGCCCAGAACACGAAGCCCAAGCCACTGCCGCCCTAGATGAGTACAAGATTGCGTTGGCAGACATGAAGTCTGGAAACCTTGATAGCGCRYTACAGWTATTCGTATCACTTTCTTCAGAATAYCCMCTACTATCRGGCCCCRTCGTTAACCAAGGTATCATTCTTCGAAAACAAGGRAAAYTRAAAGAAGCKAGARAGCTACTGCAARACGCACTCTACAGMAAATTCAAAAACCCCTYYCTWCTCAATGAGTTAGGTGTAATYAACAGRGATTTAGGRMATTTYAAGCAAGCCAAACAGTCTTAYCTTTCCGCTATTCGWATTGATAACGCCTACCCCACAGCCCACTTTAAYCTTGGYGTGCTTGCWGACCTYTACCTACACGAYCCAGAATTAGCCCTYCAAGAATTTGAGGTTTACCAATCGTTCCAAGAAAAACCYGGCAAAAARGTCTCAGGYTGGATCAAAGAAATTAAACGGCGCATTAAACGCGCKAAGAAAGCTGCCTCATGAAGAAAATAGCCGTTAAYYAYTCMACAAKATTACCCWGGWMWRYMAMAYTGCYSWWGRSWRTSRCMTKSCTSYTRKYKRKRAMMYKAGCGCAAGCACTGGATCAGGGAACTACGATTATTGGCACCAAAGAAGCGCCAAACGTCCTTAACATCGTGCCTTGGCAAGATGACCAATTCACCGGTGATCCTTGGGGTATCGAACCAGCAGCGGCTCGATCGGTACTGGAAGATAGCCAAAAACCTTTAGATAAGGATGTGTTGCGAAGGGAGGTTAATTATTTTAATCTGATCCGAGGGGAAATCTACTATTTCAACCTGCGCCACAAGACAAAACCATGAATTAGAACGACACAAACTAGACATCACCAACATCCGGTGAAAATATAACCAAACGATACGCTAGCGCAAAAACTGATTACAAATTTACGCTACCATTTCAATCATATACACCTAAAATTAACGAAAAGCAGGATATAATTTCCTGCTCTAGAAATTACGAATGTCCAGGAGACAGCAATGCCAACAACAACCGAAGCAGCCACAGAGAGCAGCACTAGTTTTGTAAATATAGTGGTTAGTTTTTTTGCCGAAGGTGGTCCCTTCATGTACATCATTTTCTTCGTATTCTTGGTGGGCATGGCTATCTCATTAGAGCGCTTCATTTATCTCAACCTTACCCAGAATCGAAACCAAGCTATTTGGAAGAAATTATTCCCATTACTCACCCAAGGTAACTTCAAAGCCGCTATGGATGAAGCCAAAACCTCATCCGCTGCCATTGGCAAAATCCTAAGTTACGGTTTATCGCGTAGCGCCTACGCTACACGTACAGACGAAATTGAAATGGCCATGGAAGAAGGATTATTAGAGGCCATCCCTAGTCTAGAGCGGCGAACACACTACATCGCAACCTTTGCTAACATTGCTACACTGCTCGGCCTGCTCGGTACCATCATGGGTCTAATCAATGCATTTACTGCGGTAGCCAACGCTGACCCTGCACAAAAAGCTGATCTTCTATCTGCCAGTATCTCGGTAGCGATGAACACTACAGCATTTGGTCTAATGGCTGCTATCCCACTACTTCTCACATTCGCTTACCTTCAATCTAAAACCAATCAATTGGTCGATAGCATGGAAATGGCGTCGGTGAAATTTCTCAACGTATTCCGCCAAGTACAACAAGCCAAAAAAGCGCAACAAACTAAGTCCGCTTAAAACGCTTTTACACCCCTTTAGGTAGAACACGTATACAGGAACAATTATGAGAGGACATTCGCGACGCAGTCGTGACGAGAGCGTAGAAATCAATATCACCGCTTTTATGAACTTAATGGTGGTATTGGTTCCGTTTCTTCTGATTACAGCGGTTTTTTCCCAGCTTACGGTGTTGGAGCTCAATTTGCCTGCGGGTAGCCAAGCTCAGCAAGACGAAGACAAGAAAAAAAACTTAGTGCTTGAAATTCTTATCTACTCTGACCGCATGGAAATTGTAGATCGTAACTCAGGCCCGATTAAAATCGTCAGAAACATAGCCGGCAAATACGACTACACAAGCATGATAAGCACCCTAAAAGCAATAAAAGCCCGCTACTACAAAGTCGCTGAAATAACCTTGTTGCTAGAAGAAGAAACACCTTACGACGTACTTATACAGACAATGGATAGAGTACGATATTACGATGAAACCATTAAAGGCCAGGAAATTAGTCGAGAACTGTTTCCCAACATCTCTATTGGTGACACTCCACCGGATACTTCTGCAAAAGCAGTTCCAGCAGCAAGCGGAGGCCAATCATGAAAAAGTCCGCTCGCGCCATCAGAATGCAACGTCGCCAAAAACGGCAATCCACCGCTGATATCAACCTCGTATCGTTGATGGATATATTCACCATTCTAGTATTTTTCTTGCTGGTGAACTCATCCACCTCTGCGCAACCGCCCAATGTTAAGGTTATCGAATTACCTAATTCGATCGCGGAGAAAATGCCGAAAGAAGCGCTAACGATAATGGTAACTAAGAATGACATCCTGGTAAATGGCCGCGCCATTGTGAAAACAGAGATAGCCACACTTGCAAAGGATGATCTTATAACGGAATTAGAGACAGAATTAAAATACCAAGCCGACAAAAACCCTGTTGCAAAAAATGCTGCGGGCATAGAAGAAAGAGATGTAATCATCATGGGGGACAAAGCTATACCCTATGCGTTATTACGCAAGATCATGATGACCTGCAGCGCCACAATGTTTTCCAAAATATCCTTAGCGGTAATAAAAAAAGCGAAGGATAAAGCATAATGACTCAGAAGTTGTATTACTCATCAGCCGCTTTACCCTGGGATAGAGGCGCAGAAGATGAAAAGCTCCATCGGAAAATCATATCGATTACGATGCTGTTCTTTTTCATCTTCAGCATCGTTATGCCTAACATCCCTGTTCCTGAAAAAAAACGAGAAGAGGCAAAAATACCCGACGCGATACTGTCCAAATTGCAAGAACGCAAACCGCCTCCACCCCCTCCCCCTCCACCACCTGAAAAGGAGGAGAAAGAGAAGGAGAAGGAGAAAGAAAAGGAAAAACCTAAAGAGAAGGAAGAGGAAAAACCGAAACCAACAGCTAAAGAGAAAGCTAAAGCGGCTATTGCGGTGTTTGATGATTTGTTTGATTTAAGAGATCAAGATGAACTCAAACAACTAACCAACCAGCCACAGAAAAAGACTTTGGCTAAAGAAGCAGTCAAAACTAAACGGTCATTGCTGACAAGCATGGCAGGCTCAGGCAGTGGCGGAGTTACCGTGTCGAAAGCCAGTAGTGGCGGCGGCGGCGCAGGTTCCTTAGAAGGAATTTCAGCTACCGAAGTTACCAGTGATATTGAAGGCATAGAAGCTACACAACAGAAACGCAAATCAAAAGATGGCAAGTCACGACGTACCACTGAGGATATTCAGCTGGTAATTGACCGCCATAAGGGACGTATCTATTCTTTATATCGCCGGGCTTTGCGTAAGGATCCAAACATTGAGGGCACGCTAGTCTTACATATGGTAATCGCACCAAGTGGTAAAGTAACTAAGTGTGAAGTGGTTTCTAGTGATCTAGAAAACCCTGCTTTGGAACGAAAAATCGTATTAAAAGTTAAGAGAATCGACTTTGGTGCGGCCAACGTTGAGGTATGGGAAGACGACTACCCATTCAACTTCATTCCATCTTAACGGGACACAAATGCTGCTATTGAGAAGATTGTCGACCAAACGCCCCACTTGCAAAAAAGCGAAAGTACAACCTTTCACTTTTTCGCAAGTGTTGTTTTTAGTGGGCACATTATTTTGGTGTACAACGCAGCCATCAATATCACAAGCTGGTTCATTACACGTAGGTGACAAGGCAGAAAACTTCACGTTGAAGTCTGTTGCCGGGCCAAATATCCGACTTTCAGAACAGCGCGGCAAAGTTATCGTGCTGGCGTTCTGGGCCAGCTGGTGCAACTCCTGCCAACCCTACCTAGACTTCATCAACCAATTGATAAAAGAGCATGACGATAAAGGTGTAGAGTTATGGGTAATCACCTCCAATGAGGAGCCCACAAAAATCTCCAAAACAGTGCGACATATGGATCTAAATGCCTCAATACTGCTAGATCCAAACCAGAATATCGCAAACAAATACTTCATCGATGAGCTCCCAACAACGGTGCTCATCGATCGTAACGGTACCATACGTTCTGTATATATCGATTTTAATGCTAGTGATAAAAAACGTTATCAACACGAGTTATTGGATTTAGCCACTGAATAGCGGTGACATAACAAGGTTTAACTATGAGTCAGCAAACACCTATGAACACAAAACGACGTCGTCAACCTAGAGCATGGCTGTTCGCTCTACTATTTTTTGCTGTTGGAAGCTGGGCTGCCAATGAAGTAATCGAAATCATTACTGAGGCAAACTCCGATGATGCGCCGTCCATAACCACCGCTGCAGTTGCCCCCACCGAAGTTACAACCACTACTACGCCTCCCAAGATGCCTCCTATCAAAACCGCTGCAGTTACAATGACTAAAAGCAACGACAACTATGTGAGCGTTGAAGAAATCTTGGATGAAGGCGAAGCAGAGGCTCCTGACGAAGAGGATTTCTATGAATCTCCAGGAGAAACCGAGAGCTCTGACTACGTTAACCTCGATGAGATTTTATATGGCACCACTGACGAGGAAGTAATATCCCGCATAAAATCTAAGGAAGGTGACATTGAACCTCCAACTCGTGAAAGCCTAGAATCTGAAATGCAAGACCTGAAACAAGAGGTACTGGCCATCAATAGAGATTTATTGATTTTAGAGGAGGATTTACTCTTCCCTGCCGGGACACAGGTAAATGTATTTGTATCCATTGATGCAAGCGACTACTTTTCATTGGATGGTGTCACCTTAAAAATCAATAACCGCCCTATCAACAATCACCTTTATACCAATCGTGAATTACAGGCGCTATACCGTGGTGCAGTGCAACGTTTATATTCTGGCAACCTACCCACTGGTGAGCATGAATTAGTGATGGTAGTCACCGGACGAGGCCCCAAGGGAAGAGATTTCCGCAGAGCCGTCAGCATCGATTTCACGAAAGAAAATGGCACAAAATACGTGGAATTGAAAATAAGGGCTGACGAATTACGCCAGCAACCCACGTTCCAGCTTAGAGAGTGGGATTAACCTGTGAAGTCAACATCAGAATTCCCCCAACGTACTTATGCTGGATTCATATTTGAAACCTAACAATCGTCACTCAAGAAAGATAGCGCTGTTGCAGCTGCTCAAAAAGGCCGCACTCACGCTGTCTCTCGCTTTGATAGCAAGCGCACCGTTACAGGCGGTACCAACCGAACTATCGGTTCGACTGGACAAACCCCATTCTGTAAAAGACCTTGCATACGGCGAATTCCTGTTTGATTTTTATCAGGAGAGATATTTCAGCGCAATCTCTAAAGCCATGGTTGCTGAAAAGCGCGGACTGCTGAAACACCATAACACGCAAACACAAGTGTTACTCGGTTCCCTGTACGTGGGATACGGCATGCTCGATGAAGCTGAAGG
>NVVG01000086.1 GCA_002402125.1 Moraxellaceae bacterium
CATTACGTGAAAAAGTTGAGATGTTGGCTGGGCTGGGTGTTGATCGCATCTTGTGTTTGAAGTTTGATGCCGCTTTTTGTGCCTTAACAGCCACCCAGTTTTGTGAAAAGATACTGGTTAACGGCCTGGCAATACAGCATTTGGTGGTGGGTGACGATTTTCGCTTCGGTCATGATCGCAGCGGGGATTTTGCATTTTTGCAGAAAACCGGAGAAACTAACGGTTTCTCGGTACAGCATACATGCACTTACCAAGTTGAAGGTGAACGAGTGAGTAGTTCTCGCATTCGAGATGCCCTGGAGCGCGGCGCGTTTGATCATGTTGCTCGGTTATTAGGACGTTGTTACACAATGTCCGGGCGTGTGGTGCATGGTGACCAAATTGGCCGAACGATTGGCGTGCCGACGGCAAACATATTACTGCAACGGTCTATCTCGCCACTTAATGGCGTTTATGCTGTTGAGGTATCGGTCACAGCGGATGCCAACCATCAATCTGAAGAGTTGATTGAGGCTGTCGCCAATGTAGGTTGTAGGCCTACCGTGGGTGGTAGCCAGGTGCGGCTAGAAACACATTTGTTTAATTACAAAAAAGATATTTATGGTCGCCGAATAACGGTGGCATTTAGACATGAAATTAGAAAAGAACAAAAATTTGATGGGCTGGAGGCGTTAAAGGCGCAAATTAGCCAAGATATTTGTTCTGCAAAAACTTTTTTTAGCCAATTAACTAACTGTTAGCACACACCAATGACTGATTATAAAGCAACACTGAATTTGCCTAAGACTGCTTTCCCAATGAAAGCAAACCTCGCCCAACGCGAGCCAGAAATGTTAAAGAAATGGCAGAAGGCCAATCTTTATCAGCAAATTCAGGCGGCATCACAAGGCCTTGACACATTTATTCTCCATGATGGTCCTCCCTACGCCAATGGCGACATTCATATGGGGCATTCGGTTAATAAAATCTTGAAAGATATCATCCTGAAGTCCAAGCGGTTGAGCGGATATGCTGCACCCTATGTGCCAGGCTGGGATTGTCATGGTTTGCCTATCGAGCACAATGTAGAGAAAAAAATAGGTAAAGCCGGTAGCAAAGTGCCTTACGACAAATTTCGTGCAAAGTGCCGAGAATATGCCGGTAAGCAAGTGAAAGGTCAAAAAGAAGATTTTGTTCGCCTCGGTGTGTTGGGCGATTGGGATAAGCCCTACCTCACAATGGACTTTGCCTTTGAAGCGGACATCATTCGATCGTTGGGGCGTATCACAGAAAACGGCCATTTGGTAAAAGGTTTTAAACCGGTTTACTGGAGTGTGGTGGGCGGCTCGGCGCTTGCGGAAGCGGAAGTCGAATATCAAGATAAAACCTCAACCCAGGTTGATGTGCGTTTTGATGTGGTGGATCGAAAAGCATTTTTGGCGGCGTTTTCCGCAGACATAGGTGAGTTACCGCTGTCAGTGGTTATTTGGACYACTACGCCATGGACMTTGCCGGCTAACCAGGCGGTAGCCTTGCATGTTGATTTGCCCTATAGCCTAGTGAAATTTAATGCTGGGTCGAATGAAGAGGTTATTCTACTAGCCACTGCATTGATCGATTCGGTGATRACCCGTTATGGCATTGAATCTCATGAGGTGATTGCTGAGGTTCAAGGTTCTGCGTTAGAAGGTCTTGCATTGCAACATCCGTTTTTTGCTGACCGCCAAGTGAAGGTAGCGATGGGTGATCATGTAACGACGGAAGCTGGTACTGGTGCGGTACATATTGCTCCTGATCACGGCATGGATGATTTTATCGTGGGCCAGAAATATGGCATTAAAACGCTGAATTATGTCCAAGCCGACGGAACTTATAGTAGTGAAACACCGATTGTTGCCGGTCAGCATGTTTATAAAGTTGAAGAGACCATTCTTGCATTGCTAGAAGAAAATAATCGSYTGCTTGCACAGGATAAATTACGTCACAGTTTTCCCCATTGCTGGCGTACCAAAACCCCATTGATTTTTCGCGCCACTCCTCAGTGGTTTATTAGTATGCATAAAAATGGTTTGTTGGATGCCTGTAAAGAAGCCGTTAAGGATGTCCAATGGCTGCCCGAATGGGGTCAAAATCGCATAGAAGGTATGCTAGAACAGAGCCCCGATTGGTGCGTGTCTCGTCAGCGTACCTGGGGTGTGCCGGTGGCATTATTTATCCATAAAGAAACCCAAACACTTCACCCTGAAACCCCTCGTTTGATCGAAGAAGTGGCAAAGCGGGTTGAACAAAAGGGTATGGAGGCATGGTTCGATCTTGATCCAGCGGAAGTGTTGGGTGCAGATGCGGAGGTTTACGAAAAGGTCACCGATACCTTAGACGTTTGGTTTGATTCTGGAGTGACCCATGCGGCGGTGCTTGAGCGCCGAGAAGAATTACATGTGCCAGCAGATTTATATTTGGAAGGTTCGGATCAGCATCGAGGTTGGTTCCAGTCGTCATTAAAAACCAGTATCGCTATCCATGGTAAAGCACCCTATAAATCCGTGTTGACCCATGGTTTTGTGGTGGATAAAGATGGCAAGAAAATGTCCAAGTCCTTGGGCAATGTCATGTCGCCACAAAAAGTAATGAAGACGTTGGGTGCCGATATTATTCGCCTATGGGTGGCGGCAACGGATTACCGTGGTGAGATGACGGTGTCTGACGAGATCTTAAATCGTACCGCCGATTCCTATCGTCGTATCCGCAACACAGCACGTTTCTTATTGGCGAACCTTCAGGGCTTTGACCCAGCAACAGACATCGTGCCAGCGGAAAAAATGGTGGCGCTTGACCGTTGGGCGGTAGATCAGGTAGCGCAATTGCAACAAGAAATACAAAATCTCTACGAGACCTACCAATTTCACAGCATCTACCAGAGAATACATAATTTCTGTGCATTGGAATTGGGTAGTTTTTATTTAGATATCATTAAAGATCGTCAATATACCGCTAAGGCCGACGGTCTACCAAGGCGTTCGGCGCAAACCGCTCTGTATCATGCTGTTGAAGCGTTAGTACGATGGATTGCGCCGATTTTGAGTTATACCGCAGATGAGTTATGGCAGCACCTACCAGGAGAGCGTGGCGACACAATTTTCTTGGAACGTTGGTATGACGGTTTGTTTACGGCGGATGCTGACGGCGCCATGAATGCAGAATACTGGTCAACCATTCTGGCGGTAAAGACTGCGGTAAACAAACAGATTGAACTGGCACGTAAAGAGGGCACGGTGGGAAGCAGCCTAGATGCTGAAGTTGTGCTGTATTGCTCTGCGGAATTAAAAGCGGCACTAGATCAGCTGCAAAATGAATTACGTTTTGTACTGATTACCTCCAGTGCGACAGTGAAATTGGATGATGGGGCTGACGCGGATGTGTTGCCGGGTGAGGTGGATGGTTTGCGTGTGAAGGTTGCAAAATCGCCCCATGAGAAATGTGAGCGTTGCTGGCATCACCTCGAAGATGTCGGTCAACATACTGAGCACGCGACCTTATGTGGTCGCTGTGTGGAAAATATTGAAGGTGAAGGTGAGACGCGGTTGTTTGCTTAACCCGTCGGCCTAAAAATTAGAGATTATTATGACTGAACAAGTAGAAAATACGCAGCCAACAGGTATGTTGAAGTGGCTTTGGTTGGCAGGCTTGGTATTGGTATTGGATCAAATTACCAAGATACTCATTAGCAGTAGCTTTGTAATGTATGAAAAGGTGCAGATTACACCGTTTTTTGATTTAACCCTGGCGCATAATCCGGGTGCAGCATTCAGCTTTTTGGCCAGTGAGGGAGGCTGGCAGCGGTGGTTCTTTACCGTAATAGCCGTTGTGATAAGTATAGTGTTAACCGTATGGATGCACAGATTACCGAAAACCGATAAGTGGATGGGCATATGTTTAGCGCTTGTGCTTGGTGGTGCATTAGGCAACTTAGTGGATCGAGTGATGTATGGTTATGTGGTGGACTTTCTCTCGTTTCATTGGGGAGATAATTACTTTCCGGCATTTAATATAGCGGACTCTGGGATTTCATTGGGAGCTTTAATGATGGCTATTGATGTAATAAAGAACCCGAAGAAGTGATCCGCGGCGAGAACCTATGCACCTGACTACACGAGAGAAAATCTGATGTCCTCACAAGATGCAATAATGGTGATAGGGCCTGGTAAGCGTGTCACCTTGCACTTTTCCGTCATATTGCTTGATGGCACGGTGCTTGATAGCACCAAACAAAAAGATCCAGCCACCTTTGTTGTAGGGGACGGTAATATATTGCCCGGCTTTGAACAATCGATATTTGGTTTGAAAGTCGGCGATAAACGATCTGTGGTATTGGAAGCGGAGCAGGCGTTCGGACCCTACAACGAAGACAATATCCAGCGAATGCATCGCTCTCGCTTTAATCAAGATATTGCGCTTGAGCCGGGGGTTGTGATTTCTTTTGCAGATAAAAGTAAGGCCGAAACCCCCGGTGTTGTCAAAAGTGTTGAGGGCGATGAAATAGTTATCGATTTTAATCACCCATTGGCAGGGCGAGATCTAACGTTTGATGTTGAAATTATTAATATTGTTGATGCTGACAGCCAAGCTGTACAGTTGATACCGTAGATTATATGTACGAGGCATAATGATGGACTTAAAAATGGCAAACCCGCGGGGGTTTTGCGCAGGTGTTGATAGAGCGATTGCTATTGTTAATCGAGCCTTGGATGTGTTCGGTGAACCCATCTATGTCCGTCACGAAGTTGTGCACAACAAATTTGTCGTCGATGGTTTGCGCCAGCGTGGCGCAGTTTTTGTTGATGAATTACATCAAGTGCCGGATGATTCTATTGTTATATTTAGTGCCCATGGAGTCTCCCAACAAGTGCAACGTGAAGCGAAGGCTCGAGGCTTAAAGGTGTTCGATGCCACCTGTCCATTAGTAACTAAAGTACATATGGAAGTTGCAAAATATTCGGGTGATCATCGTGAGTGTGTATTGATTGGTCATGAAGGTCATCCAGAAGTCGAAGGTACGATGGGACAATATGACAGTGAAACAGGTGCGATTTATTTGGTGGAAAGCGTTGGGGATGTAGAGCATTTAGAGGTTCGTGACCCTTTGCACTTTGCTTATGTTACCCAAACAACATTATCGGTGGATGATACCTCTGACATTATCGATGCATTGCGCAAGCGTTTTCCTGCGATAGAGGGACCGCGTAAAGACGATATTTGTTATGCCACACAGAATAGGCAGGATGCAGTAAAGAAGTTGGCGTTGGAAAGTGACGTGGTGTTTGTTGTGGGTTCTCCCAATAGCTCAAATTCCAATCGTCTTCGTGAATTGGCGCAGCGCTGTGGCGCAGCGGCTTACCTGGTTGATAGCCCGGATCAGTTAGAAAGAAAATGGGTTGAAAATGTTGCTACTGTTGGAGTCACTGCGGGAGCATCCGCCCCTGATGTGCTTGTGCAGCAAGTGGTCGATCGGTTGCGGGAGTGGGGTTGCAATCAGCCTTCTGAGCTAGAAGGGACGTTAGAAAATATTACTTTTTCTATGCCTAAAGAGCTAAAAGTTGTCTCCATCTAGATTTTTCTGATTTTATTAGTATAGTTTCTTTACATTTATTTGTGCCGTATTTGTCTTCTTCTTTGTATTTGTTTTAGTGAAAGTTAAAACACAATTTTGTCGAAGGAGGGGCGTAGATATGACGTATGGAAAAGGATTTACCCTAATTGAATTGATGGTTGCACTAGCCATTATTGGAATATTAGCGATGGTAGCGATACCTTCCTATAGCAAAAGTGTTCAGCGGGCAGCGAGGTTGGAGGCGATCGGCCAAGTATTAGAATTGGCGTCAACCCTTAATAGGGTAAAAGTAACAACCATGAGTTATCAAGCTGGGGCTGGAAAGACAAGTCATACCGAACGGTATCATATCGTCGCATCGTTAGATAAAGACGAAGGCTTTTTTATTAAGGCAACCCCAATCGATCAACAGGCACAAGATCGATGTGGTGAGGTTGTTTATTATGCTTCAGGGTTGTGGCTATTTGGAAACGGCCTAAGTTACGATGATTGTGTAAGTTGATGGGGCTCGATAAAACTCCCGTCGGAGCCAGTCTGGTAGAAATTTTGGTGTCACTATTAATATTGGGCATAGGCGTGGTCGGAGTTGTTGCCATGCAATTGCAATCTGTGATGGTAGTGAATGATGCATATCACCGAACTCAAGCAATAGCGATTGCACAAGATGTTATCGAAAGAATCAAAGCCAACCCTAGAGGCTGGCCTGATTTATATGTGTCGCAACAGTGGCGGGGTGTTGATTCGATGTTGCAGGAGCCATGTGCGAAAAAAACAATGCCTGTGGATGTGGGGCAAGGCTGTGATCTGGCAGAAGAAATTGCACGTTACGATCATTTTGAAGTGAGTAACTTGTTGGCCGTAGCTTTGCCTCAAGGGATAGTTCATATAGCGTATCAATGTTCAGGAAATAACTCTGCTGCATGTGTTGAGGTGGCTTGGGAAAATGAGGGTGCGAGTGCCTTAAAGGACTGTCGTGGAAAATCACTAGGTACAGTGGAGCAGGTATTAAATCATCATTGTGTTGCAGTTAGTTTTATGGCTTTTCAGAAGCTATAATTTATGGTTTTTCAGTAGGCAGGTTTCGGTACGAATATTTTAATGGAGAGTGTGTTGTGCATGGGCGGAAATTTTCTTTAGGGTTAACACTTGTCGAACTTATGGTGTCGTTGGCATTAGGTTTGTTTATTTTCGCGGTGACACTAAAACTCTATGTTGATAATAAAGGAACATACAATCTGCAAAGGGCATTGTCGTTGATGCAGGAACAAGGGCGTTATGCGGAAGATCTGTTGGCTGCACAAATGAAGTTGTCAGGGTTTGGTGGGGCTCAGGGAGTGGTGAATTCTTTTGTGTTTTCAAGCAATTCAGATGGGGAGCCGTATGATGTGCTGGAAATTCAAATTGCCGGAGCTGGTACTGATTGTATGGGAGGACCGTTACAGGCCGGCTCTGGTGTTAAACGGAAGAGGTTCTATGTGAAGGCTGAGTCGCTGTTATGTTCTGATAGTGATGGTATTAGCGCACCTATTATTAATAATGTTGAATCGTTTCAAGTTGCTTATGGCGTTGATCTTGATCGCTCTGCATTGTTTGATGTTGGATATGGTAGTGCGGATATATATGTTGCAGGTAATGTCCTTGAAGCAGAAGTTAGTCCGCATGTGGTCAGTGTAAAAATCGCAATTGTTGTAAAAAGTGAACAAAAGATTAATTCAGGAAAATCGGCAGTATCGGGCAACCGTGTTTGGGTGCTAGATCGGTTTGTTCCCGATAGGTTTACCGCGTCGCCGGATGGATATTTGCGGCGTTTGTTTGTCAGTACGACAGCCATAAGAAACTTTGTGCATAGGTAGGATGGTTGGTTTTAAGGGAATATTTGTGAGGAGGGTTCGGAGATGAATGCAATCAATGGTGTAATGGCTCGCGGGGTAATACTTGTAATGGTGATGTTGCTTTTGTTGTCGATAAGTTTTTTTGGGGTCTCGGCCCTAAGAAACGGTTTTTTTCAACAGTTAGGTGTAAATAGTTCACAAAAAGATGTTTATGCTTTGCAAGCAGCTGAATCTGCAATTAATGGTGTTCTAATTGAGGGGCAGCGAGTTGGAAAAGATAGTGTTTTCTTTCAAGAACTCATGAAAATAGGGAGGCAGGTCAACTGCCTTCAATCGGGTGTTCTTGTTAGTGGAAAAAGTACCTCCTGTCTGCCAATGGTTGGAGTTGGGTTGTCGCAGAGCATGGCATCTTCGGGGTACCCTAATTCACTGTATGCATATGCCATTACAGAAAAAACGGGTGCGCTTCCAGTGGCAGGTTATGATGTTGAACATTTTTCATTTCATTTGTTTGATACAACGGGGGTGGGGTACTTGGAAGGCGGGGCATCTAGTTATGCGTATGCGTATGCGAATACGCAACGCTGGAAGCGTTTTGGCATATCGGTAGGTTTTGATGCTTTGAAACCAAAAAAATAAAACTGTCTATTTCAATGGAATGAAATTCTTATGTGTAAATTCAATTTCTACTTATTATGGTCATTGTTTTTGTCGGCTTCCGTTTTTGCGGACGATACTGATATCTATGTTAATACAGGCGTACCAACAACCACCGAGATATTGTTGGTTGTTGATGTTTCATTTTATGAAAAATGTAGATTATTTTCGGAAACAGAATTTCTGGAGGAGTATTGTTCAGTAACAGAAAATATTTATGGTGATTTGATAGCATTRTTGRCKGATGAAAATAATCAACTTRAAAATGTATCCATAGGCCTATCTGTGGTCGACTCTCTTGGAGTGCAATTGTTAGTTTCTATTGATGCTCTAGATAAATTCCTGCCAGAATTCGAACTGTCACAGAGAGATTTGTTACTGTCAAAATTCGAGAATTTAAAAAATGGTGCTAATTATAAAAATGAATATTTCCTAAATGAAGAGATTTCAGTTTATGGTGAGGTGTCATCTTGTCGCGATAATGATAAACATATTATTGTTGTCGCGGCAGGTATTGGTGTCGATGAAATACAGGATGAGTTGGTTTCAGCTTCCTTCGATAGGTTGCATCCGCTGAAAAACGCTCGGTATAGTAAGGTTTGGTCTGTGAGCGGTTTGCGGAGTACCTTTAGTGCAATCATAAAAGGCAAAAACAAAGAGTTCGCTTCGATATCCTCCGCAGCAACTATCCCGGTAAATCAGATGAATGGTTTTGAACATCAGCAGCAAGTGTATTATTCGATGTTTAAACCAACTCTTAGATCCTTTTGGTATGGCAACCTGAAACGTTACGCTTTGGACGATGGCTTAGGCGCTAGTGGCCATGTACTAAGTTATGTGTCAGGTAACCAGTCAAAAGTTGCTGTTGTTCCATGTGAGGAATCAACGGGTTTGAAGGGGGGGTGTATTGCTCATGGTAGTTCAAATGGAAAACGAGCTAGGAGTTGGTGGAACAATGCTGCCTTAGCTGACGGAAATGTTGTGACTCAAGGTGGTGCGGCAGTGCATCAGCCAGTGGTCGGAAGGCGTAATTTATTTATTCAAACATCTTCTACTACGTTGACTAAAGTTGAATCGTTTGGTAGCGCTGTTGACTTGGACAATTTGGTGGATGGGTCTGCGGCCCACTTTCTCCGCCAATACTTTCTCGCAAAAGAAACGTCTCTAGATTTTAGTAATATTAAGAATGAGGACTGGAGCAAGGCGTCCTCGTCAGGCAAAAAGAGAGTAAAGAATAATCTGGATTGGTTGTTGGGAAGGGATAGGCCTAGTGAAAAATCACCAGTGGTGGGTCAAGAATATTATAGCCTGAGTCAGGCAAAGCCGGAGAGTCAGTCGCCAGTATTGCGCGCGGCAGAAACCTATTCTCGCCAATTTTATGGGGCTCCTTTACATTCTAAGCCTGTTGTTGTGAATTATGGGGCGGTGATTGATCCCGCCAAAAAAGTAAATTTCGGAACTACGGTTAATGAACATAGTAGTGAGAACAAAAGCAGGACGAAAAAGTCGGTATTGTTTTTGTCAACGAACGATGGCTATATACGGGCGATTGATGCAATGACGGGAAAGGAGTTGTCATCAACTTTTCCTGTTGCACTGTTAGAAAATGTACCTAAATTTGCGGAGCAAAACGTCGGGCCAGTGTTGTATGGGATGGATGGTCAGTGGACTGTTTGGCGTCACGATGGGGATAATGATGGAATCATTGACGCTTCATCTCCAGAAGATTTTGTCTATATTTATGGYGGAATGCGACGAGGCGGTAGGCATTTTTATGGCTTTGATATGACAGACCCGTCTCGACCTTCTGTATTATTTGACCTGTCGCCAAGYAGTCATCCAAGTGTTGCTAATATGGGGCAAATTTGGTCTGAGCCAACACTCGCCTGGACAAGGTTGCCTGGTATTGATGCTCCAGTGGCTGTGTTGATCGTAGCCGGCGGGTATGACGAGATTTATGATGGCCTCTATGGTAATAACACCGTTGCAGGTAAGGTGAACTAYGATCAGTGCGGTAGAGTAGGTATGCCTTGTGGTAATCAGATTTTTATGTTGTTAGCTCAGAAGTCGGCAGGAAAATATCGAGCGGGAGATGTTGTCTGGTGGACCTCAAGTGATTCTCGTAGCGACCTGCCKAATCAGAATATGCAAGATAGTGTTGTAGGTCGGATTCGAACGTTGGATGAAGATGGTGACGGATATCTTGATCGTTTCTATGGAGTGGATATTGCTGGAAGAGTATTTGCATATTCATTTTCTYCTGGYGTAAAAGGTGCGGAAGATGTTCCGGATACCGCGGCTATTCAGGTKGAGTTGTTGGCAACATTAGGAACGRAACTGTCGAAAAAGCCGTCTGAATCACGTTTTTTTTATGAAAGTCCAAGTTTGAGTKTGGCAACGGATGAACATGGTTTCTATMGACAGTTAACGATAGGTTCAGGGTGGCGWGAAAACCCTTTATCGACAAAAATTAAAAATGAGTTTTTTGTGATTAAAGATCGCCGWGATGYGTTAGTGAAGTATCCTTTGACATTGGATGACCTTCCCCTTTCAGATACGTCGGTTTTTGTGGATARAAAGAAAATGAATGGTTTTAGGATACCGTTGTTGGCAGAGGGAGAGAAGGTGATGGGGAGCTCCTCTGTAATTGGTGGAAAAATATTTTTTTCAACGTATACGCCGAATAAACCACCTCAAGGACAATGCCATTCTCCAGGGGAAGTGTCACTTTATGGTATTGATGAGGTTTCTGGYTGGGGGGTTTTTAGTGGTAAYGGTGATGTMGTAGAGGCMAGTATTGGTAATGCCATTGTTTTGGATGGATTGTCACTTTCGTCATTAGGTTCAATAGCTAGTTTTATGTTAGGGGATGGCATCTACTTGTTATCAGGTAGTCGTGTAATTGGAAAGGTGGATGTACCTGTAAATCTCACACATCTAATGTCCTGGCATGAAGCTGCGAGAGGTGAAGACGTGTTTCGCCTATTTCCAGATGGAAAAATAAAATAATATTTYGAGGTTTTATCAATAGCGAAATCCATTTTTACAAGATGGATTATGTTCTTCTATTTCAACGCGAATCCTACCCATTTGGCTAACCAGTAAACGGGTGGATATGCCAGTGTCGCCTGAGCATACGATAAGACTTCCCATGCCGCCTTTTAGGGTTCCTAGTGGGCCATAGGTGAAATATTTACGGTTTCCGTGAAGTGTTGCTGATGCTGTGGTTGGTTGTAAGGCTATTATTTCTTCATTAGCGGATCGAGTTCGGTCTATATCTTTATCGAAAAATGCCATTAAACCATCCTGCCATTTGTTGCTACATTGGCTGCCGTTGACGCTTGGACAAATAGTAATGTATTTCCCCTGACTAATTGCCATGCGGCGACTAAGTTGAAAAATGTCAAAGATGATATTGGCCTTGCTTTCTACGGTGGACTGCTTAATGAGACTAGTAAACGACGGCACCGCAAGTGTAATAATTATGGCCGTTATGCTAATGGCAACGAGGAGCTCTAAAAGAGAGAATGCTCGCGTAGCTTTGAGTATGCATTGTTTCATCTGCTTTCCTGCTTAAAGTAAATGCTAGGAAGACAGATGAAAGGCAAAAAAAATTGGAATTACTCGTCCTGATCTAGGCCTAGTTTCTTAAGTCGGTATCGTAAGGATCGAAATGTCATGCCCAATTTCTTAGCCGCCGCAGTTCTGTTCCATCGTGTATCGTCGAGTGCTTTCAATATGGCCTGTTTCTCAATGTCGGTTAAATATTCTTCTAGAGAATCACCCATGAATACATCGAGTAATTGGTAGTCATCAAGAGATTGAGCGTCTTCTACCGTTGCGGTTGTTGCGGCGGGCAGCTGTAGGTTTTCTGGAGTGATGATGTTGTCATCACATAAAGCCGTCGCGCGTTCTAAAATATTTTCCAGCTCACGTACATTGCCAGGGAAGTTGTATGCCTTTAACGCGCTTATCGCTTGGTCTGTGAGTTTGATGTTGTCCGTTTGCCATTCCTTGGCGAGTGTTACTAGTATATGTTTTGCAAGTAACAATACGTCTTCTTTTCTTTCCCTAAGCGGAGGTACTTCAAGTTGGATAACATTGATCCTGTAGAATAAATCCTGACGAAATGATCCGTCTTCAACCAGCTTTTCCAAATTCTTATGAGTTGCACTAAGAATGCGGATGTCTGTGCTGACTTCTTTTTGTGTGCCAACGGGCCTGATGGCCTTTTCTTGTATGGCTCGTAGAAGTTTCACCTGCATATGCATGGGTAGATCGGCAACCTCATCTAGAAATAGGGTGCCGCCTTGTGCAGCTTGGAATAGCCCGGTTTTGTCCTCGTAGGCTCCGGTAAAACTGCCTTTCTTATGCCCGAAAAATTCGCTCTCCATTAATTCATCGGGTATTGCGCCACAGTTTACCGGGACAAACGGCCCATTGGTGCGGGCGCCAAGTTCGTGGATTTGTCGTGCTACGAGTTCTTTTCCACTGCCTGACTCGCCGCTGATATAGACTGGGGCTTGGCTGCGGGCTAACTTTGAGATTTGTTTATGTAATTTCTGTATTGCCTCAGAATTACCCCTAATAGGCGAATTGTTCTTGTCGGGCAGATCTTCGTGGCGGGTTTTTTCCGTTAGCTTTATTGCGGTGGTAATGAGATCCCGTAGGCGCTGTAAGTCCACTGGTTTGGAAACAAAATCAAATGCACCAGCCTTAAGGGCTGACACGGCTGTTTCCATACTGCCGTAGGCGGTAAGTACTGCAACGGGCATGTTAGGGCGGTTTTTTTGTACGTATTTGACGAGCTCGATACCGTTACCATCGGGTAAATTCATGTCTGTTATACACAAATCAAATGTTTCAGTCTGGATTAAATCATGGGCTTGTTTTAGGTCTGCAGCCAATGATGCTTTTATTCCCATTCTAGACAGGGTTAGCTGAAGCAGTTCTCGAATGTCCGGTTCGTCATCAATGATAAGTGCGTGATGTGTAGTCATAGTGTAGTCATCGTTTTAGTGTCGTTATAGTGTCGTTATAGTGTCGTTATAGTGCTGTTTGTCTGCCAGGGTGTGAAAAAGTTATACGAAAGCAGCTGCCAGTAGGAGTAGGAATGAAATCCAAGCGGGCTTGATTAGCTTCACAAAGTTCTTTTGAAATATATAAGCCAAGTCCAGTGCCGGTTTTATCAGTTGTGTAAAATGGCTCAAAGATTTTTGCTGCTTGCTCTTTGGRTAYGCCAGGGCCTTTGTCTATGATTTCTATATAGGGTTGTTCGGTTTGTAGTGCCATATCGGTAATYACCCAGATTTCTCGATTACCGGTTTGTTTTTCATTGTAGCGAAGYCCATTAATAAATARATTACTTAAKACCTGTTGGATTTGACTGGGGTCTGCYCTACATTCYGTTGMCGGAATGTTTTCTTGGAAATGTATGGTGATAGGGGGRGSYACGGTTRATTTGAATTCYTCAATAAAACCKCTGACCCATTGRGCAAGATTGATTAATTGGGGTTGMGCTGGRCTGCGTCGTGARAGTTGCAAAACATTYTCAATGACATTGTTCATGCGTTTCGAATGTTGTTGGATKATTTCYGTTAAACGAATATCCTCTTTTACTAGCTCGGGTGATTCGTGTAGTAGCTGCGCAGCATGACTGATTGCGCCTAAGGGGTTGCGAATCTCGTGAGCGATACTGGCGGTTAGACCACCTAACGAAGCGAGTTTTAATTGTTGCGCCTGTTGTGCCATGCGCGTGTTGTCATCCACAAATATGAGGACTTCTGAATTGCGTGTGGACTTTAGTAAGGTGAAATTGGCCTGTACGTCTGGTCCACTGATAGATGCTTTAAACGGTGGGCTTCGATATAGGTTGTTTTCTTTCCACTGACTGAGGTGAGCCGACATCTCTGGCGACAAATTCTCGATGTGAGTATGAGTCTGGATTTCTGGCATGCCAAGAAGGCGCCAGCACGCATCATTAATCATTATCACTACATTTTTACTATCAACAACAATTATGCCGGTGCGCATGCGTTGGATAATATGTTTGTTTAACTCTTCAAGGTTGGCGACTTCCATGCCCCGTAGGGTGGCGAGCGCTTCGCTGGCCCTGAGTCGTAGCGCCAATTGCTGAGCAATGATCGAAGTAACAAAACAGGCAATTCCAAGAAAACCACTTTGCAGGAAGTCATCGCTGTTAAATTGTTGAGTGGTCAGTGATTGTTGAATGTTTTCTAAGAAGATTGCCCAGGTGGCCATGGCGGCAAATAATAATGATAATCGTCCCTCAACAAGAATGCTGCCGGCGGCAACACTTACAATGAGTAATATGGAAAGATTACTCGAAGTCTCGCCATTGAGGTATTCAAGAAATGCAACACAAACTACATCAATAAGCACGATGAAAAATATGTGCAATTTGCCTATGGTGAGCACTTTCCTAGTGAAGTAAACGTCATATAAACATAATGCGAGATAGCTTATCGTTGTGATGATAAGCAGTGTTTGGTTGGTTGTTGGTAGTGATTTAGTTGGGCTTGAAATGAGATATATCACAAGTAGCGAGATGGACAAAAATAACCGATAGAAGAGATAGATTCTAAGGGTTTTCCATTCTCTTTCGGTTGATATGGCATCGCTGTCAAAGGGGGGGATGCTGTTCAACGGGAGGGCCACCTATATTTTCAATTAGATAAAGTTAAGCATAGTAAATGATGTTGATTACGTATCTTTATCTTGTAGATAAGCTTTCTTATGTTCATTGCAGCAAAAATGCAGTGTTTGGTAGCTGATAGCTTCTTTTTCGGGCAAATGTACGCCACATTCAGCACAGCGTTTCATCGTTTCTGTATCTGATACTGTTTCTACGCTAGGGGGCTGTACCGGATTGTGGTGGTTTTTTTGTTGACCACGTTTTATCAAGGTGACAATAGCGACAATTAGGGCAACGAGAAGTAGGGCTTTTATCAACATAAAATTTCCGAAATGTAGTTAGGTATCCGTGGGTTATTTCAAGTTTAACCTAACCTGGATAGCATGTAGAGGAATCCACGCGCAAATATTGACGTGCTTCTCTTTGCCTTCTTTACCTATTTCGCCCAAAATACCTGACTTTGGGATGAAACCATTCCGTTGTACCAATAAAGAGCTAAATATTGATGAAAAGCAAAGGTTTACAGGTTGTTGCCGCACAGTTGAATTTTTTAGTCGGTGATATTCAAGGTAATGTTCAGAAGGTCATAGAGGCCACTGGTCAGGCCGTGGAAAAACATGCGGCTGATGTTATTGTGTTTCCAGAGCTAACCCTGACAGGTTACCCGCCAGAAGATTTATTATTAAGACCTAGCATGAGTGTTCGAATTGATGCTGGCTTGGCATGTTTAAAAGCCGAATTGCCACGAGGGATTGCCGTGCTGTTGGGGTACCCTAAAGCGTTGGATGGAAAGCTCTATAACGCCGCAGGGGTGATTGTGGATGGTCAAATCGTCGCCGAGTATTTTAAACAAGAGTTACCGAATTATCAGGTTTTTGATGAAAAGCGTTATTTCTCCCCAGGTTCAAAACCTTGCGTGGTGACGATTGCGGGTGTTTCTGCCGCAATTACTATTTGTGAAGATATCTGGCACCCGGAACCCATAGCACAGGCTCGGCTGTTGGGCGCACAGATAATGTTGAATATAAATGCCTCACCGTTTCATACCAATAAGCCACAGGAGCGGCGTGATTTACTGGCACAGCGGGCGACATCGGCCCAAATGCCAATCGTTTACGTTAACCTAGTGGGTGGGCAGGATGAGTTGGTTTTTGATGGTGGCTCAATGGTTGTTGATCATTTAGGGCAATGCGTCATGAAGGCGGAGCTTTATCAAGAGGCGCTGTATCCATTTCATTTCCAGTTGCACGATAAAGATATCGTGGCCATTCGAGCAGCTGTTCCGAAAGACCCCCCGCTTGAAGAGAGTGTCTACAATGCCCTCGTGCTTGGGGTGAAAGATTATGTTAATAAAAACGGTTTCCGGGGTGCTGTATTGGGGTTATCCGGTGGAATCGATTCCGCATTAACCCTCGCGATTGCGGTCGATGCATTAGGCGCCGATCGGGTAGAGGCGATAATGATGCCGTTTCGTTACACATCACAAATGAGCCTAGAGGATGCGGAAAAGGAGGCTAGTATTCTTGGTGTGGAATACCAGATTAAACCCATAGAACCGATGTATAACGCCTTTATTGAGGCGCTGGCGGTGGATTTCGCCGGCACCCAGCCAGATGCTACGGAAGAAAATCTGCAAGCTCGTTGCCGGGGGGTGTTGCTCATGGCAGTGTCCAATAAGCGAGGTTTAATCGTCTTAACGACAGGCAACAAGAGTGAAATGGCGGTAGGCTATTCCACCTTGTATGGTGATATGGCCGGTGGTTTTGATGTCCTAAAAGATGTTCCCAAGACATTAGTTTTTCGCTTATGCGAATATCGCAATAACCTAACGCCCGATAATCCTCCTATACCGCAACGAGTTATAGATCGACCACCATCGGCGGAGTTGTCGCCTGATCAAAAGGATGAAGATTCGCTACCACCTTATCCGATCCTTGATGAAATTTTAAGATTGTATGTCGAGGAGGATCGTAGTCTGGATGCGATTGTCGCGGAAGGTTTTGAGTTTGAGGTGGTAAAGCAGGTCATCCGCTTGGTTGATCTTAATGAATATAAGCGAAGACAGGCTCCAGTGGGTGTACGCATAACATCGAGAGGGTTTGGTCGTGATCGACGTTACCCTATCACCTGTCGTTGGCCCGCAGGAGCATAAATGTAGTTAAACTAGATTTAGTTAAAGAAGCCAAAGGTTACCACGCTAAGTAGCGAGGGCTTTATTTGGCTTCTTGGAGTGTAAATGAGTTTACCTTGGGCGTTAAGCTCTGGGTGTTGCGGGAAGTTATACGCCAGGGTTTTTTCAGCGGAGGCGGCAAGGTCGTTAAGCCCTAGTTCCAGATACATTTTTGTCATAACTGCCAAGGCATCGCCCATCGATGGGGTGCGATCATAGTTTTCCACAATAAAGGTTGCGCGTTTGACGGCGGCAACATATGCCCCTCGAGTGATGTAAAATTCAGCGGCTTTCAGTTCATAGGCCGCTAATAAGTTGCGGAGGTAGACCATACGTTGCCGGGCATCTTCTGCATAATCACTGTTTGGAAAGCGATTTATCAAGCGGTTAAAGTCATCAAATGAGTCTCGTGCAGGCCCCATGTCGCGCTCAGAGAAGTCGGT
>NVVG01000087.1 GCA_002402125.1 Moraxellaceae bacterium
ATCACTTCACCGATTGTTGTTTCAAGAACAACGCAGCCAACTCCAAATCTTCTGGATGAGTGATTTTAATATTATCGGCATGGCCTTCTACTAGTAAAGGGTTCATACCTTGTTGCTCTATAGCAGAAGCCTCATCTGTTATTGGTAAACCGGCTTGCAAGCTGGTTGTTATTGCTTGCTTTAGATCACCGAAACGAAACATCTGTGGCGTTAATGCGTGCCACAAATTTTCACGGCAAACAGTTTCACTAACTGCTCCAGTATTATCGGCCCGCTTCATTGTATCTCTTACCGGCACGGCCAAAAGCCCACCTACCGCATGCTCAGTTGCTTTCTCGATAAGGTTCAGAATATCCTCTGTACGCACACAAGGCCTAGCGACATCATGCACCAACACCCAATCTTGATCTTGGGCTTTATCAGTCAAATGCTGTAAACCATTAAGCACAGAATCACAACGTTCTTTGCCGCCTAGCGCTATTTCAATTCGCCCATCTTTAGGCTGTTCTAGTGCCTGCCACCAACCATCAGATTCCGATAGGCATATTACGATAGCTTCAAAATGCTCGATTTGGGTCAATTTAAGGAGGGTTTGCTGGATAACTGTAGAGTCATTAAGAGGAAGGTATTGTTTGGGAATCGACGCTCCCATACGAGACCCCACTCCGGCTGCGGGCACAATACACCAATATCGAGGTTTCTGTCTCATGGGTTATTTGTTTTCTTCATCAATAATCAAATAGAAGGTTTCATCTTTTTTGATCATACCTAGCTGTGAGCGAGCGCGCTCTTCAACSGCGTCCAACCCTTCTTTTAAATCCTTAACTTCTGCAGAGAGRCGTCGGTTACGTTCAGACAATACATGGTTTTTTTGCTGCTGTTTCTCTATCTCACCGCGCAACTGCCAAACCTCCGCCAGGCTTCCATCCCCCGTCCATAGACGCAATTGCAGAAACACAAAAATCGCTATCAGCAACCAAAACAATACTCGAGGCAAACGTGCCACGGGCTTGGAATTGTCACTCATAACGATCTCCGTTAATAATCTAATGCCCTAGGTTACAACTATCAGCTTGGCTAAGTATTGACCCCAAAACGCTGTATTTCAAGCAACCTATCTTTTAGTGGACTAGTTTTTAAATTCAGCACGACCTCGATATACGGCAGCATCCGCCAAGGATTCCTCGATACGAAGAAGCTGGTTATATTTAGCAACTCGATCAGAACGGCATAGGGAACCCGTCTTAATTTGCCCTGCTGCAGTTGCAACTGCAAGATCCGCAATCGTGGTATCTTCAGTCTCGCCAGAACGATGAGAAATAACTGAAGAGTAACCGGCATCTTTCGCCATCTGAATCGCGTCTAACGTTTCAGATAAAGTACCGATTTGGTTGAACTTAATCAAAATAGAGTTAGCGATACCTTTATCAATACCTTCTTGCAGTATTGCGGTGTTGGTTACGAACAAATCATCACCCACTAACTGAACACGATCACCCAGCTTCTCGGTCATTATTTTCCAACCATCCCAATCACTTTCATCGAGACCGTCTTCTATGGAGATAATAGGGTAGCGATCACAAAGTCCCGCTAAGTAATCAACAAACCCCTCCGAATCCAATACTTTGCCTTCGCCAGCAAGGTGGTATTTACCGTCACGATAGAATTCTGAAGCAGCACAATCTAAAGCCAACGTTACGTCTTCGCCGGGTGTTAAACCCACAGACTTAATCGCCTCCATGATGGCTTCTAAGGCGGATTCATTCGATGGCAAGTTAGGTGCAAAACCACCCTCATCACCCACCGCTGTGTTTAGGCCTTGGTCTTTCAAAACTTTCTTTAGAGCGTGGAATATTTCTGCCCCGTAACGCAACGCTTCGCTAAAGCTCTTAGCACCTACCGGCTGAATCATAAATTCTTGAATATCGATATTATTATCCGCATGCTCTCCACCATTGATGATATTCATCATTGGAACAGGTAGCGTGTATGGACCCGGCTTACCGTCGATCAATTCAGATATATATTGATAGAGTGCAACACCTTTATGTACCGACGCGGCTTTTGCGGTTGCCAAAGAAACCGCTAAGATAGCGTTCGCACCAAACTTTCCCTTATTTGGCGTACCGTCGGCATCAATCATGGCCTGATCTATAGCACGCTGATCCGTCGCATCCATTCCAACCAACAGCTGCTTAATATCATTATTAATAAAAGATATTGCTTTTAGCACACCCTTACCGTTGTAACGGGCTTTATCGCCATCACGAAGTTCTAACGCTTCTCGAGACCCGGTGGATGCACCGGAAGGTGCACAGGCAAAACCTGCCGCGCCTGATTCCAAAATCACATCGGCTTCTACCGTTGGGTTTCCGCGAGAATCCATAATTTCACGGGCTCTTATTTCTACTATCTTAGGCATAATGGCTTCCTGTTAACTCTATTCTGTATCAATTTTATCTAAATTTTTAACCAAATCATCAATGGCTTTCATTTGCGCCAAAAATGCTTCAAGTTTTTCTAATGGCAATGCACAAGGCCCATCACATTTAGCTTGCGAGGGGGCTGGGTGAGCCTCTAAAAACAACCCCGCTAACCCTTGCGACATTCCTGCTAACCCAAGCTCGGTCACTTGAGAGCGTCGACCGTCAGCAGAATCAGCTCGGCCACCGGGTTTTTGCAAGGCGTGAGTGACATCAAAAATCACCGGGTACCCAGTCTGCTTCATGATGCCAAAACCCAACATATCCACAATCAGGTTGTTATAGCCAAAACTAGAACCACGTTCGCAAATAATCAGCTGGTCATTGCCTGCTTCTTGGCATTTTTTTACAATATGGCTCATTTCATGTGGCGCTAAAAACTGAGCCTTTTTAATATTAATAATGGCCTTAGTGTTCGCCATTGCTTGTACCAAATCGGTTTGCCGCGACAAAAACGCTGGCAATTGGATAATATCGACAACCTCCGCCACGGGAGCTGCTTGTTCAGGTTCATGCACATCGGTAATGATAGGCACATTAAACGTTTTCTTAATCTCTTCAAAGATCCTGAGACCTTCTTCCATTCCAGGGCCACGATAAGAATGAATAGAAGAACGGTTAGCTTTATCAAACGAGGCTTTAAAGACGTATGGGATACCCAACTTGTGTGTCACATTGACATAATGCTCAGCGATCTGCATCGCCATATCACGCGATTCGAGCACATTCATGCCACCAAACAACACAAAGGGTAAATCATTACCGATGTTGATATCACCTAAGGAGATGACTTTCTGAATCATGCTTATCCGTCTCTTTGCCCGTATTAAAAGTAGCAATGGCAACTTCCATTGCCATGATCGTTAGATTATCGATTCTCTTTGAAAGCTTTTGCCGCCCGTACATAACCCAAGAATAATGGGTGTGTATCACGTGGATTGGAGGTGAATTCTGGGTGGAATTGACAGGCAGAAAACCAAGGGTGGTTGGGTACTTCAATCATCTCAACTAATGTATCATCAATAGATTTGCCCACCACCTTAAGACCGGCTTCTTGCAACTGATCAATATATTGATTATTCACTTCATAACGGTGGCGATGTCTCTCACGAATAACTTCCTGACCATAAAGCTCTCGAGCCAAACTGCCCTCAACTAAACGACATTCTTGAGCACCTAAACGCATGGTGCCACCGATATCTGAATTCTGATCACGGACTTCTATAGCGCCATCTTCCGCAACCCACTCGGTGATCAACGCAATCACAGGAGTAACACCTTCGGTTTGAAACTCGGAACTATGGGCATCTTTAATACCGGCAACGTTACGAGCATATTCAATAACCGCCACCTGCATACCAAGACAAATACCTAAATAAGGCACGTTATTTTCTCGCGCATACTGAACCGTACTAATTTTACCTTCAGTACCACGAGAACCGAAACCTCCAGGAACTAAAATCGCATCGTACGCTGCTAGGCTATCGGTGCCATCGCGCTCGATGTCTTCGGCATCAACGTATTCAATATTGATTTTGGTACGCTCACGAATTCCCGCATGTAATAGCGCTTCGTTGAGTGACTTATAAGCATCAACTAACTCAGTGTACTTGCCCACCATCGCGATAGTGACATCATGCTGCGGATTGAGCTGAGCATCAACAACGGCGGTCCACTCACTTAAATCGGCAGGTTTACATTCAAGACCCAGCTGCTCGACGATAATTTGGTCCAAGCCTTGGCTATGTAACACCGAAGGTATTCGATAAATAGAATTAACATCCTGCAAAGCAAAAACGGCTCGACGTTCTACGTTGGTAAATAGCGATATTTTTTCCAAGGATGCATCGGGGATCTTATGGTCTGAACGGCAAAGCAATACATCTGGCTGCAAACCGATAGAACGCAGTTCTTTAACAGAGTGCTGAGTCGGCTTAGTTTTGTTCTCACCCGCCGTGGCAATGTAAGGCACCAGCGTAAGGTGAATAAAGGCAGTGCGATGGGACCCCATTTCAATTCTAAGTTGTCGAATAGCCTCGAGAAACGGCAGTGATTCAATATCACCCACAGTTCCGCCCACCTCGACAATCACCACTTCTGCATCCAAACCACTGTTTACTATCCGATCCTTGATGGCATCGGTAATATGCGGAATGACCTGAACTGTCGCTCCGTTATAATCGCCACGACGTTCTTTTTCGATAACGTCTTGGTAGATACGACCGGTAGTAAAGTTATTTCGACGGGTCATGGTGGTACGCACAAAACGCTCGTAATGCCCAAGATCCAGGTCGGTTTCGGCACCATCATCGGTAACAAACACCTCACCATGCTGATATGGGCTCATGGTCCCGGGATCAACATTGATATAAGGGTCGAGTTTCATTAGGGAAACACGCAAACCGCGGGCTTCAAGAATAGAGGCAAGGGAAGCTGCTGCAATCCCTTTACCAAGAGATGATACAACACCACCTGTCACAAAAATATATCGTGTCATTACAATCCACTGAGACGGAAATTAGGGAAAATGTGAGGGGAGCCAATGGCTCTGGACGGGGGCCAATTCTACAGCATTGCTAAGCAATGCTCAATCGGCGCTAACCACACTTTCAAAACTATAAGGCCACCAACCAACCCAACGCCCCTCGGCGCCATTCTCAGGCGCTTTATCCGAGATGCAACTGAAGAGCCCCGGCACCAGAACCAACGCCTCGCCACCATACAATAACGGCTGCGTCTGCCTGAACCAGTAGGGTGTGCGTTGCTGCTGCCACCAATGTTTTAGCGGGTTTGACGACCGATTAAAGGGTTGCACAACTAACTTTGATTTGCCGACTCCGATGTTCAGCATTTGCCATTCTTGTGCGCTCAGAGCGCTGAACAGCAGCCCCTGCAGTCTTGCCCCCTCTTTTGATCGTAGACTCATCAAACACTCGCGATTAGCAGAAACAAAGACCTGTCCGCCCCAAGGAAGCTGGTAACTATCTATTTCCTCCATTGCATCCCGCAAACCCTCGACCTCATCGAGGTCACTCAGAACATACCGCTGCCTGTCGTCAACCGGCAGCTTTAGGGTCAACGGTGCGAGCAAATACAAGGCACCATCATATCGCCGCACTTCGCCACCAGGCCACTGCACAACAGGCTTCGCCTCAGGGCTGGCGGGCAACACCTCATCCAGCACACGTTGCAATACAACTTCAGCAGGCAATGAAATGCCTAGGCATCGCAGGCTATAACGCAATAGGTTTCTTATCCGGATAGAAGAAAGTAAGTTCAAACCCGCAACGTCCAGCTGTCCCGCGTCATTCAGCAACCGAGCTGCATCCTCTTCAGCCAGCTCATCACTCAAACAGACAGCTTCATGACATAAACGCGCTGATCGAGATACATTCTTTGTCATCGCGGGCCAGCGCTCACGCAACAGTGGCAACACTTCATGGCGAAGGTAGTTTCGATCATAGGTAGATGAAGCATTCGACTCATCCGTTACCCAAGTGATATCTTCCGCAGCAGCAAACAATGCCAATTCTGCTCGTGAAACCGCTAACAATGGTCTCAACACCGGGATTTGGTCGTAATGGCTGGTTGTTTTCATCGAACTCAGACCAAGCGGGCCACTGCCACGCATAAGCCGTAAGAAAAATGTTTCCGCTTGGTCGTCCAGATGGTGAGCCAATAATAAAACACCATCCGCATCACAAACCTGGCTAAACACTGCGTAACGAGCATCTCTTGCGGCTGACTCAACACCCTTTCCTTTTATTTCAACAGCAACCTTTTTAGCGCTGAAGGAAATGCCGTATTGTGCGCATACCGCTTCACAATGTGATTGCCAGGCGTCGGCGTTGGGAGATAGCTGGTGGTGAATATGCACAGCTTCCAGGCCGACTTCAGGGTTCTTCTTGCAATATGCAGCCGCGATATGCAGTAAAACGGCAGAATCCAAGCCACCACTATAACCAACCACCAACCGTAAAGCAGAAGGCTTAGCTTCTCCTTTACGCGTTTGCGGTTGTCGCAATAAACCTAATTCGCGATCCAATTGCAGGAAACAGGATGATTTAACATCGGTTAATGGCATGTCGTGTTTATCTGGTTATAAAATTAATTGATCAAATTATAACGCTGTTCGCGCCATTCGGCGACGATACAATGCCATTCCTATGGCAAACACCGTCAATAATCCCGGCACCAGTGCGATATTAATCAATTTAAGCCGCATATCCAGGCGTTCGATATCTTTATTAAGCTGATGTTGCACATCGCGCAATTGCTTACGAATAGACAACTTTTGCTCCTGAAACTTAACCAGTTCCACCTGCTGTTCCACAGATAAGGTCAACATGTTACCACTGTCATCCCGCTGATTCTGCAAGGCAACTAATTTCTGCTCAGTTAACGTCAACTCTACCTGCAACTGCTCTTCTTTTTCTCTAAATGCAGCTTCGGCCTTTAGTTTCATATCTTGCACGACGGTGAACGGTCGAATAAATCTACCTCGGCTTCTAATACTGATAAGGTCAGAACTACCCGACAATGCGTCCACACTATTAACAAAAAACGAACCATTATCAGCAAACGCCTGTGCCATGCGTTGACCAAAAAACTCCTGCATACTCACCCATAGTCTATCTGTCAGTACATCCGTATCGGCAACAATCATGATCTGTACATCCGTTGCAGATTCGGTGAGATACTCTTTCGAGGTGGTCTCCGCTAGTGCTTGCTTTACTTCACCCTCGCCAACAGGAGTACCATTAGGAAACGCACTTTTGACAGGGCCAGAGATCCGTGCCACCAACACGTATTTTTCTCCAGTAGCGGTGAACCCCTGCGCCAAATCTTTAGGATTCTTGCCGGCGGAAATTTTCTCAACACTGATTGGCGCTGCATACTCCGATGACACCAGCAAAGGTTTGAATGTGGTGGTAGCACCCTCAACGGCTGTCAAATAACCTGCCGTAGAGAAATTCAATGACTCTAGCTGCACAATTGTCATGTCTTCTTCAGCATGGTTCTCATCAGTCAGATGTAAAATTGCTAGGTGCTTAAACGGGGCCTGATCTTGCTCGGTACTCACCTGCAAAGCTAATTGATAATCCCCAATAAATTGCGTCGTATCAAATGCCACTCCCCAGGCACCAAATAATGCAGGCAAACTCGAGGATGGAGTTGCACCTGGCTGCTGCATACCCGTCACATCCTGTTCAGCAAAAGGGTCTACAAAAATAAGCGCGCGGCCACCGCGCAAAATAAATTGATCGATAGCAAAAACCGTGGTGTCTGGAAGGTTTTTTGGGTGAATGATCACCAATAAATCAATATCTTTTTCTATCTCATGTTCGTCTTGGCTCAACGGACTAATGTCAAACAACTGTCCTAACTGTTCGATTACAAACCAGGGGTGACTTGGCGTTTGAGTCATCATATTTACCCCGCCATTCACCTCCAAACCGCTAATAAGACCTACCTTGGGTTTCTTAATAGAACTGGTTTGCACTATTAAGCGAGCAATATCATATTCCAACAATTCCTGACGATCCGGTTGGAAAAATGGCACAATCTCTTTACTTCGCGTATCGGCATTGCCGCTGATGACAGCCATGCCAAAATACACAGGATCTGCCCCCGCTACCAACGTTACCGCTTCTAAACCATATTCTGCGGCCTGATCTTCTTCCTCTGAAAAGGGCTCAGGATCTATCACATGCAATCGCACGTTGCCTTCTGATGCTAGTTCAAACTCCTCCAATAGTTCTTTTACCTGTTTGGCATAATTACGCCATGCCAACGCATCTTTTGTCGCTGTTTTAGAAAAGAAAAAGAACAAATCTACCGGACGATCAAGGCCTGCCACCGCGCGTTTACTGCCTTCCGATAAGGTGTATAAATGATTCTCCGTCAAATCCACCCGCGTATTAGTAAAAACTCGGTCTATCACCACCGTGGAGACCAACACGACAAATGCCAGTATGATGAGGCCCAGGTCTGAAAACAATCGATTGGTTTTCATTTGCATTTTTCCTAATCCGCCTTTTTCATATCAAGAACAATGGCAGTTGCTAACAACCAACCGATGATGATGACCATGAAATACAGCACATCACGAAGATCTAACACACCTTTAGCGATGGCATTAAAATGTGTCAAGAAACTCAACGCCGCGACCGCATCAACCACCCAATCCACGGCCCAGCCAGTAAACCATTCCAACACCAAATCAAACCCACTCATTACAAACAAAAAACACACCACAGCCGTCAATATAAAGGCGATCACCTGGTTTTTTGTTGCTGCCGAAATACAAGAACCAATCGCTAAAAAGCCCCCAGACATCATCCAACTACCCAGGTATCCCGCCAATATTGCGCCATTATCAGGGTCGCCCAGGTAATTAACCGTGATCCACAATGGAAACGTTAATGCCAACGCAATGCCGGTAAATAACCAGGCTGCAAGAAACTTCCCCACAACCATATCTCCTAATGAAATGGGTAAGGTCATGAGTAATTCTATGGTTCCGCTTTTTCGCTCCTCGGACCATAGACGCATAGATAATGCCGGCACCAAAAATAAATATAACCAAGGGTGAAAGTTAAAAAACGCCCATAAGTCTGCCTGTCCGTTTTCAAAAAAGCCGCCTATAAAGAATGTAAACACACCGGTCAACATCAAAAACATGACGATAAACACATAAGCCAACGGTGTAGCAAAATAACTCGCTAACTCCCGTTTCAATACCACAAAAAAGTTACCCATTGACCTTAACTCCTTGGGCTTTAACGCCCTTAGTTATGGTGCGAAACACCTCGTCGAGCCGGCCTTTTTCCACATGAAATTCATGCACCTCCCAGTTATTCTTTTGCAACAACGCATTGATCGGCAAAAAGAGTGACGCGCCATCTTTTGGAAAAACGGTCAACATGCCGCCGTCACTAGACTGCGTTACCGACGCTACATCCTCCAACTTTTTTAACTGCTCTAGCGCATGATTAGCATGGGATAGCTCTAATCTAATCGCGCCGTGATAACGCGAACGCGCCTCTAACTCGGCAGGCGTCTCATCAACCAACAATTTCCCATCGGCAATAATCATTGCTCGTGTACACACAGCGGTCACTTCTTCCAATATATGGGTAGATACGATGACAATTTTGTCCTTTGAGAGATTCCGGATCAGCCTTCTTACTTCATGTTTTTGATTAGGATCTAAACCATCGGTAGGTTCATCAAGCACCAATACTTGGGGGTCATGGATAATAGCTTGAGCCAAGCCAACGCGCCGCTTAAAGCCTTTTGATAATGTCTCAATCGGTTGATTCAACACCGAACCCAGTTGTAATGACATCACCACTGCCCGCACTCGCTGTGTTAGCTCTGCCCCCCTAAAGCCACGGACTTCACCAATAAAACGTAAAAATTTTATCGGTGTCATGTCGCCATAGCAGGGCGCGCCCTCGGGCAGATAACCCATCAATGTTTTGGCTTTCAACGAGTGGGTTTGGGGATTATATCCAAAAACAGAGATATGACCGCTGGTCGGGGCCAAGAACCCGGTGATCATTTTCATCGTGGTGGATTTTCCAGCACCGTTAGGGCCCAAAAAACCTACGACTTCACCGGACTTAACGGTAAAAGAGAGATCATCCACCGCGGTAAACTGCCCAAACCGCTTAGTCAAATTTTCAATTGCAATCATATAGCTTACTTTCTAACCCTAACCATGGTGTATTTAACTCAAGACCCGAAATATAAAACATACAGCCGAATTATCAATAGGCTAAGGAGAATTATTCACCATTAATAGATTGTTACAGGGTTACTCCCTTTGGGGCTTTGCCGAGTGGGCCAAGACAGGTACACTAACCAGTCTAAAGGATATCTCGCTTTTCGTTTTTAGAGCCCATTTTCAACGCGCCAACTACACCTCGTTGACATATATTTCAGGAATTATTGATGCCCGGATTAAAACGCATTCTCCTTACCATTGTCCGAAACTTTCTATTTTTATTGGTAAAAAGTAAGGCCAGACCTTCAGATTTAAGCAATCTCAACATTGATCCCGAAAAACCCGTCTGTTATGTGCTGCGAGATAAGTCTCTTTCTAATTTTTTGGTGATGGATAAAGAATGTAAAAATTTGGGGCTACCTCGTCCAATTGATGGTTTAAATGTTGCTGGTCTCATTGAGAATAACGCCGCCCTCTACCTCAGTGAAAAAGCTGGCTGGCGAGTTAAAACTCAAAACCCAGAAAAACTTCATCTGCTAGTTGAACAGGTCCGAAAACTCCACGATGCCGATGTGCAGCTGGTGCCCGTATCGATTCTTTGGGGCCTCCACCCGGCCAAAGAAGATTCTATTTTTAAGGCATTTTTCTCCGAAAGCTGGGCTGTCCCTGGTTTCATACGCAAATTCTTTATTATTCTCATTCAAGGACGCCAAACACTGGTTCACTTTAACGAACCGCTCTCCATACAAAATGTCATCCTAGAAGATGAGAGTATCTCTAACGAACGTACGGTACGTAAGATAGGTCGTATTTTACGGGTTCACTTCCGTCGCCAGAAAGAAACCATCACCGGCCCAGATTTATCCCACAAAAGAACCATTGTACAGTCGCTGTTATCCACCCAAAGTGTCAAGGCGGCGGTACAAGATGAAGTCAACGAGCATAATATATCAATTGCTCAGGCAGAGCTTAAGGCTATCAAATATGGCAACGAGATAGCGGCAGATTATTCTTACCCAGTGATCAAAGCTTTTGAGCTGATATTGACTCGTCTCTGGAACAAACTCTATGACGGCGTATCGATTACCAACCTCGATCGCTTACGAAAAGTTGCCAATGACAATGAAATTATTTATGTGCCTTGTCACCGCAGCCACATGGATTATTTACTACTGTCTTATGTTTTACATGCTAATGGGCATGTGCCACCCCACATTGCCGCAGGTGTTAACCTCAACATGCCTTTAGTGGGTCTTTTTCTGCGAAAAAGCGGCGCGTTTTTTCTAAGACGCAGTTTTAGAGGCAACCCGCTTTACACCGCTGTATTTAATGAATACTTGGGCACCATGTTTAGCCGAGGTTTTCCCGTAGAATATTTTATCGAAGGAGGCAGAAGTCGAACCGGCCGTTTACTGGCGCCGCGTCCTGGCATGATTTCGATGACTATCCGTAGTTTTCTACGCACCAGAAAACGCCCCTTTGTTTTTGTACCCGTATATTTCGGCTACGAACGTCTACTTGAAGGCGGCACCTATGTCGGTGAAATGCACGGTAAAAAGAAGAAAAAAGAATCCATTTTCGGCCTCCTCAAAGCCTTCAAAGATATCAAAGGTACCTTTGGAAAAGTTCATGTTAACTTTGGTGAACCCATCCACCTTGAAAAACTATTGGATGAAAAAGCCCCCCAATGGCGAGATGACGAATACCATGAAGACAGCCCACCAGAATGGTTAACAGAAGCTGTCAACTACACTGGAGATCGCATAATTACTGGCATTAATAATGCCGCAGTGGTGAATCCTGTAAGCTTACTAAGCCTGATTATCCTCTCTACCCCTAAGCACGCTATGGATGAAAAGGCATTAGAAAGACAGCTAGAATTCTGCCTGAAGCTACTACGCGAGATACCTTATTCTAATGCGATAGAGGTTACCTCAATGACAGGTGCAGATATTATTGGTTACTGTGAAAGGCTAGAAGTAATAATACGCCAAAAACATCCGTTTGGTGACATCCTTCTCACCACCGATGAAAAGGCCGTATTGTTAACCTATTTCAGAAACAACAACATTCACATGTTTGCTCTTCCCTCTTTAATCGCCTGCTTGCTTATCAACAATCGGCGCATAGAGAAAACTGAGTTACACCGAGTATGCCAACGAATATTCCCCTTCATTAGTTCAGAGCTTTCTATTCACTTCCCATTAGATTCATTACCAGACCACATCGATCAGCACATTGAATTATTGGCGAATGAAGGCTTGCTTACCATTGAAAACGGGCGAATTTATACCCCTGACACGAGCAGCGCTGAGTTTCTAGGTTTATCGGTTTTAGCCAGCACCATAAAACAATCTCTTGAACGCTTTTACATGACGGTTCAAGTTATCCAACAAGCGGGCACCGATACACTCTCGATAAAAGGACTTGAAAAACGCTGTGTTCAGCTAGCACAACGGGTTTCACTGTTGCATGAGTTCCACACTCCCGAATTTTCTGACAAAACCGTGTTTAGAGGTTTTATTGAAGATATGCTAGAAGACAAACTTCTTACCATTGGGGAAGGGGGCAAGATTAGTTATGATGAGCGTATTCAAAGTGCAAATAGTGAGGCTCACCTCATTCTTAACCGTGAAGTGCGCCAGACCATTAGTCAAATCACTCACGGCCACTGATTATCCTAGAAAGCTCAGTTGAACGCGGAAAAGCTGTGTAAGCAATTAGTGTGCTTAGGTAATTCGGGTAAGTCGTGCTCACCTTATTGGTGAGCCGAGCTTTCACGGGTTTTCTAGGATTAAGAACATTGATATACATCAAAACGGCTTGATCGACCTTCCACCGAATAGGTCGGTTTCTTATCCATAACAAAGGCTGATTTTCTCGGTCGCTTCACTACCACTTTATGTGACGCGACCTTCAATGCCTGCTCAAACAGCTGATTCACATCCATATCCTCCCCAACAACATCGCGAAACACGCGCATTTCTTTTTTCACTAGGGCCGATTTGGTTCTCTCTGGAAACATGGGGTCCATATAAACCACATTGTGAATGGCATTTTGTTGCTCGCCTTGATCTCTGCCCTCCTCTTTTGTGGCGAGTGCAGAATCAAAATCTATCGAATTGAAAAAATGAAGGCGTATTCTCTGCGTAACGGCATGTAATTCACTGTCCATTCCTGCTCGATACAGTCCATCCAACAACAGTAAGTACACCAATGGATTACGTTCTAGTGTTGTAACTTTGCAACCGGCACAGGCCAAAATAAAGCTATCTCTACCCAATCCACCAGTCATGTCCAACACCTTGATTGCGGATTGTTTGCTACGCCCAAACACTGCTTTCACCAGCAATTCTTGGCGTACGTTCTGGCGACCTCGATAACCTATTGAGCCACTAGTAAAGTCCACCATGACTGGGCTACCTGCTTTTTTAGTTCGGGGTGCCAACTGAATGCGGTCTTGTGCTAACGACAAAATGTAGGGAGACGAATGGTCGGTCAATTCATTGCTATTAGCCACAGAGTCACAAGGTAAATGTATATCGGCACAACCCAGGACATCTAGTCGCTGTTTAAACAATTCATCGAGCAGGCAAACACAAGAGCTTGTCATCATTAAATTCTTAATTCTCGAGACTATTCATCGCACGCCTAGGAACGTGCAGCCAGATTCCAGGGCTTTCGCTGAATGATTAATAAATGTAGAAGAAGATAATTGGACTAAGAGACAATACTAAAAGATTTGAAGCAATAGCTATACAAAAACATCAATAGAACCCAAAAAATCAATATCACCATCCAACCGACTGAAAACATCTGTCTCTGCATAGGTTTTAAGGGCCTGTTGCAGGCTGTTGGGTAAGCTGGAATAGTCCGCCACTGGTTTGGCTTCATATTGCTTACTGGTCGCTTGCAAGGAGCCTACCCGAGTAACTTCTCTAGCCATTTTAGGCTTTTCGCGCTCGGCTACCGGAACAGACACTTGATTACGCTGTTCTTTTTCTTCTTCTCGCAGCTGTTTACGCCGCGCAACCACACCATCACTATCCCGCGCATCACGCAGAGGCACCGAATGATAGGTTGACTGTGAAGAACTTCCTACAGAATTCATAGTTTAATAAGCAGCACTCAAGACTCTCTACGCGCTTTACACGCCCGACCAATAGCCGAGGGTAAAGGGGAAAATATATAATTATAACCACCCAATAACGTAGTATAGCTAGAATCTATATCTATCCTAGCCCCTCAGGAGCAACGTTCTTCCGCTCTGACTACGTTCCTAAATAAATCGATCAGCCTAAACTGATGAATAATATAAGAAATGTGCCTAACAACAGGCGATATAAGACAAAAGGCAGCATTCCAATTCGGTCTAACAACTGCAAGAAGTAGTGGATACATAAATAAGCACTGATGCCAGATACCAGCGTGCCTAACAAAATCATGTCCCACTGCACAGGGCCATCTGCTTTAAGCAGAGTAAACGTTTCCAATAGTCCTGCCGCAAGAATCAGCGGTATGGATAACAACATTGAAAAACGCGCCGAAGATGTCCGATCAAACCCCAAAAATAATGCAGCAGTAATAGTAATGCCACTTCGAGATGTTCCTGGTATCAACGCTATAGCTTGTGCACAACCTATGATCAACGCAAACTTCAGCGTCATTTCATGTTGTTGTAATACTCGTCGGCCATAATTATCCGACGCCCACAACAATAATCCAAACACCATGGTGGTACAAGCAATAATCCAAGCCGAACGTAATTCTTCACTGATAAAGTCGTGAAATAACCCACCCATGATTACCGCGGGAATGGTTCCGACCACAACGGCCAAGCCCATCAAAAAAGCAGCGTTCGACTTTTGCTGCACGACTGCCTGAAAACTGCCACGGGTAATGGATGAAACATCGGTTCGAAAATAGAACATAACAGCCATGAGCGTACCTAGATGAACGGCAACGTCAAACGCGATACCTTGATCTTGCCAGCCCAAAACCTGCGAGGGCAAAATTAAATGTGCAGAACTAGAGACTGGAAGAAATTCTGTTAAACCCTGAATTAAGGCTAGAAATACTGCTTGAATCCAATCCATCTTTTTTCCTACTTATTTTTCTCATTGGCCAATGCTTGTTTAGAAGATTCTTAGCAAACGTGATGCGTTGGTTTTCCCAGGATGCTGAGAGTTACTTTGGACCTTGCTCGGACTTTTTCTTTGCTACATTATTTCTAACATAATGCGGCAACGCTAATTCTGCTGCGATGCCTTCACCGGCATCCAATCTTTGCTGACCCAATTTCAACGCATCTGCGGCATGCGGTAACAGTTCAGCATAAATATCGGATGACTGGACACCTACTTGGCCTAAGGACGACGCAAATGTCCAACCAGTGCCACAACCTACCCACCCCAAGAAGTCTCCTAAGGAGTCAGCTAACAGCACGTCGACGGGTTTAATAACTTTTTCATCACCCTGTAATTTCATCAATAAAGAAGAATCATCAGATTGATCAGGTGAAAGTAGATAACTTCCCCAGTAGATCTCTCCCATTCGAGCATCAATGGCAGCATGGACTTTAGTCGCGTTATGTTCACGAAATGCGCGTTGCGCGATAGTCGCCAACGTTGAAATGCCTACCACGGGTAAATCGGCAGAGAACGCTAGACCTTGTACGACCCCAGCACCAATACGCAAGCCAGTAAATGCTCCAGGTCCCTGGCAGAAAACGATGCCACTGAGCTGATTCAGGTTGACACCCGCTTCTGTCAACAACTCATCCACCATGGGCAATACCAAATTAGCATGCTGCCTGGGTTCTTCTGTATATCGGCTTCGAATTTCACTACCATAACCCAAAGCAACAGAACATGCCTCGGTGGTTGTATCAACGGCCAAATAGAGTTTTTTCATATTTTCACGTAATTTACATAGCAATAACGGCGGCCATTATCGCAAGTTTCCGACAGAATACCTACGGGAGCACCGAAAAAAACTGCTTTCGTGTATTATTAACCCTAGGGTTCGATAAACCAGATACCATAACAAGGGCAATATTTATCATTACTCACACAGTAACGTCTTCCACTCCCCACACCATCACCGCCAAAGACATTACCGGTATCATTTTAGCCGGTGGCGCCGGCAGGCGAATGGGGGGCATCGATAAAGGCTGGGTTAAGCTTAATGGAAAAGCACTAATTTCTCATATGCTGGAGCGTCTAGTGCCTCAGGTGGGCTGCATTGTTATCAGTGCCAATCGGCAATTTGAACGCTATCAAGCACTCGGTTATTCCGTTGTCGCCGACAATCCAAATAGTACTGACAAGGAGTTTCAGGGGCCAATTGCCGGAATTTTGTCTGCTCTTCGTGTCATTAACACACCCTACGCTGTTATCGTGCCAGTAGATGCCCCTATATTACCAACACAGCTTGTACAAAAACTTATCGAAGATAGCCAAAAACAGCACAATAAGCTGGTTTTAATTGACGATGGTGAGCGAACACACCCCTTGTTTGGTTTGTACCACCATTCACTGCTAGAAGATTTAGAACAGTATTATCAAAATGGTAACCGAAAATTGATTACGTGGTGCTTTCAGCAATCTCCGCGGATAATTAAGGTACCAGAATTCAAAAACTCACTAATTAATGTCAACGATAACGAAACGTTAGAGGGTTTGGCGCTAGCATTGCGTAATACGCCATAAACTTTAGTGATCTTTATTGAAGGCAAAAAAAAACCCTGAGAATAAACCCAGGGCTTTTTTACTTAAATTGAAGAAAAACTTCGAATTTAAGTCATCTTACTTACTTCTTTTTCTTAGCTACTGCTTTTTTCTTAGCTGGAGCCTTTTTAGCTACTGCTTTCTTAGCTGGAGCCTTTTTAGCTACTGCTTTCTTAGCTGGAGCCTTTTTAGCTACTGCTTTCTTGGCTGGAGCCTTTTTAGCTGCGGCTTTCTTGGCTGGAGCCTTCTTAGCTACTGCCTTTTTCTTGGCTAGAGCCTTTTTCTTAGGTGCTGCTGCGGCTTTTTGACGCTTAGCTTCTTTCTTCTCTA
>NVVG01000088.1 GCA_002402125.1 Moraxellaceae bacterium
TGAACCTAATCTCCGCTGTTGGCAATGATCTTAGTTTGGATCGAGGAGTTGGCGTCTGTGGTAAAAATGGCCAGTCTGTACCGGTTGGTGTTGGGCAGCCCACATTAAAAATTGACCAGCTTACGGTTGGAGGTACGGCATAAACTGAGTGCCTGACATTTTTTTTAATATCTTGAGTTAGCTTATTGTCTAGCGTTAACTTAAAAGAGTGGTGTTAACATAAATTTTTGTAAAACCTAATGTTTACTAGTCTTTGACATATAGCGCCTCAATAATCGGACATTCGTCGATGGAGTCCCCTGCGTCCTTGCAATGGCGTACCATTTCATTAAGTCCTGTTTGGAGCCGTTTCAAGTCCTCAATCTTTTGTTGTATGTCTCTAGAATGCAGCACTGCCATCGATTTCACTTCGCCGCAACAATGACCGGGCTCATCGATAAACTTCAGCAGTTCTTTGATTTGTTCGATACTAAATCCTAGCTCTCTGCAACGACGAATAAAACTAAGTCGTTTAATGTGCGGTAGCGCATAAATTCGATGTCCCCCTTCGGTCCTTGGTGGTTCGGGCATAAGTCCTGATTTTTCATAATAATGCACGGTTTCTACTTTGCAATTGGCTTTCTTGGCAAGTTGGCCGATGGTGAAGTGTGACGAGTTCATTTGGAGAAACTCCTTGAACCTATAGTTACTAGAGGTTTTATAATAACAGGTATCCATAAAGCAAGAGGCCAAATTAATGAATAAAATAATTCTTGATTCTGAGCTAACCTGTCCTGAGTGCGGGCATAAAGAGCTGCTTGAGATGCCCACCAATGCTTGCCAGTGGT
This sequence comes from Moraxellaceae bacterium, assembly GCA_002402125.1. GTDB lineage: Bacteria > Pseudomonadota > Gammaproteobacteria > Pseudomonadales > Ketobacteraceae > 42-54-T18. The sequence continues at coordinate 828 of NVVG01000088.1, forward strand.
TCTATGAATGTACCGGATGCCGCGTATTACTGAAACCTAAACAGGGTGATTGCTGTGTATTCTGTTCTTATGGTTCTGTGCCGTGTCCACCAATCCAGTCGCAAGGCGCCGGCCACTCGAGAGAAGGTTGCGGTTGTGGATAAGGCGAATTGGCAAGAAAAGCCCTACTTTAGATGGCTGACTCTGTTTATCACCAGTGGAACCCTTTTATGCTGTGCGCTCCCCATAGTGTTGGTGACGATGGGATTTGGTGCTGCTGTAGCAAGTATGAATGTCAATAATCCTGGGCTGGCGGTATTGGCGGAATATAAAATCTGGACCCTAGGACTATCCGCACTGTTGCTAGCGTTTTTGGCGTGGGTAATATGGCGACCTAATCAGGTCTGTCCTGTCAGTTCTGAATTGGCGACTTACTGTCAAAATGCCAAACGTTGGAATCAGCGGGTATTCTGGATAAGTGTTGTTATTTGGTCGATGGGCTTTTTCTTTAGCGTGCTGTTATTGCCTTTGCGACAATTTTTTAACGTTTGAAGGAGATAATATGATGAAGAAATTATTTCTATCGGTGCTGTTTTCTAATGTGTTGATAGTGCAAACGCTAATTGCCAGGACTGTAGAGGTTGAAGTGTATGGGATGACCTGTGCATTTTGTGTTGACAGTTTGGAGCGGACGTTTGAAAAAATGCACTCTATATCTAAGGTTAAGGTGAGCCTAAAACAGAAGTTAGTACAGCTCGAGACCGATGATACGTTGCCAAGTATCGAAACCATTAGAAACGCTATTTTGGATGCGGGTTTTACTCCAATAAAAGTCACGGTGTTGCCTGATGAAAACAAACAGAAATAGCGTTGGTTTAATGTTGACGGTAATTCTCCTCTGGGTTGGRGCGGTTGATRGCGGCTATGGTATGGGGCTGCGGTCATTGGTCGCATTGCCTGTTGAAACAGGTGGTGCAGTCATGCGAATGACAGTTGGCCATGGGARCGATGTGGATACTTCTATTTTRAGTGCGAGTTTGGCATATGGGGTTAGTTCAARCCAAACATTGTTACTTGGGRTACCTTATCGAATTTCGCCGGCWGGGAATAAACGTCAAGGTGATGTATCCGCCTTATATCRGTATATCACCTGGAAAGATGATAGATCATCGGGTACGGATCGGCTGGGTTTGTTGGGCGGTGCAATTGTACCAACAGAAAATGATCGGGATGGGGCCATGCAGGCGGGGTTTGTTTCTACACATTTTCAAGGCAGGCATGAAATCGATGCTGACGTATTATACCAATTGGGTTTGGGCAATCGAAACGATAGTGGGCGATATAATATTTCTTGGCAATATCGACACTTGCCTGCTGATCGACCCGATTGGGGGCTAGCATCAGAAATATACAGTGTTTTAGAGCTGAACGGTCGATGGCTTGAGGATGCTTCTATCACCCACCAGGTTACCTTTGGGTTGCAGTGGATTCATCAGAAAATGGTTGTTGAGGGTGGGGGGATTAGGAATATAAATGGCGAAAATAACATTCGATATTTGCTAAGTATTCGATTCCACATTTAGATGGATGTATAAGGCCTCAATAGGACCTTATATTTTACAACAAACAAGGAATTGATAGTTTGGCTAGTCGTCCGGATCTGTCTTGCTCGCGCCTTGTTCTTGTTCTCTTAAGAAACGAAAAAGAGCTCGGGAGTGTTTGCTCGATGTGTCAGTTTCGTGAGTTGCGTTATATTCTTTTTCTTTTTTTGCATTTTTGGTGAGTTGGCGTAATTTTGGTTTATCGATTGTTGGGTATTCACTAATGACGTTGCCAATGCTTTCATTGCCACCCGCAATAAGTTCTTCGCGCATTACTTCGAGGTGGTGGAAGGTTTTATTGAGCATTTGGTGGGCGGATTCGATTTTTTCGAATTGAGCAATGATTGGCTCCGGGTCTATGTCGCGCATTAGCTTGCCAATAAACTGCTTGTGCCTTTTCATCGCGCCGCGGGCTTTAATTCTGCCGGCTTCATCGATAGCATTTAATAGATTGTCGTTAAGGGGCATTTGTTTCAGTTGTTTGGGCTTTAATGCCAATAATTTTTCACCTAGCTCTTGTAAGCTGAGCATCTGTTTTTTTATATCGGTTTTGCTTGGGATGTCGTCAAAGTCTTCAGGAGGTGTTGTATTTGGCATAGGTTTTTGGCGCTAGTAAGGAGTGATTTAATATCGGGTATTGAATTCTTGGTATGTTGTAGCTTATGTTGTAAATAGCGCCGCATGACCCAGCGGTGCGGAACTGGTGTATGATAACACAAACCGATACAAGAGATTCTGTTAGATGATTGTAGATGATGAACTGAATAAATTACAAACCTGTATAGGTGAGGCGATGGAAGAGGCTCATCGACTAGGCGCTACTCAGGCTGAGGTGGCGGCGTCAAGCGGCGAAGGGCTTGCGGTTAATGTACGCAATGGGGATGTTGATACGGTTGAATTCACTAAGCACAACGGGTTTGCGATAACCGTCTATCGAGGACAGTCTAAAGGCAGCTCTAGTACGTCAGATTTGTCCAGTATGGCGATTCGCCGGGCTGTCGCAGCTGCGCTGGATATTGCTCATTACACGGCAGATGACGAATATTCTGGTTTAGCTACGGCAGATGCCATGGCGACAAGAGTGCCGGATTTGGATTTATATCACCCCTGGGATATTAACAGCGCAGACGCCATAGAGCTTGCGTTGAGTTGTGAGAAAGCGGGTTTGGCGTTTCATGATGGCATTAAGAAATCTGATGGGGTTGGTGTGAATTCGTCGCAAAGTGTGCGTTTTTACGGTAATAGCCATGGTTTTAGTGCGGGAGTGGCAGGCACCCACCACAGCATAAGCTGTGGAATGATAGCAAATGACGATGAAGGGATGGAGCGCTCACATTGGTATTCCGGCAGTCGGCTATCATCGGAGCTGGAGCTGCCAGCGATGATTGGAGAAAAAGCGGCTGAACGTGCGATGAGTCGATTAGGTGGCCGAAAAATCAGTACTTGTGAGGTGCCTGTACTTTATAGCGCCGAAGTTGCCGGTAGCCTGATAGGGCATCTGGTTGGGGCTGTCTCGGGGGGCAATTTGTACCGTAAGTCATCCTTTTTGATGGATGCGTTAAATAATCAAGTGATGTCGAGTGTTGTGTCTGTCTATGAACGACCTTTATTGCTACAAGGTAGCGCTAGTAGTGGCTTCGATGGTGATGGGCTTGCGACATACGATAAGAATATAGTTACAGACGGGATCTTGGAGAGCTATATTCTGGGTAGTTATTCTGCGCGGCGGTTAGGGTTGGCAAGCACGGCTAATGGCGGAGGTGTTAGGAATTTACGTACTAGCAATACGGGGCAAAATTTTGCTGAACTGCTTCGTGATATGGGGTCTGGCTTGCTTGTTACCAGTTTAATGGGGCAGGGAGCGAATTTGCTAACCGGCGATTATTCTCGTGGAGCCGAGGGTTTTTGGATTGAGAATGGTGAGATTCAGTTCCCCGTAAAAGAAGTCACCATAGCGGGGAACCTAGCGGATATATTTAAGCAGATTGTTGCAATAGGCACGGATACGGATTGTCGAGGCAATGTTCAGGTAGGCTCGATGCTGGTAGAAAATATGAAAGTGGCAGGTGCTTAGCGACTTGTTGGCTGAATAGCGGTTGAATATTACTGGGTGATTATGGTTGCGTGGCTCATGCTAGGTGGTTTGGCCGAGTCATTTGTGCTGTGTTCTATTGTTATTACAACCTTATAAATAATAGAGCGATGCAAGTCCCAGAAAGGCTAAGAATCCTATAACGTCGGTAATAGTGGTCAGTATGACACCCCCCGATAATGCAGGGTCTATGTTGAGGCGTTTTAGTGCCATGGGTAGTGATGCGCCGGCGATACCGGCGATGATAAGGTTAATGATCATCGCGCTGGCGATGATGAGGCCTAAAACAGTATCATTAAACCAAACTGAGGCAACTACCCCGACGACAGTAGACCAAATGCATCCATTGATAAATCCAACGATGGTTTCTCTTGATAATAACCAGCGGGCGTTGCTTGCACCGATCTGACCTAGCGCCATGCCTCGAATGACCAGCGTTAGTGTTTGGTTGCCTGCAATTCCGCCCATGCTTGCTACGATGGGCATGAGTACGGCGAGGGCAACAACTTTGTCGATGGTTTCTTGAAATTGGCCGATAACCGCGGATGCAAAAAGTGCAGTAAGCAAATTGATACCTAGCCAGAGAGAGCGGCGACGGGCCGTTATTAGTGCTGGCGCAAAGGTGTCCTCGTCCTCGTCTAGGCCCGCCATGCTCATCAATGAGTGCTCAGCATCCTCTCGGATTACGTCAACAACGTCATCGATGGTGATGCGACCTAAGAGTCTGCCATCACCATTGACAACAGGTGCAGAAACCAGATCTCGGCGCTCAAATATTGCAGCGACTTCACTATCCGGCATACCGACATGAATGGCGTGTACGTCGGTTAACATGGCTTCTCGAACACTCATGTTAGGGTCGCTCGTCAGCAGCTTTGTAAGGGGCAAGATACCTACAAATTTATCGGCACGATTAACCACCAGGATATTGTCAGTCATTGCGGGGATTGACTTGTGGCGGCGTAAATAACGTAGCAAAGTATTTAATGAGATATTGGGGCGCACGGTGATAGTATCCGTGTTCATTAATCCGCCGGCAGTATCTTCGGGAAAGGAAAGAAGTGTTGCTACTCGCTGGCGTAATTTCTCATCCATTGACTCCAGTACCCGTCTAGCAACGGGCTTTGGTAGTTCTTGGAAAAGGTCGGCAAAATCATCGGGCTCAAAATCTTCGACGGCGTCAATGATTTCTTGCGGATTCCTGTGACTAAGAAATTGTGCTGCAATCTCTTCCTGTAGATATTGCAGTACATCCCCTTCGTCTTCTTTGCTGATTAATTCCCAAAGGATGTTTCTCTCTCTAGGTGGGGAGGATTCTAGCAAGTGAGCAGTGTCAGCAGCGGGCATGCCATGTAGCATATGACGTACTTCTGCTAAGGCACCATTATCCAGTGCTTCGTTGAAAGCCTTCATTTGGGCTTGCAGGTGGTGTGTTTGTGCGTTCATTTGCATGCGGGTAACCCGTGGTGGACTGCTGGTTATCGCAGATAGTCTAAATAAGCTTAGCTGGTAATCGCTTTCTATTGAAACATCATAGAAATAATAGATTTATTTTTTACAGATTTGACTGAATTAGAAGGCGTTGAGGAGGGCATTGTAACGATTTGGCTTAGCTATATCTAGGCGGGGGCGTTTTTTTAGGGGCGCTAGTTAGTAATGTTAACCACTATTCTTCTTCATCAAAACGATTGTTGATTAATGCTTCTATTGCACCGTAAGCATCTTCTGCATCGTCACCTGTGACTGTTATGCAGAGCTCGGTGCCTTTTCCTGCGGCAAGCATCAGCACTGACATGATGCTTTTTGCGTCGGCCTGTTGCTCTTGTCTGGTTATGAGTATTTTGCTTTGGTACCGTGTGGCGGTGCCTACTAATTTAGAGGCTGCTCTGGCATGAAGTCCTAACTTATTGATTATAGTTATATTTTTTTCGATTTGCATGGTGGTTCCGGCCAGGTTGGATCTTGAGTATGCCAGTTTATAGATCTCGATGTCTAGCCTGAGAGTTGGTGAAGGTGTTTTCGAAATGTTTTTGCAATGCTTCTGTTATATAGACAGATCGGTGGTGGCCACCGGTGCAGCCAATGGCTACGGTCATATAACTTCTGTTGTTGGCAGCGAAGCGTGGTAGCCAATTGTCTAGAAAACTAATGATGTCTTCTTGCATAGCCTTAACAGAGGGTTCATTGCCAAGAAAGTTAATGACTCCTTGGTCTAGACCTGACTGGGAGCGTAATTCAGGAACCCAGTAGGGGTTTGGGAGGCAGCGGGCGTCAAATACTAGGTCGGCATCAACAGGAATACCGTATTTAAAACCAAAGGACTTAAACAATAATGACATGCCCTGGCGCTTCGAGCCGATACGTTGCTGAATTAAGTCACGTAGGTCATGCAGGTTAAGAGAACTCGTCTCAATTTTTAGATCAGCGGCGCGAGCGATAGGATCCAGTAACTCTTGTTCCCTCTCTATGGCCTCCGATAGTGATATATCTGCATTAGTGCCCGGGTGTTTGCGTCGAGTTTCACTGAAGCGTTGTAGTAGCGTGTTGTTATCAGCATCAAGGTAAATGATGTCGATATTCATATTCAACGGCTTAAGAGCCTCTAATGCTTCTTCAAACTTTAGTAGCTGACTTTGATTATTTCTGGCATCTATGCCTGCGGCGATTTTGGTAATGGGTGGGGTGGCTTCTAGTGTGAGTTGCAGTGCTAATGCGGGGAGAAGGGTTACCGGAAGGTTGTCTACACAGTAATAACCGATATCTTCTAATACGTGGAGTGCGGTTGTTTTACCTGAGCCCGAGCGCCCACTCATTATAATTAAATGTACGGAAGGTGTTTGGTTGTCTCCTTGCGAGTCGGCAGTTTGTTGTTCCGTCATTGTTTTGTTTGTCCGTTGGTATTAGCTGTCCAAAAGGTTTAGCTGGCGACAAAACAGTCGTATAAGGATTGGTGACCTTCGGCTGATCGCAAAGATGATGTTAATTCGTCATTATTGAAACGGCTTGCGATTTGGCTGAGTGCTTGAAGGTGCTCGTCGGTGGCACTTTCGGGTACAAGCAATACAAACAGCAGATCAACGGGTTCGTTGTCAATGGCGTCAAAATCAACGGCATTATTGAGGCGTATCAGTGTCCCTAATACTCTATTGCAATGATTAATACGACAATGAGGTATTGCAACACCTTTGCCGATAGCGGTGCTACCGAGTTTTTCACGATTAATGAGATTGTCAAATAGGACGTTAGGATCGAGTTCGGGAGACTGCTGAGCGATAAACTCAGCAGCCTGCTCGAGAACACGTTTTTTACTTGAACCTTCAAGACCAATACAGGTTCTTTCCGGTGTAATGATCTCGCTTACTTGCATGAGATAGTTTGACCTACTTAGCGACTGTTACCGTTTGTGGCTTTTAGTCTTTTCTTTATGCTTAATTACTTGGCGGTCGAGTTTATCAGAAAGTTGGTCAATTGCAGTATACATATCTTCATGTTCTGCATTGGCGAAAATATCGGCACCTTTAACGTGAATAGTAGCCTCTGCTTTCTGATAATTTTTCTCAACGCTGAGGATTGCCTTAATACTGACAATATTGGCTGAATGGTGCTCGAGCTTTTCGAGCTTACCGGATACATATTCCTTAAGTGCATCTGTCACTTCGACATGGTGTCCGCTGATACTTATTTGCATGGGCCACTCCTTCGTGTGGTGGTAAATAGGGATAAGTGGGCAGGATTGCTACTTATCATTGGTCCGCAATATGCGGTGATTACATGTGCCAGCTGGGTTGACTGTGTTAGTTGCGTAGCTGTTTAATTATGCTCTTCTAAACTACACTATTCTTCACTACAATCCCCCTTTTTACACTACTTCATTTTAGTTCAGTCTAACAGCTGAAACGGGTAAAGTTGTGGAGCGTTACTGCGGAGAAAGTTCTGCCGTAGTGCTGCGATAATGTTATGGCTCTCAGCGCCCTTTGTCCTCGATGGTAACAATGGGCTAGGCTAATTGTTTTCTTTCATTTGACGGTGGAATATTCATCGCCTCGCGATATTTTGCGATGGTTCTGCGAGCTACTTTTATTTCTTGTTCTGCTAACAGATTGGCAAGCTTGCTATCGCTAAGTGGTTTTCTGGGTTCTTCGCGAGCGATGAGTTTTTTAATGATCGCGCGGATCGCTGTTGAGGAACACTCTCCGCCAGAGGCAGTGCTGACATGGCTGGAGAAGAAATACTTGAGTTCAAATACACCGCGAGGCGTGTGCATATATTTCTGGGTGGTGACGCGAGATATGGTGGATTCATGCATGTCGACGGCTTCTGCAATATCATGCAGTACCAGCGGTTTCATGGCTTCTTCACCAAGCTCAAAGAATTCTAGTTGATATTCAACGATCTTTGTTGCAACTTTTAATAACGTCTCGTTGCGGCTAAGCAAACTTTTTAGAAACCAGCGAGCTTCTTGAAGATTGTTTTTCAAAAAGGTGTTGTCGTTACTGCTATCTGCGCGTTTTATCAGTGAAGCGTAGTCGGAATTAATACGTAACCGAGGGGATGTTTCTGGGTTTAGCTCAACCTTCCAGCGACCCTTGTTTTTAGTGACAATCACTTCGGGTACCACATATTCAGTGCGACTTGATTCTATGTAAGAGCCGGGGTGAGGATTGAGTGTTTGTATTAGCGCAATAATATCTTTTAATTTGCTTTCGCTGAGCTTGGTTTTGCGCATGATGGTGCCAAAATCTCTGCTGCCTAATAGGGGCAGGTGGTGCTCAACCACTAACATCGCACCTTCTCTACAGGGGGTATCGTCGGGCAATTGTTTGAGTTGTATCAGCAGGCATTCTGCGAGGTCTTTGCCACCGACGCCGGCTGGTTCGAACTGCTGGATACGATGCAGTACAGCTTCTACTTCTTCAATGGTAATGTTGTTTAGATTGCCGGTGGATGAGTCGCTATCGCTTTCGTCTGATAATGTTGTTGGGTCAATACCTAGGCTGATCAGTTCTTCTTCTTGAAGTCGAAATAAGTCATCAATTACATCGCTTTGAGCGAGTAATCCGTTGCGAATGTCTTCAAGGGAGGAGGTGAGATAACCACGCTCATCGATTGCCTCTATAATAGATAGCGCAATGGCTTGGTCAATGTCACTCATCGGAGATAGGTTAAGTTGCCACATGAGAGAATCATACAGCGTTTCGTCAGCACTGTTGCGCCCATCCAAATCATAATCGTCATCACTTGGACCGCTGGGTGCGGGCATTGAGCTACCTTGATAGAGGTCATCCCAGGCGCTGTCTATCGGTAGGTCTTGGCCCACTTCGCCGGATTCTAGGTTTACCGGTGCATCTTCTTGAGTTTTTGGTGAGGGTTCGTTGCTTGCGCTAGAGGAAAAATCAATAACTGGATCGGTAGCGCTGGGTTCGGCTTCTTGATGGTTGGGCTCGTTTTCGACTTGAGCCTCTTCYGCCTCAAGCATGGGGTTCGAATCTAAGRCTTCYTGGATCTCRGCCTCTAAATCRAGAGAAGATAGCTGCAGAAGCTTAATTGCTTGCTGAAGCTGGGGGGTCATGGTCAGGCTTTGACCGATTTTAAGTTGTAGTGTGGGTTTCATAGATACTTATGTATTCCATCCCCGAGTTGCTTTCTTACCTGAGCGGACCAGTGTTGGCGCTTAAGGTAAGATTCTAAATTCTGGAGGTGTTCTTAATGTGTTCGTTAAATAATAGGCTATTGTAGGCCAAATATCCGCGATACAAGAACAACCGGAAAGTAGTGATATTTCCTGTTTTTTCAATCTGTTAGTTGGCGTTTGTTTGACCGCCTTTATCTTTATTGTAAGTGGGGTTTTATGTTAAAGCAATTAGTGTGCCCAAATATTTTTTAGGTATGAAAATAAGGGTACTTAGAGTTAAAAGTGAGGTTGCTAGTGCTGAATGGGAGTTGCAGCAGCACTTACAGGTGAAACTGTTGCCCTAGGTAGACTTCGCGCACTTTCTTATTTTCAAGAATTAGGGAGGGTGGACCTTCGGCAATGATATGACCTTCGCTGACGATGTAAGCCTTTTCGCAGATATTTAGAGTTTCTCTAACATTGTGGTCGGTGATGAGCACTCCGAGGCCGCGTTCTTTGAGTTGCGTTATGATGTTTTTGATGTCATTTACTGAAATGGGATCAACCCCGGCAAAAGGTTCGTCAAGTAAGATAAAGGAAGGGTCTGTGGCAAGGGCGCGGGCAATTTCAACGCGCCGGCGTTCTCCGCCAGACAATGCCATGCCCAATGAGTCGGCGATATGAACGACATGAAACTCTTGTAGTAGTTCGTCGAGTTTGTCTTTGCGCTGAGCTTTGGAAAGGTCTTTGCGCATTTCCAAGATTGCCATGATGTTGTCTTTTACCGACAATTTTCTAAAAATTGATGCTTCTTGTGGTAAATAACCGATACCTTTGGCAGCTCTACCATGCATGGGGAGCCGTGTAATATCGAAATCATTAATAGTAATGGTGCCTTTGTCTTGCGGCACGATACCGATAATCATATAAAAACAGGTGGTTTTTCCCGCACCATTGGGTCCGAGTAATCCTACAATCTGGCCACTTTCAATGGAGATGGAAACGTCTTCTACGACTTTTCTATTTTTGTAGCTCTTGGCTAGGTGAGACGCTGTCAGTCTACTCATCTGTATCGGTGGTTTGTTCCGGTTTTGTGGATATGGTGTTAGATGTCGTATCAGTTGCTCGAATAGCGGGCTCTTGAGGTCGTTCGGTAATTGATTCTGGAGTGCTAGTAGGAGGAGGCAATATCATTTTAACTCGGCCACTAGATTTACCCTGTGATTGTGTTTCAGTAGGGCCGGATGCGGTAAGTTTTTGATGTTTTATGTCATAGGTAATGATGTTGCCTTGAAAAAGGTTTTTATTTTGCACAATACTTGCTGAACCGGTGAGTATCATTTTATTGGCTGTGACGAGATAGTTTATGCGTTTTGCTTTGGCATGTACTGGGTCTTTGTTGGGTTCAGGCGTTTGGGTAAATTCAGCCAGGTTTCCGCTAGCTATTACTTCGTCTATTTGTCCATTTGGTGTTGCTTTGATGGTGAGTTTATCTGCTTTAATGGTGAGGGAGCCTTGAGTAAGTATGACTTTCCCTCGGTAGGTAGCGAGCCCCTTTTTGTCATCAAGCGTTGCTTGGTCTGCATTGACCTCTATCGGCTGTGTGCGATCACTTTCGAGTGCGGATACTAGTTGGGGCAACATAAAGGCGATAAAAGCGACAATATATCCGTTTCGCAACAGACAATTGCGTAAGGTTTTTTTTGGCAGGTAGTTATCTGTGATAGCGCTAAGGTGTAATCTCATAACGGCTCTTAACATTGGAAAGCAGTGTTATTTCTCCGGCGCGAATATTAACTTTCATGCCGGTGGCGTGAGTAACACTAGTACCTTGCTGAATAATAACAGGCTCACGGGTTTCTGCGTACTCTTTCTTGGGGGAAAACAAAAGCTTTGCCGTGTTGAGTTGAATGGGCTCTTTGTGGCTTTTTGAGTCTTGTTGGATGCTAACGTCACCGCTAAGTTCAATAATCTCAGCGTTATTGGTGGTGAGGCCTGCATTGGCATGTACATGCCATTCTGCTTTGCCATTATTAAATATAATGAGCGAAAGATCTGTAAACTCAGCGGTGGCTTGTTTTTCGAAATGGCGTGCTTGTTTTGCATGCAGTTTGTAGGTAAGTTGCCCCGCATCATTAAAGTTTAGTTGTTCTAGGTTAAGCACAATGGTATCAGGTAAAGGGGTGGATGATAGGTTAGGCGATGGCTGAGAAACAGCGTAGTCGGTGTACCAGCGGAGTAAGCCTGCCAGCAGTAACAACGTGACGCTACCAATTATGACCAGTTTGCGTTGATCCATTTATTTAGAGATAACCTTGGTGAAGAGGGTCCAGCTTGTGTTGGCAAGACAAGATAAATTCGCAGAACTCTCTAACAGCACCTTCTCCACCATTAAATTGCGACTGCCATAAGGCGTGTTCGGCGATGATAGGCAGAGCGTCTGCGACGGTTGCACCTAAGCCGACAAAACGAATGGCAGACAGATCGGGCAGGTCGTCACCCATATAAGCGACTTCTTTAGGGGAAATATGTTGTGTCGCAAGCAATTCTTTTAGCGCAATCACTTTATCTTCTCTGCCCTGTTGTATATGTTGGATGCCAAGGTCTGTCGCGCGTTTTTTTACAAGTTCAGATGAGCGGCCGGTGATGATGGCGGTTTGAATGTTATTATCATGCAGCCATTTGATGCCCAAGCCGTCTTTAACATTAAAGGCTTTTATTTCATCACCAAGGCTGGTGAAATAGAGTTTTCCATCAGTCATCACACCATCAACATCAAAAACCACTAATTTTATGTTTGCCGCTAAGGCGGAGGTGCTTGCTGGTGTGGTTGGCATATCAGGTTGCATTACACTACTCCTGCTTTTAATAGGCTGTGCATATTGAGTGCGCCCACGGGTGTGTTGTGGTCGTCAACAACGATAAGCGCGTTAATGGCATTGTTGTCCATTAAATTGAGTGCTTCAACAGCAAGGGTGTTGGGGGCAATGGTCTTACACTCTTTCGACATTACTTGGGTTATTTGTGTATTTGGAATGCTCAGGCCTTGGTCAAGTGTACGGCGTAGGTCGCCGTCAGTATAAACTCCCGCGAGTTTACCGTCTTGATCAATGACACCGGTCATTCCCAGCCCTTTGCCACTCATTTCCAATAGAGCATCGCTGATAGTTGCTTCAAATGTGACAAGAGGAATGTCATCACCGGTGCGCATGATCATATCAACTAATAGCAGCAGGCGCCGGCCTAAGCTGCCGCCGGGGTGCGATAAGGCAAAGTCATCGGTGGTAAAACCTTTGGCTTCTAATAGAGCTACGGCTAGAGCATCTCCCATTACCAGGGTGACGGTGGTTGATGAGGTTGGGGCTAGGCCAAGAGAGCAAGCTTCTTGATCTACGCTTACATCTAAGCAGGCGTCTGCAAACTGGGCGAGGGGAGAGCTACTGTCGCCAGTCATGCTTATCAATGGTGCACCTTTGCGCTTAATCAGCGGTAAGATGGATGTCAATTCCTCTGTTGTGCCAGAGTTGGAAATACCGATAACAACATCGTCACCGGTAATCATGCCTAAGTCACCGTGAGCCGCTTCACCAGGGTGGACAAAAAATGCCGGGGTGCCGGTGCTGGCGAGAGTAGCTGCGATTTTTTTGCCAATATGCCCAGATTTACCCATGCCCGAAACAATCACGCGTCCTTTGCAGGCAAGAATGAGTTCACATGCCTGGGTGAAGCCGCTACAGATTTTTTCTTTTAGTGCTAGTGTGGCAGTAGCTTCAATATCAATGACGCGTCTACCCGCTGCTTCGAAGTCAAAAGCTGATGTCATGTTAATGGGTCTCGAGTGATTGTTGCTGATATTGTCTTCTAGWATGTGTTTCGCGTGCGATCTATGTTGATTGCAAGTATAACATGGTCATATAGGCTGCGTAGCAGAGCAAGAGGAATACACCTTGTGCTCGGCCAATACGCCTAACCGTTCTTGGCATGATGATAAAGAATGCAAGTAACAGTGTGATCGCAGCCATCGATCCGTAATCACGGAAAAATACTTCTTGGTCGATATGGATGGGGTCAATCAAGGCTGCAATAGAAAGTACCGCCAATATATTGAGAATGTTTGAGCCTACAATGTTACCCAACGCTATATCGTGGTGTCCGCGGCGTGCGCTGGCTATAGAGGCGGCAAGTTCTGGCAAGCTGGTGCCGATGGCAATAATAGTAAGACCAATGACTATTTGGCTGATRCCTAGTTGGGTGGCGATGTCGATAGCTCCCCATACCAGTAATTTAGAGCTGATGACTAGCACAACTAAACCCAGTATAAATGAGATAATCGATTCTTTGAGTTCAAAGTCGACTACCTCTTCGGCTTCCGATACGGCTTCTTCCGGGTGTTCTTTTTTATAGCGAAACAATAGATACATTAAAATAACCAACAAACCAACTAGGGCGGCAGCGTCATTTCTGGATAGCTCAAGATCGCGGAGTAGAAATGCTGCAATAAAAGTAACCGCTAAAAGTGCCGGCAAATCTTGTTTTAGTAATCCTTGTTTAACAGGCAGAGCGGCAATTAATGCAGTGGCGCCCAGTACCATGGCAATATTGGCAATGTTTGACCCTATAGCGTTGCCAAAGGCAAGTTCTGGACTACCTTCTGTGGCCGCCATAATAGAGACAAGAATCTCTGGAGCAGAGGTGCCCAAGGAGACGATAGTAAGGCCTATCATTGCTTTTGACATGCCCCAACTTTCTGCTAATCCGACGGCGCCATCGACAAACTTATCAGCACTCCATATAAGTAGTGCCAGTCCAACAAGAATTGCCCCAAAGGCTAATAGCATAATTCTTTATCCAGTGATGATTAACTTAGGGCGAATGTTGCGTTACCCCCCAATGGTTATTGATGGGGGCTATTATAGGGTCAAAATGCAATGACTACCTAGTGTATTGACGTATTCTGGGTATCAAATCATCTCCATTTCATGGTGATTATGGGTTGAGTGAATATTGAACTACCGTTTGTTTGGCGACACTTTCCTCAGATTGCATTGTCCAACCAACCTGTTATAGTTCTGCGATTATTGATCAATCCCTGTGATGTTGACGCGAGATGTATAAGGAACACCATGTCTGACAGTAATAATAATTTTATAGAAGTGCGTGACCTAACCTTTTATCGAGGGGAGCGTGTTATCTATCAAAATGTCAGTCTTGATATCCCAAGAGGCAAGATTACTGCCATTATGGGGCCGAGCGGTACCGGTAAAACAACCTTGTTGCGGTTGATCGGTGGTCAATTGAAACCGGACTCTGGCACTATTACAGTCGATGGTCAAAATATTCCAGAATTACCTCGTAAGGAATTGTTTGAACTCCGTAGCCGCATGGGGATGTTGTTTCAAAGTGGAGCCCTTTTTACCGATATATCGGTTTTCGAAAATGTCGCGTTTCCTCTGCGCGTGCATAGCCAGCTTCCCGAAGAAATGATTCGAGACGTGGTATTAATGAAATTACACGCGGTTGGATTGCGCGGTGCGCGAGATTTGATGCCAAGTGAACTTTCCGGCGGCATGGCGCGACGCGTGGCGTTAGCCAGGGCAATTGCCCTAGACCCTGATTTAGTGATGTATGATGAGCCTTTTACCGGCCAGGATCCGGTTGCTATGGGGGTTGTTGTACAGCTAATTCGCTTGCTCAACGATGCGCTTGGGCATACCTGTATTATTGTCTCGCATGATGTGGAAGAGACCGCAAGCATAGCGGACTTTATCTATGTCATCGCGGATGGTGAAGTGATAGGTCAGGGGACTCCCGATGAGGTGTTGCATTCTGACTCGCCACGGTTAAAACAGTTTATACAAGGCTTGCCCGATGGCCCTGTGCCATTTCACTTTCCGGCTCGGGATTTATCGGATGACCTTTTGGCGGGAGTGAAATAAGTGATTATTCAATTGTTGAGTCGAGTTGGTGCAAAAGGAATAGCATTTTTAGATACCTTTGGTACTTCTGGATTATTCTTGTTTCATTCTTTATTTGCCTGGCCCAATGTAAGAAACGGTTTTCCATTATTGGTAAAGCAGATCTACTCGGTGGGTGTGTTGTCACTTGTTATTATCATGGTATCAGGGTTGTTTATCGGCATGGTGCTGGCGCTGCAGGGATATAATATTTTAACGCGCTATGGTAGTGAGCAGGCGCTAGGGCAGTTAGTTTCTTTAACCTTGCTAAGGGAACTTGGCCCCGTGGTGGCGGCATTATTGTTTGCAGGTCGGGCGGGTTCAGCGCTGACGGCAGAAATTGGCTTGATGAAATCTACTGAGCAGTTGGCAAGTTTAGAAATGATCGGTGTTGATCCGCTGCGCAGAATCATTGCCCCGCGATTTTGGGCTGGGGTTATCTGTATGCCAATACTGGCGGTAATATTTTCGTCCATAGGTATATGGGGGGCTTCCTTGGTTGGTGTCGATTGGTTGGGAGTATATAGCGGTTCATTTTGGGCCAATATGCAAGACAGCGTAGAGTTTGTTGATGATGTGATGAACGGTGTTATCAAGAGTTTAGCGTTTGGTATTGTGGTGACTTGGATTGCGGTTTTTCAGGGTTATGATTCAGTACCAACATCAGAAGGCATTGGTCGGGCGACGACGCGAACTGTGGTTTATGCGTCTTTGGCTATTTTAAGTTTGGATTTTATTTTAACAGCATTAATGTTTGGAGATTTGTAGGCATGCGAACAAGAACCTTGGAAGCATTTGTAGGGGCGTTTATGTTGGCGGGTTTTGCAGCGCTTATCTTTTTAGCACTCAAAGTAAGCGGGTTAACATTAGCCTCAGCGGACAATAGTTATAGAATCAACGCGCGATTTGAAAATATCGGTGGATTAACTGTTCGGGCCAAAGTCACCATGGCGGGTGTTGCTATTGGTCGAGTAACGAATATTTATTTAGATAAGGAAGACTTTGTGGGCGTTGTCGAAATGGATATTTACAGTCAATATGACAATCTATCCACTGACTCTACGGCGTCGATATTGACGGCAGGTATACTCGGTGAGAAATATATCGGTATCAGTGTTGGGGCGGAGGAGGAATTTCTTGGGGATGGCGATGAAATTGACGATACCCAGTCGGCATTGGTACTAGAGGAGCTCATCAGCA
>NVVG01000089.1 GCA_002402125.1 Moraxellaceae bacterium
AGCGCTGCTTAAGAAGCAGGTTGGTGACGAAGTTTCGGTTGTTGCACCTAACGGCGAAATTCATTACGAGGTGATGGGCATTCGGTATAAATAGACTCAGTATTCTATTTTGAACGCTCGTTTAGGATTGTTGGGTAGTGTCTTTTCTACCTCTTGAGGAGGAAACACGTTGGCGCACTTGTTGATTTTAGTGATGTTGTGGTTGAAATGTACTCACTCAAGCCTGACCTAATTGTAGTCAGCAGATGAGTCGGCAGTAGCCTGTGAAGGTGCAGGTCAGGGGTCCCGTTCCATCCTATACTCGATTAGATTTCCAAGCTCAATGGAGAGCAAATCAACAATTTACGGTAAGTATCGTCGGCAGTAATTTATTGGATGATACTCACTTGGAAGAGAGCACCGATTTATTTGATATCCAACCATCAGAGGTGCGTCGGGGTGTTTTTGTTCATTTTAGTTATGACTTTGGTGGGTATTGAATACTGGCTACAAAGGAGTGTTTAACTAACTATTAGGTAGGAGGGAGATCAAGTCAGGCCGAATTTTCCTAACCCTACGTGTTAATTTTTTTAGGTGTCCTATACTTAAAACTACTTTGTGGTGTATTTCTTATGGTTTTAAGGGGTGGTTTTTTGCTTTCCCTTCAATAAGGCGATTTAGAAAATGTTAGAGCATGTACCGAATGTGTTGATTGTTGATGATAATCCGGGAAACATTAGGGTTGTTGACGATACGCTACAGATGATGGGGTGTAATACTTACATTGCTTTTAATGGGGCTGATGCGATTGTATTGGCAGAAAAAATATCCATGGATGTTGCGCTGCTCGATGTGAATATGCCGGGAATGGATGGTTATGAGCTGTGTAAAAAGTTAAAAAGGAATATCGCATCAGATATTGAGGTTATCTTTTTGTCGGCAATGTCATCAGAATACGATGTTATCTCCGGTTACGACGCTGGTGGTGATGATTATATGACAAAGCCTTTTAACATCAAGGAGATACAAGCAAAAATACAGAAGGTGATTGCTCGCAGAAAACAAAATGATAGGTTGCTGGAGCAAGTGGATAACGCTGGTAATGCAGCGATAGCTACCCTGTCTAGTTCAATGGAGATGGAACTAGTGGCCGGGTTTATGGGTGAAAGCTATCGCTGTAAGAGTGTGTATCAGTTAGCTTCAACCATATTTGATCTGTTGAATAAAATGAATTTGATGGCGACAATAAAGTTCACCGTCAATGAAAAAGATTACTTTTTTCGGGACGTGGGAGGAGTGTCAAATTTAGAAGAGCAGGTGTTTTCTGAATTAAAGGATTCTGGTTCGTTGTGTGAATTTGGGTGCCGAGTCGTATTAAATAGTGCTTCCTCGGCATTCCTTATTAGAAATATGCCAATTGATGATGTTAATAGGAATGACCGTTTGAAGTCGGCGTTAGGGATGTTATTGAAAATCGTCGAACATTGCGTCGTTTCTTTTGAATCTCCAAATGTTGAATATCCACCAACACAAACTAATGAAATCATTTCAAACATTCATAGCATGCAATCCAGTGCTAATACAGTTGTTACCAGTGCTCTAGATGAGTTGGTGTTAGCCATGCGAAAAGAATTAAATGTTATGGGTTTGGCGGGAAACAGCGGGAATTCTTTGCTTAAACTGGTTGAGGACAAAATAAGTGAGATAAAGTTTTTGCAAATTAAAGGATTGGAAATTGAAAAATTCTTCAATAATACCACGCTTATGACGCGTGATGATGGTCATGTAGAGTCCGGTCGATAACCTGTTGCAGTAGAATTATAATGATAAATGACCATGGCTTGAGTTTGTTTGTCTTCTTATCAATGAGCAGTTTTGCTCGGTCTTTTGGGAAGATAAATCGTAATACAGTCTTAATGCTGTATGCAGGCCTGTTCGCTTTTTTTTATTCCCCACATTCTGACGCGAAGAGTGTCGATATTAATGCGTTAAAAGTTGCCTATATCGTTCAGATATTTAACCATATTGATTGGCCTAACGAAARTGATGTGCAGRAAAYKCGCATAGGWGTTTACGGGGAAGACGTTCTCTTGTTTGAAACGCTATCAAGRGTGATTGARCGRCATRGAGTAAAAAATAAAGAGGTTKTAGTCGACCAWATTGTAGATTTAAAACGRGCCTCAAAATATCAAATGATATTTGTAACCGAAGAACGATCAGGAAGCATGGGGAAGGTGTTCGAKGCSGTRCGGGGTRCTCATGTTCTTGTAGTTTCAGATGGCAGTAAGTCCAAAGAAAATATTATGATTAATTTTATTCAGGGAAAAGGCAGAAAGATTACCTTTGAAATAAATAGGTCAAATATCGTATTGCAGCATTTGAAAATAAGTAGAGATATTTTGCTCTTGGGTGGTACTGATTTATCCATTGCAAAATATGTTAAAGACTCCGAGCGTGAAGTGAAAGCGGTTAAAGACAGGCTAGTTTCGAGAGAGTCTTTGTTGGCTGAACTGAAAAGCAAGTCAAGGTTGCAGCAGAGAATAATTGATCAGCAGAGTGRTGAGATACATTGGAAGCGTCAAGAGGTAGCAGATAAAGTCGTAGAATTATCAGCGTTGCAAGAAAAAGTCATGTTGCAAAAGGAGACCTTGAAACAAAAGCTGGATTTAGTGGCGTCTAAGGATGTCGAGATAGAGGGRAATAGATTGGAATTGCAGTCTGTTTTAGATTCTCTTGGTGCGGCACGCACAACACTGAGGAGTAATGAGAGTAGATTGACAGAGAGCAGGGAGCAGCTTGATAAATATTCAAAGAGATTGGTTGAAAAAGAAGATGAAATGGTTGTTCATACCCGTATGATTGCAAGTAATGATAAATTGCTCGCTAAACAAGTCAAGGGTTTAGCGTACCAAAAGGTGGTATTGCAAGATCAAGAGAGGGCGATAGATAGAAAGGCAGCTACGATTAAGCAGCAAAAAATATGGTTGGTGGTTGGTGGTATATCACTGGTTATATTCACAACATTGGTGCTAATGATGTTTCGAATTAGTGAGGCTAGAAGAATAGATAACCAAATGTTAAAAAAGGCTGAGGTTAATTTACAACAGGCAAAATTGGCTGCTGAAAAAGCCAATGAAACTAAAAGCAGATTTTTGGCTTTTATGTCTCATGAAATACGCACCCCGTTAAATGCGATATTAGGTTTTTCACAGCTTTTGGAATATGATAAATCCCTTTCAAATAAATCAATGCGAACAGTGCTGTCAATCAATAATAGCGGCACACATCTTTTAGCGTTAATTAATGATATATTAGAAGTCTCCAAAATCGAAGCTGGCCAGATGGTTTTGAATGAGCAGGAGTTTGATCTCCATGCTTTGATTGGAGACCTAAAAATCATGTTCCAACATTCCTGTGACTCTAAGCAGGTCTCTCTTGAAATACATTATTCTACGGATCTAATTCGTCACATTATCGCAGATTCGACGAAGATATTGCAGATTCTTATAAACTTGCTGTCAAATGCTCTTAAATTTACCGCTGCGGGTGGCCGGGTATCGTTACAGGTATCGCACAGTGAAACCGAGGGGAATAACGTAGAGTTATTTGTTGTAACAAAAGACACAGGAACAGGTATAGAACAACAAGATCAAGAAAAAATATTTTCAAGTTTTGAACAATCTCAATCTGGTCGGGATACGAAAGAAGGGACCGGGTTAGGTTTGCCAATTAGTCGAGAATATGCCCATCTAATGGGCGGAGATATTGTTCTTACGAGTGAGGTCGGAAAAGGAAGTACCTTTCGAGTTACATTGCAGTGTAAGCGTGCTGACGCGCTAGCAAAGGACGTAACTAACTCTCCAAATGCAACAACTCTAAACCAACGGTTTATCGAAAATGACGTTAAAGAAAAGCAAACGTCAGAAAAACTGGATGCACAACAGCTTCATATTGCGGTGGCAGAGCTTCCTGTACAGTTAGTCGCTGAGTTGCGACTAGCATTAGATGCGGCAAATTCATCCAGAGTGAATAAGCTAATTAAACGTGTTGGTGATAGGAATAGTCTGCTAGCTGAGATGATGTTTGAGCACGCAGCAATATATGATTATTCCGCAATTCAACAGGTTCTAGCTGGGGAGGTGACTAATTCCGGGTGACTGCTTTAGAGTTTGGGTAATAGGTTCTTATTGCTGCTCTCGCCAACGTTTATACAGAATAACATTTTCTATAAAGCACTCTCGTATTAGGGGGTCATTCAATCGATCTTCGTCCTCGATAGGTAACGTTGGGAAATGATCCATAATTGCCCTTGCGTATATACCGATACCATTACGTTCCAGTTGTTCATTGCGGTAGATTTTTACCTTTTCTATGCCACAACTTGGCGAGCCTTTTTTGAAAATATAACCGTAAATAGTAGAAATCCAGGGGGTTTGCTCAGTGGCACAAGTTTTTAAGCGGTCAGTCACATCAAAATCACTATCGACGGTGCCAACACAACGAGTCTGATTGTCCACGTCAATTAAACGAATGGTATTGCGTGGAACACCTAATCCAATGTTCATTTCCGGGCAAAAAGAGCGGTATTCAAACCTGTTCCCTAAGGTCGTAACAATATAAGAATTGTACTTGTGGCCGCCATCGTAACGAACTTTTTCCCCAAGTAAGCAGCTGCTGATGCCTATAGGGATTTTTTCTACCTTCGACTCGGCGGGCATATAAAACCTCTTCAACTATGTGGGAATATGCATGTTTAATGGGTTATAGGCCGGAATTTAGGCCTTTTTATGGGTATATTGCTCTAAAAGTCATGAAATTGGAGGCTAACGTGGTTACGGTAGATCAATTTACCGAATAGTGTGGTGGTTGGTGTCAGCCAAAGCCACTTGGGTTGGATTAATCTTACAATAAGTACCTTGAATGCGTCCGATGAGTTTGTCAAAATTGTATAAAATTGCAATATAGCCTGTAAAGTGGGTTGCTGGGAAACCCGTCGAGAGAATTACCTATTATGAGAGTTTTTGCTGTATCTGATGTACATGTAGATTATGAAGAGAACGAAACTTGGATTTATCTTATATCGAAGACCGAATATAAAGATGATGTGCTCATTTTGGCAGGTGATATAAGTGATAATTTGAAACTGTTGTGCCGGTGCTTTGACCATCTGGTGAAATGCTTTAAAAAAGTTCTTTTTGTACCGGGTAACCATGACCTTTGGGTTTTTCGTAATGAAATTGATTGTTCACTGGAGAAATTTCATGTGGTTAATGAGCTAGCCTCACAGCTAGGTATATCGACGGACACCTATCAGGAAGGTGGTGTGTCGATTGTGCCGTTGTTAGGTTGGTATGATTTTTCATTTGGTGCGCCCTGTGCTCAAATTAAGTCTTCTTGGATGGACTTTACCGCGTGTAAATGGCCTGCGGGTTATGATGAGAGATACCTTACCCAATTTTTCACGGGGAAGAACAAAGATCGTCTAGATGTGGAAAATGATACGGTAATATCCTTTTCTCACTTTTTACCTCGTATCGACGTGATGCCCAGCTATATTCCGAAAAGGTTTCGTTATATCTACCCTGTGCTCGGTAGTACCCTTATTGAAAAACAGGTTCGAGCATTAAATTCTGATATACATATTTATGGCCATAGTCATGTAAACCGAAGGGTTCGCCTGGACGGCACGACCTATATTAATAATGCCTTTGGGTCGCCAGCGGAGCGAAGAACTACCTCTAAAAAATTACGCTGTATTTACGATTCTGAAAAACCACCCACCAAACGACGGTAGGAAACTCTGGGTTTATGGATGTTGCCGATAACGAAATTCACCTCTGGTTTTCTTGTGATAGGGATATACAGGAGCACACAGCCAGCGAAAAATATCTAAGGTTACTGGATGAGAGTGAAAAGAAGCGGCATCAGACGTTTCGTTTTGATCAACATAAACACCAGTATTTAGTGACCCGAGCATTAATTCGCACGGTGTTGTCGATGTATCATCCCGATGTTGCACCAGAGCAATGGCAGTTTAAGAAGAACAAGCACGGTAAACCTTTTATTGGCAATGTTACGTCATACGACACCGTTACCTTTAATGTGTCACATACGGACGGACTTATTGTTCTCGCAATAGCTAAGACGCAGGAAGTGGGCGTTGATGTTGAATTTTTGAATCGGCGAGGGCGCTTGCTGGAGGTTGCGGATCGGTATTTTTCGCCCTCTGAGATTGAAGCCTTATTCTCTCTGCCTGAAGAAATGCAGCGAACTCGCTTCTTTGATTTGTGGACGCTTAAAGAGGCCTATATCAAGGCGTGTGGAATGGGGTTGGCGATACCATTGCGTCATTTTAGTTATCAGTTGGATACTGATACAGGGATTGATATAACCTTTGACCCTGCTAGGGATGATGTTGCTGAACTATGGCAGTTTTGGTCGCTAGAATACGATAATCTACACCCAGTAGCGTTGGCGGTAAGAAATGAAGAAGCTGGGGGGATAAGCGACATTAAATATTATAGCGTAACACCGTTGCAAGATACTCAAGAGATACATTGCAACGTGATACGAAAGACCGGTGGGGTTCTTTAGGGTAGAACGAATAAGGCATATCAAAAAACTTGCGGGGTTAAATATAAGTTTACCCCCGCCGTTAATGGCGGTGTTATTGTACTTTAGCCACCAGTTTTTCTGGTAGAACAGTAATAATCTTGGTAATGATGGACCACGGGAATGAAGGCACAATGACGCTGTCTTTTTTCTTTTGGATGGCGCTTAACATTTCCTTCGCGGCTTTTTCTGCGCTAATGACAAAGGGTTTTTTGCTCATGCCGGTCGATATGTCGGTATTAATAAAGCCCGGATGAATGGTTGTGACCTGAATGTTTTTATTACTTAGCTCCGCTCTTACGGCTTTCAGATAATTACTAAAACCGGCTTTGGAACTGGAATACGCACTACTTCCAGCGATGCCGGTCCATGCACTAACGGAGGACATGCCAACAATGTGGCCACCGCCGGATGCACGAAAGATCTTGGCGGCAGCATCAACCGTAGCCATGCCACCGATAAGGTTAACTTGGATAACATGTTTGTCGGATGCGAAGTTATCGGTACCGGTACGGTTAATGGCGGTAACGCCCGCGTTGGCAATGATTATGTCTACGCCACCGAGGGTGTTTGATAGTTGTTCAAGAACGGGGTAAATGGTTTCATCTTGAGCAACATCGAGTGTTGCAACCTCTACCGTTTGGGCGTCAGGTATTTGGGCGATTATTTCAGCTTTCACTTGCTCCAGAACATCGAGACGGCGCGCGACCAATCCCAATTGATACCCCTTCTTAGCCATTTCCACTGCTAGAGCTTTACCAATGCCTGACGATGCACCGGTGATTATGGCTTTACCTGTGGGTTTCTTGTTTGTTGTCATAGTAGGGGCTTCGTGTTGTTTATTTTGAGGTTGTGTAATGCCATTGATTCTAGCATTGGTAAGAGTTTTGCTGCAAATGCTAGTGCTAGAGCTAATGGTACTTGAGTCTACACGACTAAAGCTGTTGTAATGCAGTTAAAAACGTCAGCATAGTAGTGTCAAATTGACATCGCTTTCGAAGGTTTTTTGGAGAGATAGATCTTATGTTGAATTTAGTTAACCCTGACTTAATGCGAAGCCAGTCCTATATTAATGGTGATAAAACAACCGGCAGGTGTTGTTTACTCGATCCCCCTTGGTGAGAAAAATCACCTTTACCGGGTCCACGCCTGTCGGCAAGCTGTTAATGGGGGGGATAGATCGATAGTTCGATGACAGATGTGTGAATTTTGAGAGCCTATGTTAATGTTCCCAGCAATCTTATCGTTTGATTCGGRTTTTTTATGCTAGCTGTATTTMTMTTTCYANNNNTNTTNCTATTGCTAACGCGACGTATAACACCTTATCTACTGTGTATTCTAACGTTACTTTCGATGTTGGCGCCTAATGGCGTTTATGCACAATGGCATGAGAAGCAAGCRGCAGTSATGGGTACCCGTATTCATGTTGAATTATGGCATGACGATTCTGCGCAAGCAGAGCAATTAATGCATTGGGTAATAGGTGAAATGCAGCGGGTTGACCGCCTGATGAGCCCCTATAAACCAGRCAGTGAGMTTGCTATCGTTAATAGTCAGGCTTATTTAAAACCCGTTGCCGTATCAGCCGAACTATTCTCGCTTATTCAACGTAGCCTYGCTCATGGTGAACGTAGTGSTGGCCGATTTGATATAACCTTTGCTAGCATTGGTTATCAATATAATTATCGACAATCCATYAAACCGGATGAGCAACATATYCAGTCRGCGTTACCTGCTATTAACTTCCGGTCAATTRAACTGGATGCWGTMAAAAGCACAGTAAGGTTTCAACACCCTAATACACGAATTGATTTAGGGGGTATTGCTAAAGGTCATGCAGTCGATCGAGCGGTGAACTATTTAATGTCCCAGGGAGTTAAACACGCAATCGTTACAGCGGGGGGTGACAGCCGGATCATTGGTGATCGGCGCGGGCGGCCTTGGATGCTCGGTGTTAAATCACCTCGAGGTGAAGGCCATGCGGTGAAGTTGCCCGTAGAATCGCTGGCATTGTCTACATCGGGAGACTATCAGCGATACTTTGAGGCAGATGGGGTGCGATATCACCATATCATTGATCCCGCAAATGGTAAGCCAGTTGGCGGGGTTCAAAGTGTCACGATAATGGGGCCTACGGCAACACAGACAGATGCGTTATCAACCTCGGTGTTTGTGATGGGGGTGAAGAAAGGGTTGCAGTATATCGAACAGCAACCCGATTATTCGGCAGTGATTATTGACCATCAGGGCAAGATGTTTTATTCCAGTGATTTGATCAATCCATAGGGTAAATTCGATGACTATTCATACTAAATAATTAAGCTGCTTGGGTTACGGTTTTCCTTGGCGAAATTTATCCCTTTAAAGTCCAATTGCCTACTGAGAGCGGGGTTATTTTTGTCTCAATAACAGGTAAAATCCTTTCTTAATAATGTAATAACTTTGAAACCTTGTCAGCACATTATGTGCACAATGAGCCAATATGACGGAATGCGTGGATTTTATTGTAGTGGGAGCAGGCATGGCCGGAGCGTCAATGGCCTATGAGCTTTCAGAAAAAGGCGCAAGCGTACAGGTTATCGAAGCTGAGGCACATGCGGCGTATCATACTACTGGGCGCTCAGCGGCATTTTATATGGTTGGTTATGGCAATGATGTCGTTAGAGCTATTACGTTAAGCAGTGAGGCATTTTTCACCAATCCACCCGATGGTTTCTGCGAATACCCGTTGTTAAAACCCTTGGGAGCAATGTATATCGCCAAATCTGATCAGTTGCCACAATTGCGCGATGTACATCAACGGGTGAGCAAGGTATTAACCAATGTGGCATTGGTAGATGATAGCTTTGTGTATGACAAGGTTCCTGAATTAAAGCCAGGCATCGATGCGGGGTTCTGGGAACCCAATTCTCGAGAAATTGATGTGGCCGCATTATTGGCAGGTTACATTAAGTTCGCTAGCCGCAAAGGCGTTAGGTTTAGCTTTAATGCCAGAGTGACAAGATTGGCACAGGATCACGGAGAGTGGTTGGTGACAACCGAAGCGGGTGAATTTCGCAGCAAAAAGATTGTGAATGCAGCGGGCGCGTGGGGAGATAAATTGAGTATCATGGCGGGCGCTGAACCGGTGGGTTTGCAGCCGAAAAAGAGGACCGTGTGCATCGCGAAAGCCCCTGACGGTGTTGATGTCCAGCGCTGGCCGTTAACCATAGATATTGATGAATCGTTTTATTTTAAACCCGAATCTGGCAATATCTTAATTACACCTGCAGATGAAACGTCTTCTGAGCCAATGGATGCATTTCCTGATGATCTGGATGTGGCTATCGGTGTCGCTCGGTTTGAAGACGCAGTAAATGTAAAAATCACGAGTATAAAACGGCAGTGGGCAGGGTTGCGTACGTTTGCACCAGATCGTTCTCCTGTGGCAGGGTACGATACCTCGGTGGCAGGTTTTTTCTGGTTGGCAGGACAAGGCGGATACGGTATTCAAATGGCGCCAGGCCTAGCCAAAGCAGCAGCGGCACTTGCGATGGGTGAGGGTATCCCTGAATTTATGGAAAAGCTTGGTGTGCAGGCAGGCGATATTAGCCCTGCGCGTTATCAAAAACTATCGAACGATTGACTGGGGTATATAATGGCAGGCTCATTACAAGATCAGTTGCTAAAAACAGGCTTATCTAATAAGCAAAAGGCAAATGATGCTAAAACACAAAAGCATAAACAATCAAAAAAACAGCGAAAATCTAATGAGGTGTCTGTTGATCAGAATAAGTTAGATGTTGAAAAGGTGCGTCAGGAGAAAATTGAAAGAGATCAATTGTTAAATCAAAAGAAGAAGCAAGAAGCTGAAAGCAAAGCCGTACGCGCCCAAGTTACCGACATGGTGACACAAGCTAAGGTGGAAAAAGGTAATGGTGATGTTGCGTACAATTTTGTTCATGAGAAAAAAGTTAAAAAGCTCTATGTGACGCAGGATGTTTCTGAAGGTTTGACGAAAGGTCAGCTTGCAATAATTTCCATCGCGGATAGCTATGAATTAGTACCAACGGCGGTGGCTGAGAAGATTCGACAACGCGATGAAGGCTGCGTGATTGTATGTAATGAAAACGTTACCGACGTTGATGATGACGATCCGTATGCAGACTTTCAAATTCCAGATGATCTAATGTGGTAATTGTTGTTTTAGTTGTTGTTTTAGTTTTTGTGTAGCTGACACCGTTGAAACTTTCTTAAATGACCTCTTGCCCGTATAGGTTTGTTCTGGCACATTGAGAGCTTGGTTGGGCGGGAAATGATTAAGTAACCTAAAGAACGTTATAGGCAGTAACTTAATGGCATCAGAAAAAGAAATCCTACAATGGGAGGCGATTTTAAACGGGTTTCCTTATAGTGTTTATATCGGAGATTTGGAGAATGGTCAGGTTGTTGTATTCCCACAACATTTTACCGACTCCGTGGAAAACGAAAATAATCAATCAAGAACGTATCGCACAACATTTGATCGCTGGTGCTTGTCATTTTCAGAGGAAGAGCGCTGCCAACTACATGATGATTTAGAAAATGTAACGCAACGCAAAGAACTGCCTGCAATAGAGCGCGTCTTTCGGATGTCCAACCAAGCTGGGGAGTGGGGTTACTACCATCATTGTATAAAACCTTATACCGGTGGGGTGTTTGATGGATCATCGGGGCGTTGTTTTATCGGCGTGGTGCGGGAGGTGTCTGATGCCTTCACTCAGGGCTGCCAGTTGCGAGATAGCGAGGAGCGTTATAGGCTATTAGCGACAAACTCAAAAGATCTGATTTGGACGACCGATACGGATTTCAACTTAACTTATATAAGCCCATCGGTTACCGATATGACGGGATATTGTTTTGATGAAATGTTGTTTTCTCAGCACCCCGCCTTTTTTTCACCGCAAACCAATACCGATATTCAGGCTGTTTTTAATGATCATTTTAATCTTCAGCTACTGAATGAAAACCCTACCAGCCCCGTTAAACATTGCCATGTATTAGAGCGTCAATTTGAATGTGCTGATGGCCGGCGGTTGGACGTGGAGATGCAGTTGTCGGTGTTGTACGATGACCTCGGCGGAGTAAAGGGTACGCTGGGGGTGGCAAGAGATATAACTGAGCGCAAAGAAAATGAGAAAGAGCAACGATTACAGTCGACAACCTTTGAGTCCAGTGGCGAAGCTATCTTTATTACCGATAGTGATGGCATCTTGATGCGAGCCAATCAGGCTTTTTATAGTACAACGGGTTACACCGCGGAGCAGGTAGTAGGCCGTTATTGTGGTTTCTTATGGCCTGAAGCACAGTATAAAACATTGTTTGAAAACGTTAGAGGCACCCTCAATGAGTCAAACCGCTGGCGTGGTGAATGTGACTATGACACCGAGCAAGGGGAGCAGCGGCCAAGTTTTCTTAGCATTAGCGCTACCAAAGATGATCGCGGTGAAATTACCCACTACGTGGGTATTTTTCTCGATATTGCAGACAAAAAAGCGGATGAGGAAAAAATTAGTCGGCTTGCCTATTTTGATGCCTTAACGGGGATTCCCAACCGTAGTTTATTTAATGAACGCTTGGATAAGTCGATTCAGTGTGCGCAATTGGCTAATGCGTCGTCCGCGCTATTGTTTTTAGATTTGGATCGTTTCAAACCGGTGAATGATTCTTTGGGCCATGCTGCAGGTGACCAATTATTGCAGGGCGTGGCTTCGCGTTTGGAACAGTGTATTCGCCAAGAAGATACTGTGGCGAGAATGGGGGGAGACGAGTTTGCAATTTTGTTATCAAACCTTCCTAGTGTCGAGGCTACTGGAGAATTAGTAGTGAAAACGGCGACACGAATAATTGCCTGTTTTGTGCAGCCATTTTTGATTGAAGGGCGAGAAATTTACACGTCAGCCAGTGTTGGCGTTGCTGTTTTTCCTTGTGATGGGGCTACGGGGGGCGAGTTATTACGCAATGCTGATATGGCGATGTATTCTGCAAAGAAAATGGGTAAAAACAATTACCAATTTTATGATCAGGAGATGAACGCGCAAGCAGTTGAACGGTTGGTGATTGAAGATGCGCTGAGAAAGGCGTTGATCAGTGATGAGTTTTGTTTGGTTTATCAGCCTCAATATCTGCTTTCTGACGGTAGTTTATCGGGAGTGGAAGTATTGCTGCGCTGGCGACATCCAACATTTGGTAGGCTCTCACCAGCACAGTTTATTGGTTTAGCGGAAGAAAGCGATTTGATTATTCCCATTGGAGAGTGGGTTTTTGAAGCGGTGTGCCGAAAAATACAGCAATGGAGCGCGCAGGATACGTTACCGCCTCGAATCTCGATTAATGTATCTGTCGCGCAATTTAAATATCGTAACTTTGCCGATTGGGCTATTTCCGTGATGCAACGGTATAACGTACCCGCTGGTTTGCTGGAGTTGGAGATAACAGAAACAGTGTTGATGGAAGATGTTGAGCATACCTTAAGTGTTTTGCAAGGATTCAAGTCTGCTGGGGTGAGTATTGCTGCAGATGATTTTGGTACGGGGTATTCTTCGCTAAGTTATCTGAAAAAATTTCCGATTGATACTTTAAAAATTGACCGGGAATTCATCAAGGATATTGATGCGGATGAAAATGGAGCGGAGTTAGCGCTGGCGGTTATTTCTATAGCGAAAAGTCTGGGTCTTGGTGTCATTGCTGAAGGAGTAGAGACAGCTGTTCAGTATAACTTTCTTGCCAAAAATCATTGTGATGAGGTGCAGGGTTTTTATCTCAGCCCTGCAGTGGCAGAAGCCGAACTGTTGGCATTGTGTGAGAACAAAGAGAAAGTTACTTAATACGTTTTTTTGTAACCATCCTAATCAAAATAGATCATTTATTTTACATTTCTACAATAGTTTGTAAACAGGATGTATGGCATAGTTTGTTTCGGTTCAATTATAACTCGGCCGTGGATGGTTTTTGATGTGTTCACATCTCGATTGTATATGCCATTTGGCATGCTTGCATGTTTGTGTTATTCATAGAATGACGCTAACGTTATATTCAAACTATCTCTTTGTTTATATTAAACAAAATAGTAATAAAGATGTTCTGGTTGATTTTTAACCTATCGTTTGGCTTCAATAAGCAAGAATGATTGAGAGATTTACGTTTTATGTTTTCCAATATACCCCCGCATATCATGGTTAGCTTAAAAAAATTGTTTTATGTCTACGTGTTTGGTGTGGCGTATATGCCCTATGGCGCTTATAAATACATGGATTTGTCGGGCTATTACAACGTATTTGCTTGGTGGGGAGTTATTGGGATTTTTTGTATTGCGCCATTCATAGATCATATGATAGGGCGAGATCCTGCTAATCCAAATGATGAGCAAGTGAAAAAAATGTCCGCTCAGTTGTGGTATAGAATACTTCCGTTATTGGCAATTCCAGCTCAAATGCTGGTGCTTTGTTATGGAGTTCATATCTTTACCACGCTTGAGCAATTTAGCTTGGTAGGCTTAATAGGCTGGATTTTCACCTGTGGCGTGGTGAGTGCTGTTGTCGCGATTGTTGTTGCCCATGAACTTATCCATAAAGATAATAAACTAGAAAACTGGAGTGGCGGACTGTTACTTGCTTTAGTGTTTTATAGTGGTTTTAAGGTAGAACATATCCATGGACATCATGTGAACGTAGCAACACCAGAGGACCCTGTTTCGGCGCGTTTTGGACAAAGCTTTTATCAGTATTTACCCGGTGCTCTTCGACAAAATACGGTAGGTGCATGGAAACTGCAAACTAAGCGGTTAGGTGGTAAGTGGTTGCAGTGGAAGAATGAATTGATTTGGTGGCACTGCATTAGTTTGCTGATATTAATTGCGTCTATAGTGACTTATGGATGGATGGGGGGCGTGTTTTTCTTGGGTGTTTCGTTGGTGGCTGCTAGCACCTTGGAAACGATCAATTATGTGGAACATTATGGTTTGCAACGTCGCAAGTTGGACAATGGTGAATATGAGCCAGTGACACAAGCTCATTCATGGAATTCTAATTTTTTGTTAACCAATATGTCGTTGTTTCATTTGCAACGCCATTCCGATCATCACGTATATGCCAAGCGTCGATACCAGGTGTTACGTCATTATGATGAAAGCCCTCAAATGCCTACGGGGTATGCCGGAATGATAGTATTGGCTTTGGTCCCGCCATTATGGTTTAAGATCATGAATCCGCGAGTGAAAGCCTATTATGAAGGCGAAGCGTGGCAACTAACCAAAGAACAGTTCGCCGATGCTGCAGCCGTCCACACCACAAATTAGTATTTAAATCGCCAAATAAAGACAAACCAATCTTAAAAGCCAAATACCGATCGAATTCCATCACCGAATAGACTTGTTTTAGACGGTTCTTCGAACGAACTCTTCTTGGTAGGGTTGTCAAAAGGACTCGTTTCACTAGTGCCGTCGGACGGGGCATTTTCCATATCAAGAATTAACGATGAACCGCTATCCATTTCAGTTGCGGAGGAGCTTGAGTCGTTGGTATAAGCCATGTCTTGCAAACGAGCGATAGAAAAAATGGTATTAGCTTGTAAACGTCTCACGTAGGTTTGGCGTTTGGCAATGATTTGTTTTGCTGTATTCTTTAGATAGGACTGGTGGTGTAATATTGCGTCTAACGACCTGTCCTGTAGCTTGCTAAGCCTCTGATTGAGCGCTTCAATTCGGTCCCTAAAGCCATCGTAACGATTGACATGCTTGTTGCGGGCGTTGACCACACGTTGAATATGTTTTTCAAGTAACCCTAACTGATTCTCAATGAACATTTTGTCTTTGCTGCGTTCCCATCGGCGTTCAATGGCTGTTTCATTGAGATCCCACATTAAAACACCTTGGGTTATTCTGAAACGTTCGCGTTCGTCATCATAGTCAGGTGTACCTACTCGTTGCTCCATTAAGGCGATCTGTTCTTTAATGTACAGGCTCTCCCTCGTAGGCTTCAACGTGCTTCCCTCCGGTGAGGAATCAAGGTCCCACATTATTACACCTTTAGTGACTCTGATCTTTTCTCGTTCGACATCATATTCAGGGGTGTAGGGTAGCTTCTCTATTTCTTTTTCAAGTGACGATAAGCGCTTTAATGATTTTGACTGTTGATCTGTTGCGGTAATGGTGACATCATTTTCACGAATAGCTTTTTTGATGCGGTTGGTGAAGTCGACGAGTTTGTTTGCTCCTTTAAGTAATAGCTGCTGAGAACTGCCTACCGCTTGTTGCGCTTTTGGGTATAGCTTGTTGAGACGAGAAACGTTGCTTTCAACCATCTGATCGAATGCTGGAAGCTCTATTTGCCAATGATTTAACAATTGCTTTAAGCGCTGTAATTCGCGGTAGTCTCTAAAGCTTTCGTGGAATTCATGGCTTGCATAGAACTGGTAGAGGTAGTTGGAAAGCTCTGTTCTAGGTAGGTCGAAATCGCCAACTTCATCCAGTGGATCCAATGAAAATGATGCTGGAGGCGTTAGGTTGTTTATCCAGTCGGTTTGGCTGATGCTGTGTTGTAGGTCTTCCAGTAATTCAAGTTCGAAGAAGTAGTGCTCATTGGCAGAACGGTAACCACCTATTGCATCCTTGAGGGCCCCGGCTTTTTCGTAAACATAAGACAGGTTAAGCATGGCTTCTTGGACGGCTGGGTCTGATGGGTTTCTATTTGCCAACTCCCGCCATGGTGCAAGTGTACCAATAAGATCTCCTTCGTAGAAATAACTCCACCCTAAACCCAGTAATGCGGTATTGGATGATGCACCATTAAACTTAACCGACTCAAATGACGAGCGAGCTCTCGCCCAATCTTCACTTTTTAGAAGGCTAGTACCGAGTGCTAGAGCTGCGCGATCAGTAAGTACACTTCTTAGCGAAGTGTCTATCTTTGGTGAGAGATTGAGAAACTTAATGATTGTTGCAACCATGGATGGACCAATTGGACGATCGATGTACATGATGTCGTAATATAGCTCATTGGCTTTCTCGTTGTCCCCTAGCATGCTGTGGGCAGATGCCAAATTGAATTTGGCATATCGCGAAAAATCCTTGTTGTCTATTATGTTTTTTAGATGTGATTGAGCTTCTTCAAGTTTATTGGTTGCAATCAGGTTTTGTGCGAAAAGCAGTTCTACATCGTCTTTTAGTGAGGCTTGAGGATTGTTGATGTGGGTTTGTATGATGTTGACGGATTTTTCATGGCTTCCACGTTTGTAATACACTTCGCTCAAGTGAAACCAGACTCTGTTGCGAATATCCACCGATGCCGCTGATTGAAGCAAATTATTGAAGATAGCTTCAGCTTCATCGAGCATGCCGTATCCCACGTATAGGGAACCGAGTAACACTTGTGTTTGGGTGTTATGATGTTTCAGCAGCCCGCGCTTTTCAGCAACCATAGCTTTAGATATGGCGCTGAAATATCTCTCCTGATAGAAATCAAACAGGAATTCGCCGTATGCAAGGTCTTTTACCGAATGGGGTTTGTCCAGCCGAACTGATAGTTCGGTTGGTACAGCCTGTAACGGTGCGCTTGCGATCAAGGCGAGAGACAGCGTGAGCGCGGCCTTTTTGAACAACTGCAACAGTGCTATCCTTCTTGAGTGACGGTTGTTAGCTTTCAAATATGAA
>NVVG01000090.1 GCA_002402125.1 Moraxellaceae bacterium
GTCAGTCGATTCTAAGGTGGTGAGATCCAACGCCACATTAGTCGCACCTTCTGCCACCGTCATACTTTGATCCACTACCGTCGCGGTATCATCATCTACCGGGGTAACCGTAATACTATAGGTCTGGCCAGCTAACTGATTACCGGCGGGGTCTTCAACCGAATAAGAAAAGCTGTCACTAGTGGTATTGGAATCATCATGGGTATATAAAATATTGCCATCGATGATATCTTGCTGGGTAAAGGTATCGTTAGTGCCGGCCGCCCAAGCACTGCCGTTAATGGATAAGCTGCCGTTACTGACATTACCCACGGTATAGATTAACGTAGCATCGTCAGTATCGGTGTCGGTCGATTCTAAGGTGGTTAAATCCAATGCCACATTGGTAACACCTTCAGCTACCGTCATGCTTTGATCGACCACCGTCGCGGTATCGTCATCTACCGGAGTAACGGTGATGCTAAAGGTTTGACCCGCCAATTGATTACCGGTTAGATCTTCTACCGAATAAGAAAAACTGTCACTGGTGGTATTGGTATCATCGTGAGTATATAGAATATTGCCATCGATGATGTCTTGCTGAGTAAAGGTATCGTTGGTACCAGCGGCCCAAGCGCTACCGTTAATGAACAAACTGCCGTTGCTAACATTTCCCACGGTATAAATTAGTGTTGCGTCGTCGGTATCGGTGTCGGTGGATTCTAAGGTGGTGAGATCCAATGCCACATTGGTAGCGCCTTCAGCTACCGTCATGCTTTGATCGACCACCGTCGCGGTATCGTCATCTACCGGAGTAACGGTTATGCTAAAGGTCTGACCGGCCAACTGATTGCCGGTTGGATCTTCTACCGAATAAGAGAAACTGTCACTGGTTGTATTGGTATCATCGTGTGTGTAAAGGACATTGCCATCGATGATGTCTTGTTGGGTAAAGGTATCGTTGGTACCAGCCGCCCAAGCGCTGCCGTTAATCGACAAGCTGCCATTGCTGACATTACCCACGGTATAAATTAACGTAGCATCGTCGGTATCGGT
The DNA here is from genome assembly GCA_002402125.1 of Moraxellaceae bacterium. Classification (GTDB taxonomy): domain Bacteria; phylum Pseudomonadota; class Gammaproteobacteria; order Pseudomonadales; family Ketobacteraceae; genus 42-54-T18. The sequence continues at coordinate 1,036 of NVVG01000090.1, forward strand.
GTCGGTAGATTCTAAGGTAGTGAGATCCAGTGCCACGCTGGTAGCGCCTTCAGTTACCGTCATGCTTTGATCGACTACCGTCGCGGTATCGTCATCGGCGGCCTTGATCGAGACGCCGGCCGCAGTCCAATCGTAGCTCGATGGTATCGACCACGATGTCACGACCGAGGCCGCGCCTGCTTCTGTCGAGCCGGCCGAATTGCCTTTGTCGTTCGAGAACAGATCCCAGTGCTCGGTCTGCCCGGCACCAGCAGTCGAATCAAAGTCGCCATTCCAGTCGACGGACATCACCCCAAAAACCAGTTCGCCTGACGCAGAGCTGACGGTCGTGGAAGGCGTGGACGAGTCCCCTTGAGCCGAACTGAAGGTCCCGAGCGGCGTCGACTGATCGACACCGTCGAAGGTCATGACGCCGATCGAAGCGCCTCGATGGCTGCTTCCCGTGAGATCCACCTCGACGTTGTAGGTGCCGCTATCGGGCGCGACCAGCGACCAGATTTCAGTGCGTGTCGGGTTCCCTGAGGTGCCTTCTAGGAAGCCGACGCGAGTGAGACTATCGCCGTTGTAGGTGATAGTGTCGACACTTTCGCCTTGATCCCAGCCGAAGGAGATGCCGACCAGCATCAGTCGGTCGCTGCCCGATGTGGTATGAGAGATCGACGTACTGCTGGAGCTTAGGGGGATCGTGTCGGTCGACGTATTGTCTTCGCCGATCGCCAACGTCTCTGCATAGTCCGCCTGAAACTCGTCGCTCAATGCGACCTCGGTCTCAATTTGTCCGCTGTTATACTCCAGATCCCAATCGCCACCCGCTGAGGAATTCCCGGTAAGATCGTCTGAAGCCGCAACATCGGCACCGGTTAACAACGCCAATTCATCAACCAACTCTTGACCGGCTTCCGTTGACGCTAGATCACAGCCATAAATTAATAAATCACCTTCTGCGGATAATGACTCTCCCCACCCTTTAATCGCTTCTTCATTGGATTTTAATGACTCACTATCAAGTTGATTGGTGCCTAATGATAATTGACCATCTGCTCCGTGAGAAATCAGATGTATTGCGTCAAGCCCTTGCCGTTCTGAAAGAATGTCACTGAGTTGTGTAAACCCATCACTAGTAGAATCCAACAATATTACTTCGAACTGGCGACTCTCATCGGCATTACCCATCAAGTCATCTAGCAGCACCTGGTAATCTGGGGTAGCGGTATCGATAATAACCAACTCGACAGTTAGGTCGGATGTATTATCTATGCTACCGGCATTTTCTGGTTGTATGTCATTAGAATCATCATTGGTCTTATTCAATAATGCTAAGCGCTGCTCTTTCAACTCGGCCAATACTTCTTCAGCTTCAATGGTAAGCGGTTCTTCCAAGGTTGGACTATCTAAAACGGCACCGAGCAGGTCGGCCGAATATAATACCCTCGGTTCTAGCGCTTCTATCAGTGCGGGTGGGTGTTTTTTATGTTTTCGCTTGTTAAACCAACCTGATGCTCTCACCGCCTTCTCCCCATTACTGTAGCGCTAGTTGTTGGTTGCAAGAAGTTGACGTCATCGCTGCGTTAACGCTAATCGCCTTCACCACTCCATTAACTTTAGCAACAGCTTCCTTTCCTCCTGCAATTGAAATATCAAGCCAATACGCATTGCTAGATTTTTTACGAGGAAATGCGTCAACAGTAAAACCTTTTTTGGCAAGCTTACGCACACGCCGGTCAGCGACAAACCTCTTGTTATAGAGCCCTACTGAAACCACGTATCCGTTTTTTGCGCTAAAGGGCATCTCAAAATAATCACGAACTCCTGCAGTTTTTAGGCGGGCTATCAAGGCTTTAACTGCTGAACGATTATGCTGAGGCTTAGATAGAACAATATAATCTCTAATTTTAGATGTTTTCTCCTTTCGTATCTCTAATTTTGAAGCGTGTTCCGCAAGACCTTTTGATAGTTTTTTTGCAAGACTCCTTCTTTGAACAGGCCCAACCTTGTAACAACGATTTCCAGCTGAGTTGTTTATTAGTGACTCAACAACAGCAAGATTTTTACTTGAGACGGACTTTGATGATGAACTTGCTGAATTATTTTCAGCTATTTCAGGCTCTTTAGGACTAATTTCTGGCAAAAAGCTTAAGTCACAACGTAGCCCCCCCGGTATTAAATAATCTGGGTTTGGCAATCGCAACCGGATCCCAAAAGTTCCACTAGCAGTATCTGCGACTCTATCGATGCGCTCTACCGTGGCTAATTGTTTTCCATAACCCGATACCGTTGGTGTTACCTCCGCGTGCAAACCGATGGGAATACGTCCCATATATTCAACAGGCAAAATGATTTCAACGTTTAATGGATCCAGTTGCGCTATACGCATCAGTGGTTTGTCCTTTACATATTCTCCTCCTGAGATGAATCGCTCCATGACAACGCCTTTGATAGGACTTCGAATGGTGAGCTGTTTAAGCAATTCAGAAACTCGACGATAGTCTAGTTTGGCAATTTGATGTGCATTGGTCGCTTGACCTACCTGTAACTGAGCAAGTCTGAGCTCAGTTTCAAGTTGATCGATCTCTTGAAGTGATATGGCATTTTTATTAAAAAGCTTTTGGTTTCGCTGTTGAGATCGGAGACTAAATGCTGCATTTTCTTTGTGTAGCTCTACTTTACCTTCAAATTTCGCTTTTATACTCGCTAACGCTAGTGTTGCCTGCACAACTTTTGAATCTAGGCTAGAAAGCGCCATTCCCTGCTCTACGGTGTCACCGATGTCGACATAAACCTGATCAACAATACCCGATACTGGACTACCTACATCCACGATTTGGCCTGGCTCAATAATACATTCGAAATTCGGAATATCGGCCACTGCGTCTATATCCACTAAGGATTCTTTATTCGCAGTGGGTTCTTTATTCGCTGAAGGCTCTTGATTCACTGAAGGCTCTTGATTGGCTAAAGGCTTTTTATACGCTAAAGACTCACTCTCCATCGCCAGTGTTGCTGTAATAGGAGACATTGCAAAAAGATACAGCAGAGGGAGTAGAATTCTATGTCTTAACTGCACGACTATAATCCTTCTTCAGGTTCTTAGTCCCTTAGCTATAGGAAGATAATGAGTGAGCTGCAAGGCTATTTATTTGACACCTCATAATTTTTGAACCGCAATCATGACTAAATAGGTGATTTAACAGTCTTTATTTTTTGTATGCCTGCCTGACTAATTTTTATACTTTATTTAACTATTGATTGCTTCATTAATCTAACTTCAAGCATAAGTGGCCCATATATACCCCTCAAAAAGAACCTTAGGGTTGTCGTTACAACTGCTGTGTTTTAAACAGTGCAGAAGAGCACAAAAAGTAGGCTACTTATTGTTTGACTGGATTGGATATATAGACTTTTTTTGCGTATCCAAACACAAAACTCCTTAACCACAGCGCCGTTAGGCAAAAATGCGCTACAGTCAATATTACAGCTAACACCACGTAATAGGCTGAGGCCATTTACGCAAATCACCAATCAATTCTTGGGACATTCCCTTATCTAGGATTTATATATGAACGCAGTCAATTCTCTGCCAACGATCTTAGTTGTTGATGACGAACCCGCAAACCTAATTCTGCTTGAAGGCGCCCTTTCTCCCACCTATCACGTTCTGACGGCAAATAACGGAACCACTGCGCTTGGGTTGGCAACCTCTTCTACCCCTCCTTGCATTATACTGCTAGATATTATGATGCCCGATATGGACGGTTATGAAGTAATACAACAACTTAAAGGTAATTCGCAAACCTCCCATATCCCTGTAATTTTTGTTACTGCAAGAAGTCTTGAAGTCTCTGAGGAAGTTAGTTTCGAGTTCGGGGCGGTAGACTTTATCACCAAACCCTTCCGTATCCGTACGGTTATTGCCAAAGTAGATATACACGTAGAACTGTTTCAACAACGGAAGTTCATGGAGTCATTGGCACAAAAACAGTTTAAACAATTAGCACAAAATGCGATCACACATCATCGATCTAGTGTCGAGAAACAACAAGCTATTGAAAAATATCTATATAACATTCATCAAAATGAAAAACGCTTACGACTGACGCTATCCGCGAGCGACACTGAACAATGGGATTGGGATCTACACTCAGGTGCCCTATTACGTTCAAATGCAATAGACGACTGTCCATTGCCCAATAAGTGTGAATTTGGTTCCACAGCAGATTTCAGTGATTATATTCACCCTAATGATTATGCCGCTTTTGAGAAATCGCTAACCCAACATTTTTTAGGCGACACCAAACACTACGACGTAGAGTTCAGACTCAAGACAAAATCTGAGGCATGGAAATGGTGCCACGGGGTCGGCCGTATCATAGATTATAACGAGCTAGGAGAGCCCACTCGGCTACTCGGTACATTGCGTGATATATCTAGCCGCAAGAAAACCGATGAGAAACTTAAAATTATCGGCAAAAGTTATGAAAGCACCTCAGATGGCATCTGGATCGCTAACGCAAAATTCGAACTCATCATGATTAATAAAGCCTTTACGTTGATTACTGGCTACACAGATGACGATGTCATTGGAAGGCCATTTAAATTTTCCAATTTTGAAGGGCAACATGAGAAGTTTTTTTCAAGAGCTCATTCCGCATTGTGCGACATTGGAACCTGGGCTGGAGAAGTCATTAATCTTCGAAAAAACGGCGAGCAATACACTGAAAACCTCTGTATTTCTGCAGTATTCGATGACTATGATGAATTAACCCATTATATCGGTGTATTCTCCGATATTTCACTGCGCAAAAAATCAGATGAAGACTTACGYAGRCTAGCCAACTATGACCCGTTAACAGGCCTACCGAACAGAGCGCTTTTTATCGARCGYCTAGAGCAAGAATTTAGGAAAGAGCGACTAGAAAATTATCAATTTGCMCTATTRTTCTTAGATCTTGATGATTTTAAAAAAACAAACGATTTACTAGGCCATGATGCAGGGGATGAATTACTAAAACAGGTATCAACCCGTTTTTTTGAATGTTGCCGCTCCATCGACACCGTAGCGCGACTAGGCGGTGACGAATTCACATTCATTCTGCAAGATATTGAAGGTATTCATGTCACCGCAAAAACAGCTCAACGCATATTGGATGTGCTTAAAGAACCTATAGAAATATCAAACAGCCAAATAATGTGCACTGCAAGTATTGGWATCGCCACCTACCCAARAGATGGMAAGACTATTGGYGAGTTAATGCGCCATGCCGACACCGCGATGTATTCAGCGAAATCAAAAGGRAAAAAYAGYTATCAGTACTTTGATCAAGARATGAAAGATTTGGCRATAGCWCGTTTGGAACTGGAAAATGATCTGCGAAATGCCGTCAACAATRAGGAAATMGTACTCTACTATCAGCCMAAGGTRAATTTTGAGTCTGGCTGCCATGACGGCGTTGAAGTTCTTGTTCGCTGGCAACATCCAAARCTTGGRTTTCTTCCTCCTGAYAAATTCATCCCTCTCGCAGAAGACACAGGCCTTATCATAAGTTTAGGAGAGTACATACTTAGAACAGCCTGCTATCAATATAAGGAATGGCAAGATAAGGGCATTATCAATGGGCGACTGGCGGTAAATGTATCCTGCAAGCAATTCATGCAACCAGATTTCAGTCAACAAGTTGACAGCATCTTAAAAGCCACAGGGTTAGATGGAAAATATTTAGAATTAGAAATAACAGAAAGTATGCTCATTCAAGATACCGAGAAGGCAATCGAAGTGATGAACGCTCTTCGTGAAATTAATATCGAAATAGCGATCGATGATTTTGGCACCGGATATTCATCACTAAGTTATCTCAGTCGATTTCCGGTAAATACCTTGAAGATAGATCGCAGCTTTATTACCGATATAACCACATCAAGTCAGAATAGAAATATCGTCAAATCGATCATCAGCCTTGGACATAGCCTAAATTTAAACATTGTTATTGAAGGCGTAGAAACAATAGAACAAGCTAACGAAGTTCGAGAAATGGATGCCAAAGAATTCCAGGGATTCCTTTTTAGTAGGCCACTACCCACTGACAAATGTGAGAAATTTCTTAAAGACAACGTGAATCTATACAAAAAACAGAATTTAGAGGAGTAATCATCAGGCTTTGTTTGCATGTTGCTATGGGGGAATTCGCTATTACTGTTCAAGTATATCTTTAAACTAATGCCATTCTGATTTTTATATAAAGTCCTCTCTGCCCTTCGCTACCGAAGGGCACAGGATATTTAATAGCTTAACCGGTTCGATATCTGCCCATTTCTTCGGCGGTATTATCGCTAGGTTGTCCAGATTTTTCGCGTTCCTCGTTTAATTGAAAATTGTCCACCTGTCCACGCACACCATCGGCAAGGCGAGACACCTGGATCACGCTAGCGGTGATCTCTTCCGACGCCGATGCATTGTTCTCAGCGATGCGTTTCATAGCATCGACATTACTGTTAATCTCCTGCACGGTACCACTTTGCTGCTCCATCGCCGTGGCAACGAGTCGTAGCATGTTATCGATATCCCCAGAAGACTGAAGAATAACATCCATATCCACCTGCACTTCTTCAGCAGTGGTCACCGCATTACCGGCATCTTTCACAGCTCGATCAACTAACTCCGTAATTTCTTTCGCAGAACTGGCTGAGTGTTCGGCTAGTTTTCGAACCTCCTCTGCAACCACTGCAAATCCAGCCCCATGTTCTCCGGCGCGAGCGGCTTCAATGGCGGCATTTAACGACAGCATATTAGTCTGATTGGCAATCGCCCCGATAACATCGGTGATTTTGTTGATCTTGGTACTGTTCTGAGCGATTACTTTAACCACATCTACCATCTGCGCAACTTTTAGCTGGCCCTCGGTAATGAGTTGCACAGACTCCTGCGAGCTATTACTGGCTTGAGTTGTGTTATTGGCAACATCACTAATAGCTTGTCCGGATTGGTTGACGGCTAACGCTACTTGCGATATCGCATGCAACTGATTCTGTGCGCCATCGGATATCTGCCCAATTGCACTGGATGTTTCTGAGGAGGCGGCAGCGACTTGACTGGCATTAACAGCAATATCAGACAACGTACTACACAGAACATCGATCGTTTTATTAACTGCTTGCTTCAGGGTATCTACATCACCCTTAAGCTCTATAGTAACCCGCTCAGCTAGGTTATTGTTCGCTACTTGTTCCATAACACGATTAATCTCGTTAATCGCCATCTCAATATTTGACATTGCATTATTGACTTTAGTTTTTAACTCGCCTTTTACATCACCTTTGACACGACCACTGAAATCACCTTTCGAAAGTGAATCCATAACTTCAGTCAATGCCGACATAGTATTTTCTACGCTGTCTGCCGATGCATTAGTTGCAGATTTCAACATATCAAGATCACCCTTTAGTTCCGCAGTCACACGCCGGTCAAAACGTCCCTCTGCGACAGCAGCCATCACTTGGTTAACTTCATTCATGGCTTCTTGCAGGCTTTCCATCATGCCGTTATAGGAGCGGGCTAACCACCCCATTTCGTCCTGGCTAGTTATATTGATACGTGTTGAAAATACACAATTTTCTTCTACATCTTGCATACTGTTTTTTAGTATTTCGATAGGCGCAGTAATCATCTTTGCCAACGCAAACGCCGATACAATACCAACCAATAGAATCAATAATAATGCGGCAACAGCAGCATAAATCATGAGACTATTGGATTCAATTACTCGTAGATTTGATCCCTGCACTTCTGATTCCAAAACATTTAGTAATTCACCGATGTGATGTTTCACCTCTTCAGCAATCATTCGACCTTTGCCTATCAATGAGTTTCCTTTTACTCGATTATCGTCAACATAAGCATCCACCGCCTCTAGATTAACCGCCACATATGCCTCTAACTTTTCCATAAGTAATTTTGATAGCTCAGGTTCTATTGAGGATAAACCCGTTAACAATACCCGTAGCTTCTCGGCATTGGCTTCAAGCTCTTCTTCAGACTGATTTAACCAACTAACCGCTAAATCAACACTCCAATATTTGACTTCTGAAAAACGAAAATTAACCTCTCGAATCATCTTTTGTTTTACCAGGATACCCTGTTGCAAATTAACTTCATCATCCGTATTTAGCGTTCCGGCAATAAAAAGTGATAATGCCGAAAATGTAATTGCCAAAACGAAACTATTGAACAACAGTATCTTGTTTCTAATCGATAAATCAGAAATAAAAGTCGAAATTCTCATAGGTTTACCTTAAATATTGTCTGTGTTGATAGCGATATTTTTAATACAAATCAATTCAAAAATAGAATACTATTTTCGCTAATTACTACGTCTTTCCCAATTCTTATTTATGGAAACATCATTTTCTACGTCTCTCCTTTCGTACAAAGCACTGTTCTGATCTCCTTTTCCAGGGTTGAAATCCGAGTCGCTGTTTTCTGCCAATTTAAAATTATCTACTTGAGATCTAACGCCATCAGCCAAGCGAGACACCTCAATTACAGTAGCGGTAATCTCCTCAGAAGCCGAGGCATTATTTTCGGCAACTCGTTTCATAGAGTCCACATTGCCGCCTATCTCTTGGGTGGTTGCACTTTGTTGCTCCATACCCGTCGCAATGCGCCGCAACATATCACTAATCTCACCAGAAGAATCAAGTATCGCATCCATATCCTCCCGCACCTCTTGTGCCGTCTGCACCGCACTATCTGCTTCCTTCACAGCTTGACCCACTAACTCGGTAATCTCTTGGGCAGAGCTCGCTGAATGTTCAGCCAATTTACGAACTTCCTCTGCCACCACCGCAAATCCAGCGCCATGCTCTCCGGCACGTGCGGCTTCAATTGCAGCATTTAGCGACAACATATTGGTCTGGTTAGCGATGGCACCTATAACGTCGGTAATTTTGTTTATCTTGGTACTGTTCTGGGCAATCACATTAACCACATCAACCATCTGTCCAACTTTCTCTTTCCCATTGGTGACTAGTTCTACCGAATTCTGTGCGCTAGTACTCGCATTTGCAGTGTCTTTAGCGGCATCGTTAATGCCCTGTCCGGACTGAGAAACTGCAGTGGCTACTTGTGACAAGGCATGTAGTTGGTTCTGAGCACCATCGGAAATCTGGCCAATGGCATTAGACGTCTCTCCCGACGCACTTGCCACTTGATTTGCATTAACGGCAATCTGTGACAATGTGCTACTCAACGCCTGAATTGTTTGATTGACGGCTTGTTTTAGCGTATCAAGATCTCCTTTTAACTCAGCCGTTATACGATTGGATAAGTCATTTGCGGCTACCTGAGTCATTACCCGATTTATTTCTCCAAAAGCCCGTTCTAACTCATCCATCGCGTCATTAACACTGCTCTGCATATGTTGAAACTCTCCATTAAACGAACCTTCCATGCGCTGGCCAAAGTCCCCTTGCCCCAACGCTGCAATCACCTCACTTAGGGTTTTCATGGTAAGCTCAACACTTCCCAGCGAATTATTGGTAGCCTCTTTAAGGCTATGCAGGTCACCCTTTAATTCCACCGTAACACGTCGACTAAAGTTTCCTTCTGCCATTTCCACCATCACCATATTTACATCATTGACTGTTGCTTGTATGGATTGAACCAAACTGTTAAACGCTTGACTGCTTTGTCCCACTTCATCGGAACTTACCACCTCGGTTCGTAGGGAAAAGTCACCGTTTTCCTCCACTGCCTTCATTACTTTGGTTAAATGTTCAATAGGATTGGTGAGTCTTCTGGAAAATAATAACGAAAATATAGTGATGACAATAATGCTGATAAGTAAAATAACTAACATCTCATTTCTAAGTTGAGTAATTGAGGCTAAGGCTTCATCTTCGTCCATTTCAGACATTAAATACCAATCCAGGCCTGGAATGTTTAACGGTTTGTACGCGCTCAGCACACTGACATCTCTATAGTCTGGGAAAGTTTGAAATCCCGCTCCCGACTCAATCACCGCATTCACCCCTTTTGTATCAACAGACTGAGAAATTACTGTTGTTTCCTTATTCTTAATATATTCAAGATCGCCTTTTGATAAATTTTCAGCCATAGTCTCAAAATAGGCTTTTGGGTCCTCTGCAAAAAACCGGGACATACTACGCATTTTCCCATCTTTTCCGACCAAATAGGTTTCTCCAGTTTCACCAAACCCCGTTTCCTTCCACTTCTTTTCGTTGGTCATTATGGCGTTAATTTTACCAACCGGTATCTGGAATATCAGTACGCCTATTAGTGTTTCACCATCATAAATGGGGGATGAGATAAAAGCCGCAGGGGCATCGTAACTTGGAAAATATCTATCCATATCGGTAATACCAATAAACCCCTTCGAGTTAGCGCTAACCGATTTTCTAAAAGCACTTCCAATTCCAGAATCCGCAAATGGCCCAGTTTTTAGGGAGGTTGCAAAATCCAATTCCTTAAATACCGAATAGACTATATTGCCGTTTTTCGCATCAACCAAAAATATGTCGTAGTAACCAAATTCATAGAGGTAATCTTTGAAACTTGGATGATATTTCTGATGAAGTTCAGACCATTCGCTCTTGTCTCGCTGAAACATCAACTCATCCTTCTGCCCTAAGGGATGAGAATTCGCACTAATATAACTATATTGCAGTGCCTTGGCGTTGATGTTTAAGCTTGATAGATTTTTCAACAAATCCTTAGCTTTGTTACCGCCATTAGTACTTTCATATTCTCGGCCAAATTGGCCAATATAGTAATTTTCAAGTGAACCGTCTATATCAGCATCTTTTTCCCGTAGACTATTTTCGGTGTACAACGAGAAAGCACTGCTAAATGATTTCATCGCGTCTATGGTAAGCGAATTGTTTGATAACACTCGAATTTGTCCTTCCATGGTTTTAAACAGGCTTTCTACCTGAACTGCTTTAATGTCCCTAACGGCACTTAATTTCTCACCGGCCTCATTTATAAACCCATTTGCACTGCTTGACCACGCTTGCCATGATATTAGTATTGCGGGCAATAACCCCACAACCAAAAATGACGCTATTAATTTTGTCTTAAGTGTAAACTGCCCAATAATCTTGTTCATCGTAATAATCTCTACTAGTGATATACGTTACTCTCCCCCAACATGTTTAGTTAGAGAAGACGCAATTATTTAAATTAATCCAAACATCCATAATGGACACACTTTTTCAAACTCTGATTCATCGAATTATGACTATCGAATTTTCAATTTCGCCAGTAACGATGGTAGCGTTCCTGAAACATCTCTCCACGCATCGATACCTGACTTCAAATCAGATACTTTCTCAGCTGCTTCTTCTACATAATTAGCGCTTTCATTTGCTGTGGTTGATACTCTGTCCAAATGATAAGCTGTTTTATCTGTGGAACTATCCGCACTCTCATCGCTCGAGGAGGCAATATCACGAATCATATTTAATACTTCTCGTGTCTCAATAACAATAGCATCAAGAGATCTTCCTGCCTCATCGGCCAACGCAATACCAGCAGAAACTTCCACGTTTGCCTGCTTCATTACTAAGGCCGTTTCAACAACGCCATTTTGAATGGTCGTAACAACATCTTCTATACGTCGAGTCGCATTCGTTGTATTGTTTGCAAGGCTTCTTACTTCATCAGCTACCACTGCAAAACCACGCCCTTGCTCTCCTGCACGAGCCGCTTCAATTGCGGCATTTAACGCCAACAGGTTAGTTTGTGAGGCAATATTTCCAATCATGGCGACCATATCCCCAATATCCTCACAAGATTGATTAAGCTGTTCAATTCGATGCACCGATTTATCAACCACATCCGATATACATTGAATCTTCGAAATGGTTTTTAAAACAACATCACCACCTGCTTTGGCAGTTTCCTCACTTTGTTTGGAGCAGTATGCAGCCTGAGCATTGACCGCTGCATTACTAACAATGGTATAAACCATGTCTTCTATTGAAGTACTAACGACAGCGTTATTTTCTCGTTGCTTTGCTACGATATCACTCAACACTTCACCTGCTTCAATTATTTTGTAAGATGCGGCCTCGGATTTCATCACGCCATCCCTGACCTGCAAAACGATCTCAACAAAATGAGATATTGATAATGAAAACTGTCTGTAGGTTAGTTTTGCTTCATCGTTGGTATTCTCTATGCTGTTTTCTTCAACAAAAGAAAAATTCCCATTATTCAACATTTTGGCCAATTCAGAAAAACGTCGTAATCCGCGCCGCTGTATCAACAATAAGGTCGTTGCAGTTAGAACAATAAATAATAGAGCAACAACAACATTCATTGAAATCGCCAATGCATCGCCAATAGTTTCGATATTTTCATAGGTATAACCTGCAAAGGTTATCAGCAAACTGCATTGAATCACCACAAGAAACATGACAATAGTCTTTGTTGACATCCTATCCATCAATTTAAACGATCTCATACAAAACACCCTTCATAGTTCTAAATACATAGTTAGAAATTAATGGTTCTAAATTAATGGTTCTAAAATATCAATTCAAAATCATTAACTCATAATCGTCATTTCAGTGGGAAATGGATTCCTCAAGCAATAAACCTGTCTAGATTCATCTTTATCAATGTAAACTTTGTCAAAATATCTAGATAGTTTGTCTGGCACTATGGGTAACGGTACGAATGCATCTAACCCAAGTTTAAGAATTCGTAATATTTGGTCCACAACAAAAAATATTGGCGGATGGTCCGGCGAATAACGGTAGACCACGCCAACCTTATCACTGGAGTTTGTAGCCGACGGTAATTCCAACATTTCTCTCATTGTGACAACTGCCAACAACTGGTCACGCCAATTCATATGACCGGCCGCGCACAACCCCTTGTTATCTTCTTGGGAGTTATCCTCTCGACCGTTATCCTTCGGAAACGGTATAACTTCATGAACAGCGTCACTATCCAGCAACACGGGAATTGTTCCAACCATGACATAAAGGAAACTTCTCATGCTGCGTCAACCTCATCTGATCCGACACATTGCGCGACCCCAGAAATATCAGTATTGAGTTCAAGTAATGCCGTTTTTCCAATATCAGATGCCAATGAAAACAAATCCTCAACTTCAAGAATCAGTACTACCCTGCCATCCCCTAAAATGGACGCTCCACCTACACCAGGAAGGTCTGTCAGCTGTTTATGCGTATCTTTGATAAACAATTCTTGACGTTGGTAAGAACTGCCGATGATTACACCTATACGCTGTTTACCCACTGACAATACAGCAACCACTAATGATTCCTCTGTGCTGTCTTGGCCCCCCTGGTACCCCAGTAGCGGTCCCAATCGGTAAACGGGTAGGAATCTTTCGCGTAACACAATCGCTTGATAACCTTTTACCCACTGAACATCGGCGCGTCTAATTTCTATCATCTCTGATACATATCGCTCAGGAATAGCCATCAACTGTCCAGATGAACGTACCAAAACGGTATCTTGAATAGCCGCCGACAATGGCAGTACTAAGGTAAAACAGGAGCCCTTTCCTAGTTCCGAATGAACCATTACCTCCCCGCCCATTTTCATTACGTTAGTGCGTACTACATCCATTCCAACGCCACGACCGGATGTTTCTGTAATTTTTTCAGCAGTGGAAAAACCAGGCGCGAAGATAAACTGCATAAGTTCTTGTTGGTTCATTTTCTGCAGCGCCTCTGCGCTAGCCAATCCATTTTTCAAGGCTTTAGCCTTTACCGCGTCAATGTTGATACCGCAACCATCATCGGTAATGGTAACCTTTACTGAATTTCCTTGCTGTCTGGCCTCCAGCGACACACATGCCTGCTCAGGTTTTCCTGCTGCAAGCCTGTCAGCCGGCAATTCAATGCCGTGATCAACACTGTTTCGAACCATGTGCATTAATGGATCACTCAGTACATCAACCATTGCTTTATCTATACGCACATCCTGCCCTAACAACTCCAATTTCACTTGTTTCCCTTGGGCTTTTGCAAGGTCTCGAACAGAGCGAGGAAAACGTTTAAATACAGTTTCCATTGGCACAACACGAAGCGCTAGTGCGCTGTCCTGGAGTTGACTTAATACGGCATGTAGTTTTTCGTCTACTTGATCAAAGCTCTTAAATTGCTGCTCCAATACGCCAAGATTCTCTAAAAAACATTCGTTATTGAAATCAGTACTGATTATTTCATTGGCCATTTTTTTTAAAGCGGTAATAGCAACGTTTACACCGTCATAATGAATGGTATGACTCAACATGCCACGAATCGAAACCATTTCACCAATTTGACTCATAAATTGATCTAACGCTGCGCCACTTACACGCAGCATGCTCATATCTTTTGCAGGTGCATTAGTAGTCGCGGATACAACAACCTTTTTTTCTTCCACATGCCGAAGGCAAACAACGAGTTTTATATACTTGTGCTCTGGATCCATTTGCTTCATCGCATTTCGCATCTCTCCTTCGCTATGCTCTGTCAGCAATAAACAGTCACTCCAAGGCTTACCATCAACAAACACGGTGCTATTAGTGACCAACTCAACATCAGAATCTACCCATTGTAGGAAGGCTAAGGTAAATTCTTCCGACTCTTCTAGATTAACCAACGCTTCATAAATTATTTTCGACTCTTCAAGCGCTCCTTGAATATGAACAATATTTTCTACCGACATACAATCTTCAAATATGGGGTTGATATCAATTTTTTTAGTAAGATCTTTAAATGAAATAGTAGTTTCGTCATCAACACTGCAATTTTTCTGCTTTATTGCATCCCATATATTCTCATGAAGATCGTTCCAATCAACGGAGATAGAAGTTTTATCGTTACTTCCGTCGACCAAGCCACATTCGCTTTGCGCGATACTGACAGCGTTGATAAGTAGTTTTATCAAATCTGATTCAGGAACCGCTTGGCCATGATTTATGTGATTGCAGGCTTCAGCCACCGTCAACAATAATTGTTTACTGGTATCACTAGCGTCCAATATACGCAGGTAATTATTTAAAACACTGGCTTTTTCAGCGGTATCTATCGCTAGAGTGACTAATTCTGGCATATCGGTCGAAATATTATTTTCCGAGCTCGTAGAAATTTTGAGTAATTGCTCCGCTAACTCTTGGAAAAGTCCTTCAATCATATTTACTGTACAGGCTTGTAATTTCGCTACTAAGGGCGAGATTCCACACTCCTGCTTTACTTCCTGTTCGACTATTCGAGCTAGCTCTACAATATTCATCAATTGCGTAACAAATTTTTCGTGAATACTTTCGGTGATAGATTCCTTATTTGTAAGCAAATCAACTATTGATGAGAAAGACTCTGCTAACTGGGTAAACTCCATCGTTGTGGTGGCATGAACAAGGGTTTCGATGTCACCCAAGAGATCCGTTGTTGCTACCGATTCTGCATCAAATTCCTCAGTGAGAAGACCCGTAAGCTTCGGTAACTCTGAAGACAATAGTTCGGCATAGAACTTCAGCATTTCAGGATCACTATGCACTCCAGAGCAATTTTGATCTGGCTCTGCAGGATCTGCTGAATCAGCTGAATCTGATAGTCGCGTTTGATCATCAATTATATCATCTTCAACTGTAGCTTTCTCTACTGCCCCATTCGCAGAACTAAACATTTTTTCAAGCCGCAATATCAGCTCCTCTGCTGGTGGCTGATCAGTTCGGGTTTCCGCCGCAAACTGCAAATGGTGTTTCAACGCATCGACGGCCGTCAATAGCGCGTCGGCTAGCGCAGAATCCATTGCAATAACGCCATCTCGAACTAGCCCAAGTAGATCCTCTGCGTGATGAGATAAGGTTTCCATGCCTAACAAATCCATCGCTTTGGACAAACCCTTGATCGAATGAAAGGAGCGAAATAATTGATCAATATCTTCTCTTTGGGGCACATTAAACTCTGCCTCTACCAAGATAGGTTCGATCAAATCAAAATGTTCTTCAGATTCTATGAAGAATTGTGCCCACAACGTTTCAATATAGTCAGACATAATCGCGTACTCAGCGTTTTATAGGTAGAGTGTTATAGTCAGAATTTTATATCTGAATTTTATATCAGAGTTTTATAGTCAGAGTTTATAGCCAGACTTTGTAGTCAATTTGCAAGCCCAAGTACTTTACGTACGGTCTGGGT
>NVVG01000091.1 GCA_002402125.1 Moraxellaceae bacterium
ATCATCCGCCCGACGTTCGGTCATCGAGCAATGCTCACCGAGTTCAAGCATCTGTGCATCGTTATAAGGTAACCAGGTTTTTTTCGCCAACACCTTAGCACCAGCCACCCGTTTCACGTTGGCACTATCACTCTCAGAGCGAATTTCATGGCGCAATGCACGATGTACCAACAGATCAGGGTAACGGCGAATAGGTGAAGTAAAATGAGCGTAGGCGGTGTATGCCAAACCAAAGTGACCAATATTGTCTGGTTCATAGACAGCTTGGTTCATTGAGCGCAACAACACGGTTTGAATCAATTCCGCATCCGGACGGCCCTGTATTTGCTCCATCACACTTTGATAATCTGAAGGTTTAGGTTTTTTACGCGCTTCAAAGGTAATACCCAACTCTTTAAGAAACGCTCGCAGCTTCTCAAGTTTCTTGTCTTTTGGCACGTCATGATTACGATATAACGAGGGTTTTTTATGTTTTTCCAAAAACCGCGCTGTCGCCACATTGGCACATAACATACATTCTTCGATCAACTTGTGCGCGTCGTTGCGGTGCACAGGAATAATCTTTTCTATTTTACGATCTTCACCAAATACAATACGAGTTTCAGTGGTTTCAAAATCAATCGCACCACGCAAACTACGTTGCTCACGTAATTTGAGATACAGCCGATTTAACTCCTCCACCGCAGGGATCACATCGGCATAGGTTTCACGCACCTCCGCCGCCAACTGAGAATCCGGGTCATTTAACAATGCCCCTACTTTGGTATAGGTCAAGCGGGCCTGGGAGCGGATTACCCCTTCATAAAAACAGTAGCGCGTCATCTTGCCTGCCGCACTGATACTCATCTCACACACCATCACTAACCGGTTAACATGAGGATTCAGCGAGCACAAACCGTTGGAGATCGACTCCGGCAACATGGGTACAACATTCTCAGGGAAATAGACTGAGTTGCCCCGTGTATGCGCCTCAACATCTAATGCATCACCAGGATGGACATAATGCGATACATCGGCGATAGCCACATACAGGCGCCAACCACCTTTGGATTTTTTTTCACAATACACGGCATCATCAAAATCTCGCGCATCCTCGCCATCGATAGTGACCAGCGGCAAATGTCGTAAATCAATGCGTTCAGCCGCATCTTTTTCACTGACCTCGGCACCCCATTGCTTAGCGGCGACCATAACATCGGCAGGCCACTCGTTGGGGATATCATGATTACGGATGGCAACATCAATCTCCATTCCAGGAGCCATGTGCTCACCAAGTATTTCAATGATTTCACCGATGGCTTGGTGCCGCTTGGTCGGTTGCTCTATGATGTCAACAACCACAAATTGGCCATTTTTAGCGTCATTCACCGCATCGGGCTGGATCAAGATATCTTGACTGATACGTTTGTTTTCTGGCACCACAAAACAGATATTATTTTCTTTAAAAAAGCGCCCGACTAATTGATGCGTTTTACGCTCTAATATCTCAATAACCGTGGCTTCTTTTTTGCCTTTCCATCCATCTTTGGTTTCTCTGGCAACAACACGATCGCCATCAAACACCCAACGCATTTGACGGGCACTGAGAAATAGATCTTTGGTGCCTCCATCGGGTTTAAGAAAACCAAATCCGTCTTTATGACCAATAATTGTGCCGGTGATCAGGTCCATCTTGTCCAAGATACCAAACGCACCGCGACGGGTACTCATCAACTGCCCGTCACGCTCCATCGCACGCAACCTACGTCGCACACCCTCGACAGCGTCGTCCTCGTACAGCTCAAAAGCGCCACACACCTGAGAATGCGTCAGTGGACCACCCTCATCTTCTAGCAACGCAAGAATATACTCACGGCTAGGTACAGGATTCTCATATTTTTGCGCTTCATCTTTCGCGTTTGGGTCTTTCTTGGGGGACCACTTGGCCATATATTATTGGCTCCAATACCGATCTATCAATTTTTATTACAATCACATACCATCTATAGCACAAATGCTACGCAACAGCGCGCACTCTATGCTTTATCACTCTATTTGGCAACTTAGCCCTGCTTTGCAAGCTTAGCTTAGCTTTGCTTGGCTACGTAATCCTCTAATGCACGCAATTGATTAGAGATATCCTTCATTTTATCGTGGGTTCGAAGATCAATATCCAATTTCTTATCCATGCTGCGCACCAGCGGAAATATACTGTGCTCTATTGTGTCCGCTAATACCGAGAGCACTTTATCCATGCCGGGCACAGGTTCGTTCACCACGGTTACAGAGGGCTGATTCTCAGCCATTACAGCCACCAGCCGGTCAATTTGATCGGTAAATTGTGTTGCAAGGCTATCTAACTGAGGCTGCTGATCTTGTGACTCTTGCTCCGTCAAAGCCTGTGTCTGAGTCTGCATCTGCTGTTCTAACTCGGCCTGCTGATGAGCAACCGTCACATTGTGCTGTTCAGCACGCTGCGCGGTCGCCGCGGCGGCCGCCACGCTTAAGCCCTGCACCCCTTCCACTAAGTCCACCAGCTGAGCAATGACCTTGCCGCCTACGTCATCACCACCCATCGCCTTATTACGTGAAAAGTCCTTTTTAATCTGTTGCCAGCGTTGTGACTGCATATCCGTCATATTACCGCGCAACTCGGCTAACTTAAGTAAATTATCTTCCGCCCCCGTTGTTAATAGTTGCGCTTCGCCTTGGTAATGATCCTCGATCATCTGTAACAGCTCTTGTTCATTCATTACTGCTGAGACTTTTTCGGTCATCTTATTCATATTACGATAACTGCCTTGCAACTTAAATGCAGGCTCTGTGCGGTAGGCATCGTTCTGCGCAGCGGAGGCAATATACTGCTGATTAATCTTCAGGATCACTTCCTGAATAACAAACATTTTTTGCAAGATGTCAGTGATTTCATTAATTTCAGCACCACTGTATGCATGACTTAAATCGGTACTCGCAACATTGACACCCTTTGCCATATCAATCAGTTTGTAAACATCTGACATCTCCCGCACCGCCAGTGGCGCCAACACTGGGTTCGACGTTAACGAGTTTTCAACATAACTCAAGGCAAACTGTTCATCCATACCACCCAGAATATCACCCAAATTATAGATATCTGCACGGTTGGCTAACATGTCAGGGATTTTAAACGCTTCACCGGATTCAGTATAGGGATTGCCCGCCATCACCACACAAAACTTACGTCCACGCATGTCATAGGTCTTGGTGTTACCTTTCCAGATTCCCTCAATACGTCGAGTACCATCACACAAGGAAATAAACTTTTGTAAAAATTCGGGATGTGTATGTTGAATATCATCCAAATACAACATCACATTATTACCCATTTCTAACGCAAGATTTAACTTTAACAATTCTTGCGCAGCAGTAGCATTAGGTGCCTGAGTTGGATCCAACGACAATACATCATGACCTAACGAGGGACAGTTTATCTTCATAAAGATAAGCCCCAACCGATTCGCCACATATTCCATCAATGTGGTTTTTCCGTATCCCGGAGGAGAGATCATCATTAGCAAACCCATTAAATCTGAACGCCTATTTTCTCCTACGGTGCCCATTTGTTTTGCTAAGTTATCACCAATTAACGGCAAATAGGATTCGTTAATCAATCGGTTACGCACAAAGGAACTTAGCGGTCTGGCTTTGAACTCTTCTAATCGCAAGCTTCGACGTTCTTGTGCAATAATACTTTGCCTGGTTTTTAGGTAGTTATGATAAGCAGGAATCACATGTTTTTTATGTTGTTGCAAGCGTAACAAAAAGCTATCCAGAGAAAACTGCAAGCTATGCTCGGTAATATTTTCATGGTTGCCCAGCAAACCTGAAATTGTCAATTCCACATCCACGGTCATCAACCGACGCGGCAAGCGATCACCGGTATTAATCAGGGCCACCGCTTCAGGAACATAGCGCTGTAAATGTTGCAAAGACTTATTTTCTATCAGCGCATCGAGCCAAGCGCTGGTTAAACCCCAGCGTTGCGCGGGTGAGCCCTGCAATTTATCTAGCGCCGTCTGAAATTGATCCCAGGCGGTAGTGCTTAAGGAGCGCTCTAGCTCCCCCACTAAGCTCGCCGCATATTTACTCTGCACAAACTCAACCGTGTCACGCCCCAGCTCATCCACCAAATAATGCGACGCGCGCTCGACAGTCAACACTGATACGGGAAGAGCGTACTGGCTAATAAAATATTCCAAGCCTGTATTTATCTCGTTGGCTAACTGGGTCGCCGCGTCCAATGAAGAAAATTCTAGCTGCATATGATGCGCCGACTGCGCCCTTTCAAGCCAGGTATCTTTTGCCGACAACCAACCTTCCCACAGTTCATTGGTTGTTGCTCCGGATTTGGTTGTTGCCCCAGATATAGCCGCTTTCGATAAATCTTGCAGTGCCGCCCAGTATACCTGAGCCAATGCCCGGCTAGCAGGATCAAAACGTAACAGGTCTGCTTGTTTTAATGCCGGCACTATTTTTTCCAGAATCAGCGTCGCATCAAGATCATGCACGCCTTTCTCATAACCTTCTTTATAACGCGGGGAAGCAAAATCTCTTACCAGGTCGTTTAAGTTACCATCAGTAATTGCTGTCGATAAACGCTCCATTGACAAGTTATCTTCTGACGCCTCAGCAGCATTAAGTATCAATGCCGCCAGGTATTCGGCCCGATAAACTGCCGGTGTTTCTGACTCTAACGACATTTCCCAATATTCTTTTAATGCCATCAACTCATCATTCACGATGGGCTCAAAATAATTGGTGCCGGTAAGGTGTACATTAAGCACACCATTCCTAGGTATTATGGTTAAATCCAATTCCTGAGTATTCACCGAGAATTTATGCCGCGGGCCTAGTTTTATGACATTGCCACCATCTTCAAAAATATCCGTCTTATCACGCAAAGAACGTAACGACTGCTCTTTAATCGCCTTAAAACGAGACTCTATATCATCAGCTTTAATGGACGCATCTAGATCCCGTAATTTCCCCACCAACTCCCTGGCTTTCATCACTAAAGCATCGGAGGCAAAGTAGGTATTCAGCTCGTCTTTTTCGCTAAATTTTAACGAGCGTTTTTCTATACTCGATAGAATCCGCTCGCCTGCATCCGCTATAGACTGTGCCTTGCGTTGGCGTTCATCCAACAATCGTTGTTTATGGCTTTCGAAAGATTCATATATCTCTTCGCGCTTATCCATGATATCCGCAAGAAACTGGTCAAACTCACTAAACTGACTTTCTAGCTCTTCTAATTGCACCAGCAACCGAGACAACTGCTCATCACATCGTTCGGGGGATGTCGACAACCCCAAGGCATTAGTAATACTTTGAGAGAACAATTTAAATTGTGCTGAAAACTGTGCGATAGATTCCGACGAGCCCAAATCCTTTTGCTTGTTTTTCGCCCTGGCTTTGCTTTGATTTAACTTGGAATAAACTTGGGATATCGCCTCAATAATGCGCGTTCGAACGGTGGCATCAGCAACCTTTAGCGTGCCCATCAATTCTGAAAGAAAATCCAAGCCTGATGCCGTATGCTCAATATTTTCAATCAGCGGTGTCAGCTCTGCTATTGTCGCAGCACTTTCTACCTCATGGTTGATTCGATCCAATTTTTCCAGGTAAGGCGTCAACGCCTCCTCACCCATTAAAAACTCTACGGTTTTTTTGCTTAAGCTGGCTTCCACTTCTGTTAGCTCAGATTCCAATGCAGCAATACGAATGGTATCTATATATCGATGATCTTTTATGGTGACAAGGTGCCCGCGTTGCTTTCGTAGGCGCGCCAACGCATCCACATATTCCTCAGCCATTTCCCAGCTATCGGGACGAATGCTTTGCACGATAGACTTTTGTTCTGCTTCTGCCTCGACCATGGTTTTTAAAGATTGCTGACGAATGCTTTGAACCTTTTCAAATTCATCAATCACCAGCTCTGAGGTATTGGTGATTAACTTCAGCACTTTATCTATACCATCTAACGCTTCGTTCTCCACCCAATAATGCGCATCAAATATTCGTGATGCGGAGCGACTTAACTCTTCATATAATTTTGCTGAGACAGATTGATTGCCAATCATTCGGCAAACACTGTATAGATCTGACACGCCTCGAACTAGCTCTGCATTGCCTACCTTGCCAAAAAACGTATTGCTTGCCGGCGCCTTACTCGCAAATTCAGCACTGRCATAAGGYGTAGTCCAGATCTGCATCGGRTGAATTCKGGTAGCCTCTTCTTCTGCAGAAAAAATRGTAATTGTGCCATCATCMGCCAACGCATARCCGTGACCRTAAATAGGRTTTTGCARTTCYTTTTCWATCAGGTTATAGCCAAATARCCCTACMGCWCCAATKWCWGGATCATAAAATACATACAACACATCCTCWCCATTGGGTGAGCGGATCATRCGTTTGAATTTTAGACCATCAAACTCCTCGTCAAAGGCCTTATATTCCCCKGTCTGTAAATARAAACCACCAGGAAAAATCAAYCCATGRTCTTCCGGTAACTGCACACAAGATTTYCCAATGGCATCGATACGGAYAACGWCTTGTGTCATTTTATTAAAYACAAGATATCGCCACTCATCTTCTCGATAGGGYCGYAYTTTTAGTAAAATYAACTGCCCTACAGCGGCATAAWMTATATCGGCATCATCAATGGATTGGGTTTTATCTTCAACATCTTCCCTAAAWATWCCRAGACCATCTTCAGTATTGTTTTCAATCTTAACCGTYARATCTCCACCCAGTGTTTCAACAAACACACTATCTAAGATRTTAACGTGCGCATGACGCCCATGCACRGTGTCGTCTCGTGTGGTTTTTATCCATTCAAAATCATAGGAAGGCGGCARTTGGATATCACGCTCACCGCGATTATCCATATATTTAATCTCACTACCATCGGCGGAKACTGACCAACGRAAAACGCGAAGATCRTCTAATTTYTCTCCTATTTGAAAACCTGCTAAYAASTTCCCATGYTTAATGGTTATTTCAACCAACTTGGTATGTTTGTAATATCGATAAAGTTCCTCAAAATCGCTTACAAAACTCGATTCCGACAAAAATGAGCCCACCAACGATACGGGCACCAAATCGTGGCCAGCCTCCGTTACATTTACATCAAACAAGGCAAATACGTCTTCAACTTTGGTTTCTTTTTTTAACCCAATAAAAACATTGTAACCAAAAAGAAGATGCTCACCCACCTGCACAATATCTCGGGCGATACAATTATTCTCAGTTCGCACCCGCACTCGAGCAACAACGTCCATATCGGCCCCGCCAAACTCAGCAACTCTCGCCTCGTTTAAAACTTGGGTTTTCTGGTTTAGCTGACGGCCTTGTTCAACCAGCCGCTTTCGAATAATGTCATAGGCACCACCTTCGGCAACCGCATTATCGACGATATTTGCTGATGAATCCTGCTGTGTCATAGGGAAGTCCTTAAGAAAAAATCAATCATGATGAAGCTCACGAGTCACATGAAATATAAAAGCAACATGCTGCTCTCATTGCAAAACTGTCAACGGTAGGGCCTGAGCAACAATATCGTCCTAAAACTAGACAGGCCCTACTACTGCGTTAACGTTGTTAGCCTTTCACGCGGCTTTTTTGACGCAACTGCCGTTGAGGCAAATAGTCACGTCATTAGGCATCAACCTCCTCTTCCTTTTTCGATTTTGATCTCCCGTCAATCACCCGATCCAACAACGCAGAGATAGTCCCACTCTTATCCGCTAATCCATCAATGGCTTTACCGATAGAAAGTGATTTGGCAAAGTTATTAAAGAAGTGATCTTCACCTCCGACTATATCTATCTTCGCCTTCTCCAACGCGACCGCTAATACTTGCGCATTTTCTCGAGCAATATCCTTACCGGCGTCAAGGGTCGCTAACGCTTCTTTTAGTGCGGTTTCCAAGCCCATACGAAACTCTTCATGTTCTCGCGCCGCTTCACTCATAGTACCCATGGCCTGGAACTTATCGACCAAACCATCGGCTTCCGCTTTAAACTGCTCTCTAGTCACTTCTGCACCCGCTAAACCGACCTGCTGTTTGGCTTTGGCTTCCGCATCACCTTGGGCCTGAATCACGCCTGCTTCAGCAAGACCGGCATCTTTATGGGCCTTAGCGGTAGCCTCGCCTTTTGCTTGAATCACATTAGCCTCAGCAACGCCTTCTTTTTCCAGCGCCTCCGCTTTGGCGGCTTGTACCTTAGCATCCGCTAGTCCTGGCGCTGCACGTTCCGCCTGGGTAGCTTCCGCGAGTTTCTTCTTCGCGTCCGCATCCTTCGCAGCGGCTTCCAAATCAGCCTGCGCTATTAAGGTAATTTCAACCGACTTATGTTTGGCAGACAACTCATCGGCTTCCGCCGCCTTCACTTGCTGCACCTTGGCTTCTTCTGCTTTTGCTTCCGCTGCAAGTACTTGCACTTGCTTCTCACGATCAGCCTCAGACACTTGACGTACTTCTTTGATTTTCTCTTCCTCGATTGCCACCGTCTTATCTACCGTCACTCGCTCCCGGATCACGTTGGCAATTTCTTTCTTCTCTATTTCAACGGCTTTTTCCGCCTCAATTCTCTGCAACTCCACCTCCCGCTCACGAGAAACGATTTCCAAATCTCTAGCGCGGGTGACTTTTTCTACCTCAATTACCACCGCACGCTGACGATTCTGCTCGGCCACTTCGATTTCACGTAGTTGATTTTCTTTTTGTACATGAAGATCTTGATCAACCTGAATAGTAGTTGATTCCGCTTTTCTACGCTCTTCCTCTTGAACCTTCTTAGTCTCCGCCTCTTCCCTGGCTCGAATGGTTGCAATCTCACGCTCCTGCTTCGCTTCAGCATCTGCTTGCTGGCGTTTTAACTCCAACATTGCCTCAACGGTTTCAACATCCTTTTTCTTAATGGCAAGCTCTTCATCGCGCTCGAGTATATTGGTGCGAACATTTTGCCTGGCGGTTAGTTCAGTGATTTTCTTGATACCTTCCGCATCTAAAATATTACTGGGATCTAACGACATCTTCGGCGTCTGTTCTAGATAATCGATCGCCACATCTTCTAAAATATAACCATTTAGATCATCGCCTATGACTTCAATGATTTTTTCTCGGAAATCTTGTCGATCTTCAAACAGCTTCACAAATTCAATTTGCTTACCTACGGTTTTTAATGCTTCTGAAAATTTTGCCGCAAATAGATCATAAACTGCCTCACGATCTGAGGCGCGACTAGCACCGATAGATTTGGCAACTTTAAGTACATCCTCGGCGGTTTCATTTACCCGCAAATAAAATGCCACGGTAATATCCGCCCGCATATTATCCAAACAGATCAAACCATCTTTTCCCCGTCGATCAACCTCTAGGGTAATCAATGAAACTTTCATCAATTCTTTCTTATGAATAATGGGATACACCAGGGCCCCAGTAAAGTACACCTTTGGAGTTGTTGATGTATCGTTAACAATCAGCGCCGTACCTTGCTCTACCTTATAATAAAATGCTTTAACGATCGCAGCAAACCCCATCACTAGAAGGAACACAACTCCGATAACAATAATGCCGGGCATTATCACCGATAAATCAGCCATATTTATTTACTCCATTTCCGTTTGAATGACACATAAAGTTTTTTCTCACATGAGAATAAACCTAATTACTAGAACTTTTGATATTAGAACCTTCGATATTTGACTATTCCCTAAACTCCTTTTCTGAAATAACAATATAGGTATTGTTTTCTTCCACATATTCTAACAAAACTACTCGATCACCTTTTTTGAAAGTGGCATCGCCAGCGGTTCTCACCTTAAAGATCAAACCCGCACCACCATCTTCCAGTGCAGCTTCACCAAATCCATTATCAACTCGCAACGTGCGCACTAAAGCGGTTTGCCCTAAAACTCGTTTTTCTGTTTTCTGCTCCAATTTTGCAAAAAGTGGTCTTAACGGCTTCACGGCAGTTGCAGTAATGACTGCCGCGATATACAAACATCCAACAACAACAGGTAAGCCCACCAAATAATGTAAAATCCCATCGGGTATCCAATCGAAAAAGAAATAAACGATGAAATAACTAAAAACCCAACCAATGAGAGAAACCAAGGTAAGGATGATGGTTACGGGTATACCATTCAGACCCAACCGCATAATCAATCCCGCCACGACATCTCCACTTGAGATGCTAGTATCGGCATTTATATCAATATCTCCATCAACATCAACACCATCAAAATCCAGTGCATCAACATCGACCAACCCAAGCGCAGCGATACACCAATATAATACGCACAACACTAAAAAGAAGGTAAAAAACGCGGTCGGGAATGAACTTATATTTTGATAAAACGGATCCATTTTCTCAGATAAAAAAATCGCAAACACCGATACCTCCTTATATACTCCAAAATTAGGGCTACTGAAGTGTATCCTAATAAAGACTGCCGACCCACTGGAGATTGGGGCAAAATCGCCATTTTTCAAGGGTACTATCCAAAACACTACAATATTTTTAATTCCAGAAATCGACCCAGCCTCAATCGGCATACCGCTGATGGGCAACTTTAATATCATATAAAACAACACGTTATAAAAGATAGGTTTCTACAAACTATACCGCCCCTGCCCTATAACCCTACATCAAAGCGTTATACGACAATGTTCTTTCTCGCCTAGCAAAACATGTTTTTCGTATTACTCGTTTACGGTACGCTAAAAGGCGAGGGTCATTAAACCTAAGGCTCGCAAAGCCATAGGTGACTCGGCACATCAACCCATAGCTGACGTTAAAAGCTAACGCCCAGAGGTGTACGGTGAAGAGAATCTATTACCTACTTGATGATATCGGTGACGCGGACTCAATCTCTACCATGCTGCATAAGAGCGGCATCGCCGATTGGCAATTTCATGTGTTAGCGAAAGATGAAGATGGCCTGTATAAACATCACCTGCATCGCGCCAACTTTCTACAAAAGAAAGATCTAGTTCATTCCGGCCAACGTGGAGTTCTCGTTGGAGGGGTAGCCGGTCTTTATCTCTCGTTATTTATTGTACCCTGGTCTCTCTCATCAACACCGCTATTTGCGAGCATTCTAATTGCGCTGGTTACAGTAGGCGTTGTAAGTGGTGGAATTTTAGGCAGCTTCCATGAAAACCATAAAATAGCGCGCTTTCATGATGACATTGAACAAGGGCAACTACTCATCATGTTAGATATTAGAAAACATCAGCTTGAATTAGTGACGAGCTTAATTAAGCTGCACTACCCAGAACTCAAACCTGTCGGCAACGGCTCCATGTTTAGCAAAACGTTTACACCGGGACCACGAATTCGCCATTAGCCTGGCCATACGCATAGGTTTAGCAAAATTAACTGCGCACAATCTAGTCGTTACTAAATACACTCAATAGAACAGGCTTCTGCCAGTTCTATTGAGTCCGGGTTCTTTTGCCTAATATTAAGCAAAATTGCTGTTTGCAAACTCCCAGTTCACTAAGCTCCAAAAACCTTTGAGATAATCAGGCCGCACATTACGATAGTCGATGTAGTATGCATGTTCCCATAGATCGACCGTGATTAACGGTGTCAGATCCGAATCGGTAAGTGGTGTGGCGGCATTAGAAGTATTGACAATATCCAGACTCCCATCTGCTTTTTTAACTAACCAGGTCCAGCTCGAACCAAAATTGTTAACAGCCTTATCATTGAACTTTTCTTTGAATGCTTCAAAAGAACCAAACGCAGTATTGATCGCGTCGGCGATCGCTCCAGTTGGACTCCCACCACCATTAGGACTTAAACTATTCCAATAGAATGTGTGGTTCCATATTTGTGCAGCGTTATTAAATACACCACCATCGGATGTTTTAATAACATCTTCTAATGATTTATTTTCAAATTCAGTACCACCTACCAGACCGTTTAATTTCACAACATAGGTATTGTGATGTTTACCATAATGAAACGACAAGGTTTCTGCTGATATATGTGGTTCTAAAGCATCTTGTGCATAAGGTAATGCAGGTAATTCAAATGGCATTTTCTTCTCTCCGTGATGGTTTGTATCTAACAATGTTATTTACCGAACGACAATTACTGCATCTCAGCAACTGCATATTGTCTGATAGGGGCTCAGAATTACACAATAAACCGAATAATAATAGTCTTTATCAGCTTGAATACGAATTCACAAAAAACCTTACTGGCTGCAAGGTCTAACAGAAAGTATAGTGATTTTTAACGTAATCCCACATCGAGATTATCTACGATTTCTGCCCACTCAGAATCGTCTGAAATCGCYTCTCGAAGGAACATCGCCTGAGACTCAGTCCAAAACTCCGCCTCTTCGATACGCAGTTTTGCGTCTAACTGATGGGAGTTAATGAAACGCTCTATTTGATCCGGGTTAGAAGGAAGGCCAAGCTGATCAAACAACGTCTGCATACCATAATGATTACTAGTATCCATAACTCTCTCCAGACAGATGGGTGTCTCGTTAATATAAACTAGTTAGAGAGGAATTTTCTATACATGGAGACAATATCAACTAAACATATTCGCATTAGAAACAAACTAAAAAGTATATCTGTTTGGCTGGGATTACAGTAATTACACGATTAGGCTAATCCACCATGTCGTCATATGCATTTGAAAACGACAAACTGATTTTTTGCTCAAACCCAGGCAATGACAGCTCTTTCTCGCCAATGTCTATTAGCGACTCATCGATCATATTCTCGCCAAAATTATAAATCGGCGCTAACTCGCCACATTGTGCCGCAGCCTCATTAGATGCTGCCTTTTCTTCTACTAAACGGCGCTTTTGCAGATAAACATCATACGCCTGCCTGCCATAACGCTTCAACAACATGGCGCCGGCTATTTTTGGAGAAATAATACAACCTGTTGCGTTATTGCCACCAAAACCCTTGGAATTTAAGAAGGCCACCTCCATCACATCCTGACCCAAGAACTTGTCCTGTAACGGGATATCCAATCGATCGGCTTTCACATCACCCGCAATAGCATCGATGGTTTTAACCCCCGGCAAAATTCCGTGATTAAACATCCCCAACGATGCCATCAACTGATCCGCACTAGCAGGAGCAAGCGAGTGACCCAAATAGGATTTTACAGCAACAACGGGCCAGCGCTCAATACCAAAAGTCTTTGCCACTTTTTGCAAGACATCCGCTTCGGTGGTTCGATTCTTTGGTGTGCTAGACCCATGTGCTTGAACAAAACTTCGCTGCTGAACAGTCTCTGTACCCAAGATTGCCCGCACAGAGGCCACCGCTTTGGCTAAGGTAATATAATTACCAGGACCCGGGGCAGAAATCGATTTCTTTGGACCATCGGCATTGACAAAAACATCGGTGACGGCTCCGTGGACAACAGCACCAAGCTCCATCGCCAACGCATCATCCATCAACACAAAATACTGTGCAGACTCAGCCAAGGTAAAACCACAGCTTTCTCCAAACGGCCGCACCGCCCTGCGATGATCAGGCTGATCAGTCGCATCTAATTTACACAGCTTATCATCCGATGCCAGTGCTCCCATGGCATGGTAGCCATCTAATATCTCGGGGGTAATTGGCGCTTCACTATTACCGACAATGACCACTCGGCTACGGCCGGCTCGAATATCCTCTATAGCATTGCGTAAATTATACAAAAAAGTTGCACATGCTCCGGTCACACTTCCCGTTGTTCCGACACTACCCAAAACATAAGCATTGATAAAATCCGTGGGCATATTACTCAAGGCTAAGGGCAACTGCTTAGCCGTCACCCTGCCTCCAAGTTTTGAAGACTGCAACATGCCAGCATAACCATGCTCATCCAATTGGGCCATCGCACTACCGGAATAAACCGACACCTCATCAGGGGCAACGCAACGTCTAACCTGTGACCACTCAATCCCCATCGACCGCAGCGCATCCGTTGCGGCCAACAACGCCATCTGTAAACCTCGGGGATGCGCATTTGATCGATAATAAGATCCAGGATCAAACCCTGTCGGCAACTGACCCGCAGCCGACACCGGCAATTTCCTTGTGCTACTCACCTTTATATCCGCTACACCCAATACCGTAACCAGCACATTATCAGAATCACTGTCTACATCATTTACCTNTGCAACTGTCCACCCAACCGGCATGGGACTAGGCAACTGCTTTCTAGGTACCCTAAAGGATAATTCGCCAGARTCACTGGGCAACATATGCAGGYTTTTATGGGTCGGAACCGCATCCACATCAAAACGGCTTTTTTCTATYCGGCGGACTAAGGTGCCGTCTAAGACYTGAGAGGTAAACTTGTCCGMAACCTCCAATGCAGAATAAACATCGCCTTGCTGATCAAGGTACTGGCCATTTTTCACTGTCACCAACTTCATCATGACCGCTAAGCTAATCACCGTTTCCTGCTGCTGTTCTGGGGTCAGGCTTCCAAATACCATACGCCGATAGGCGTGATGATTTGAGCTACGTCCGGCGGGGCCATAACCGCCAAATCCTACAATCACTGGTAATCGCGTACTCATTAAGCCCCCCCTAATTCATGATGTTATTAATTACATACACTTAGCAGTATATCAGGAGAATTTGCTCTCATTACCCTGATAACGCCACCAAGCAGGTTATTTTGGTTAAAGCCGCAGCGATCACACTGCGCCCAGCTATTTTTACAGGATAACCCTCAAAAAAACAGATAAAAAACAGACATTTATATGACTTTTTTCGCCTAACTAGACATTGCCGACTTTTTATAGGCTTTTTTATAAAACTTAACAGGTAGCACCGACAAAACACATCAGGCAGCGCAATCGACCCTATTGATAAGCAAGGTACAGAGGACAAAGATTAAAAAGGGTGGGGATAAAAGGGGAGGGAGATATAGAAGAAAAACAAAGCACAGAGAAAAACTCTCTGTGCTTTGTTTCAATTAGGTTAAAAGAAACCTGAAATTGCATAAGAGTGCTTACGAAACATTTCCGGCTGCGCCTCCATTAACTTCAAATTAGCTTGATTAGCCGTCGTCACTACCCGTGTTGTTTGCTCTAAAGCATTCGTCACCTCAGAAACACGCTGTGAACTGGTCCCTGTACTGCCTGCTTTTAGGCTCACCTTAGAATCTTTTCGACCGTAGGTGCCTTTACGAAATTTATGAGTAATTTGAATATCCGTTACCAACATAAAAGTCACATCCTTTACCATTTGGTTAGCGATAAATGAGCCGGCTCCCGCCAGTAAGCCTCCAGTCGCAGCGCCTCTGCCACGATCACTATCACTCGAGACCAACGCTCCCACCACGGCACCGCCCATTATCTCGCCACCATAGCCATTATTTAACGCTGCCTTTGCCGCAGTAGGTGACGCTTGTTCTAAGTTTTTGACAATAACACTGAGTTGATAGGTGGCCTTTTCAGGGTCATCGACAATTTTATAACCTTCGTCCGCATCCAAGATGGTGTTTTTAACCGCACGCTTAAATTCACGCTTAGGGAAATCCGCCACTAAACTACGCACTTTGACATAAATAGTACGCTGATCTCTGGGGACTTCTCTAACAAATATGCTATCGCTAACTTTGGTATTAACAATCAACTCGTTTTTACCAAGTAGCACCTGCGTCGCCGCACAACCACCAAGCACGCTAATAATTAAAGCCACAAAGGCTAGCTGAGTCCATTGTTTAACCTGTAGTTTTTCCATGTCTCTTCTCCTTTTAACTAAAACATTTGATTGATAAATGCACAGAAAATAGATGCTCGCTTAATAGTAATATCGGCCGTGATAGCGACGATAATAACGGCAAGATCTGTACTCAGACCACGAATAACGGCGTAAATTCCGGCAAGTCCAGCCCGGTTGCCAGTGTGAGCCTCTGTACTCAGGTGGCGTGATTCCGTCTTTCAATGCGTTTCTAATATAGAGGTCAATTTTGGCCTCATCTTCAGCACTAAAAGGCTGCTCTGCAACCTCTGCATTGAGCTTCTTTTGCATAGCAGCCATATCGGCAGCTTCATCCGCAACAACAATTCCAGTTAACCCAAGGGCCAATAGCGCTATTCCTAGGATTCTATATGTTTTCATTTTGTTCACCTTTGCCAATCAGGATACAAAGCTCTGTAAAGACAGCCGGCTTTCTGTAAAGTTACCATACAATAGGGCACAACTCCGCACCTTTTTACATTCAAGTAGGATGAGTGTCACATTCAGGTTAATACCCCCTCAAACTAAGTACTGACTTCGTTACGTTAAAACAGCATAAGGAACGGATAAGCCACGCAATATTCAGGCATTCCATGGATAATATTTGACCTCTCAACGTCATGGCTTAGACTGAAAATAGGCTCGTCATACTAATGAGACACCTCACCCAAAATAATCGCTAATAAATATTACGGGAACCATGGGGAAAATTAGACGGCGTAATTAGCCTATTACACATTAGCTTAATAATAGTCGAGCCAGTTAAGGTGGATTAATGAGTAGTAAAATAACGATCAGTATTGCGCTTAAAATCAAGATCGCTAGCATGAGTTTTGCCGCACTGGTGGCATGCGCTCTGTTGTATCTGACTATTTCAATAGAAAACAACTCTGAAATCAGCATCCAACAGAAGCAATTAGTAGACAATCAAATCACCATTATCGACAACCAATCAGCCTCACTAGAACAACAGAAAAAAAGCCTCCATCAATTGGCACTAGCCAATAGAATAAACGTCAAATTTTCTGAACTACGATTCTGGCTATATGACTTATCGGTAAGCTGGTTAAATGAATCCGAATCAAACGCCGATCAAGCCAAGAAACAACTAGAGAGTCT
>NVVG01000092.1 GCA_002402125.1 Moraxellaceae bacterium
CGGCGAAGATATACTCAACCCCTTCGGCTTCCAATGCCTGAATAAACAGATCCGAGGCTTTAGTTATTTTTGTAGTAACCGAATTCATGCGATCTTACCTCTATAAATTTTTAAAAACCAAACTAAATGGGATCTAACCTGGGTATCTAATTTAAACCTTTCTTTAGAAAATCCATTCTATCTATCCACCAAACTTTAGTATAGAAATACGGTACATGCGTTGCTGTATAGAAGTCTCTCAATCTCTATTATATAACATTCCACTCTTTTAACGCTAAAAGCAGACAAAGGTAGAGTGGTGTAATTTTCTCAAGAGCAAAATAAAAGTTACAAACTGCTAGTTGTTAGTTTCTCCAAAATGGATTTTCGCTTGATTTCGTCAACCTCAGGCATTGTTGCATTTAGCTCTTCCACCAAGGATTGATAATCTAGGTTTCTCCTTAACAATTCAGCCCCAGCGATTACCAGAGAATCAACCTCGTCTCTGCCTAATTCTAGGCTAGTAGGCAAACTATTAAAGAACCGCTTAAGCGACTTTTTATGAATAGACTCGAAGCTAACTTCGATAAGCCTCACTTTCGCATCCCCTCCAGCCTTTCTAATTGCCTGTTCTATTACGTTATTTTTACCGAATATTGTTGCACGAGTTTCGATATTAAGTCTTGCCATCATGGTATCCGTTACCGCACCGATGGTTTCTGCTATTGATGGGCTTTTGGGCTTTAAATCCATGGGCTTCTGGGGAGTTACCTCTGAATTAACCAAGATAAGCGTAATCCGCTTTACATTTTTGAGCGGAGTCCTTAAGCGATCAATGCCTAATATATGAATGCGATCTGAAATTGCCCTTAACCCTAAGTTATCGGTGATACCACCATCAACGAGATGAATATAGGGTCGTTTTTCACTGTCCAAATAGCTTCTTATGGTTTCTCTTGCTGCCCTTCTTTTTACGGTGTCCGTACGCAAACTAAGAATTCGCGTCATCATATCTGACTGATCATGCTTACACTGGCCGGCGAAGTTTCTTAGTATGACGGAAGGAAATGCAACAGGAACCGCAGAGGAAGCCGTGACAGCTCTTGCCAAAGGGAACGTCGACAAATCTGAACAGATCAAGTTGAAGTTGTCCTGAGTAAATCCAAAACGAGTACCGCCAGACAGATCTGACGCGTTAATCAATATGAATGGGCCATCGTTTTGCGCAATATCTCCAAACGTTTTACCTTTGAAAATCTTTTTGTCGTAGTACTCGATGGCCGACTCGGTTCGATCAAACCCGGTCATCAGTGATCTAAACATGTGGCTTGGGCTGAAAATCTTAGAAAACAATGCCTCTTCTACACTTAGGTGCAAGAAATCCTTTTCAAAGTTTGGAAACATATCATCACCGAAAGCTCCATAATACGCTGCTGTAAAACTTCCACCGGATACCGCAGAGATAAAATCAACATCATCAAGAAGATTTTTCTTGTGATTATCGCTATCCACATAGTGGGTATTTCTCAGCTCCTTCATTACGCCATAGGAAAGTGCAGATGCGCGCGTTCCACCGCCAGAAAAGGAGAGAAGAAATAGGTGATCCCCAATAGGTCGCTTGGTAGTGTGCGCCTTAATGCTATAAGAAGTAGGTTTGTTTGCTTGATCTAAAATGACATTCTGTGCCTTGTGAAAAGTGGTGCACGCAGAAAGCATAGCAAGCAAAAATAGCGGTATTACCCGACTGGATAAACGAAATAATCGCCTGTTGATGTCTATGCTTCCTTTTGAATATTGTTTAATGGAATAGAACATAGAAAGTTACCTCTCTGTGTTATAGCGAGCTAGAGTATGTCAGTAAGGAGAATGCCGATACCTATTCTTTCTTGTGAAACGTTATAGTCCACTAAACTCTCGCCATAACCATTGAAATACTGAACAAAACCTTTTAAATGACCATAAAAAGGAAAGCTCCAACTGATTTCAATCGCACCCTTGTTATCTGGGCGTAGGTTGTTCCTGCCCATGATAGCAAACTTTTGATCCTTCAATTGA
This sequence comes from Moraxellaceae bacterium, assembly GCA_002402125.1. Classification (GTDB taxonomy): domain Bacteria; phylum Pseudomonadota; class Gammaproteobacteria; order Pseudomonadales; family Ketobacteraceae; genus 42-54-T18. Next base: position 2,035 of record NVVG01000092.1, read on the forward strand.
TAGCTTCCTCTTAATTCGAAATGCCCCATGAAATCCTCTATATCAGGATTATCGTCTCCTTCAGAATCACCAATATTTTTCTTTTTCTCCTCCGGTATGCGAAACCACGGTTTAAACGTGACTACCGTATTACCCTTTTCCCAAAGGAAGGATGTGTATAATCTATTCCAACTACGCGATAGATTCTGTGCCCTGCCATTTGACTGATGTTCAAATCCAAGGACTAGCCCGGTATTACCACCAAAGGGGTGCAATTCAAGTGGCATTAAATAGAATATTTCTGGCTGATAATTGGTCTCCCTAAACGGCGCTGATATTTCACCCGCGTAAACTTGCCACCAGGAATTGATGGTAAATCCAACATAGAGAGCATCTTCATTGGTGAATATATCCTTATGATTTAGTGGCACCTTTAAACTGATTTGGAATTTTGATTCGAAGTGTTTTAATTCATCAGCCCAATCCCCAGTAAACTCATAAGCGTCGCGATTTACCCTGCTCGTGTGAGTAAAGGGTAGAATATAATTTTGTTTATGTGGCGTGATAACAAAACGATTCCACTGGGAGAGACGCTCTTCAAGTATTCTCTTGGATATTGCACCCAACTCTACATTTTTTTTGCGCTGAGATTTCTTTATACAATCTTCTTGTACGGAGTCGACGGTTCTCCCTCCCTCATTCTCGGCTATTGTTGACAGTATACATGCCTCATATTTCGTGCTCGCCTTAACAGGAAAGACAACAACCCATAACGCCACTAATAAAATAATTCGAAATTTCATGCTTTACTCACCCCTTGGCAACGATCGAAACAGACTTGCAACAATATTTTCAATTCGCCTAGATCGATCAGCGACACTAAGCGAATCACCAACAACATAGGCATTAACGGTCCCCTGCCACATTAACGTCATCTTATTTTTATCATAACGCCCCAGTGTAACCAGTAAAGACCCCTTCTCAAGATTTGCTACCGACTTAACAAGACCTGGATACATAATTACAGAGGAGATCTCGGAAATATCTACGTCATCCATGAAAATTGCAGCGGCAATCAGGTAATCCGCGTTGCCTTTACCTGAAACAATAGAGTAACCTTTTTCTGCAATGGCATTAGTGACCGAGGTAGTGATCAGCTCTTTAAATTGCAAATCAGATTTTTCATCAAGAATCTTGCCGGCTATTACTAACTCAGAGTGCCAGGCCACTGTCTGTCCCTTAATCGGTTGAAAATCGGGGCTTACCGTTGACACCGCGGAAATTTTCCTTGCCTCCCGGTTAATTAATTCCGTGTTAATGTTAGAACAGGATATAAGCGTTGTACCCAATAATAAGACAGCGAATGTAAATGCGATAAATCTCTGCAAGGGGTTATTCAAGACTAGAGCCTCTGAGTAGATTGATAATTACATGTTATAGAAATGCCCTTCCAGATCACAATTTAGCCATTTGTTATTCGCTAAAGTTTCCACCCAATGCGAGGTGTAAATCAATCCGCTGTGTTAGACGAGCGTTCTTCAGACGGATTAGACCAATCCTGGTATTGAGAGTTTTTGCCTGCATCTGCATTACGCTGAGAAAATCAACCTGACCAAATTCGTATTGGGTTTCTACAACGTTTAAAGCTTTCCTATTATTTTCAACTGCTGAAATCTGGAAAAGCTCCCGTTCTTGTAACAACGTTTCGTTGGTTAATGCCGTTTCGACTTCATTAAAAGCCCGTAGTGCGGTTCCACCGTAATTGGCTAGAGCAGCAGCCTGCTTGGCCGTTTCAATCTCCACCTGTGCCTGTAATTCGCCACCTACATCAAATGACGCGAGAAAGTTTGCACCCAGTGAAAAAAATCCTTTGCTAACGCCAAGAAGATCAATCAACTCGTTACTGGAGCTGCCCCCTGATGCTGTGAGAGATAATCTTGGCAGTTTGGCAGCTTTTGCCTCTTCGATACGCTGAAATGCGGAAGCAACCAACCGTTCTGCTGAGCGTAAGTCCGGACGTCGTTCCAGCAACTGAGCAGGCAAGCCAACTGGAATGGCTGGTGGCACCGGAACAAATTCGCTTGGTACTTCTAATTCGGCTGACGGGTAACGGCCTAACATTACTTCAAGACTACGTACTGCTTGCTTAAAGGCCCCTTGTGTTTGTCGCAACCTTTCTTCAGCACTGGCCAGATCGGCTTTAGCGAGGTAAACGTCTTGTGGATTAGACTTGCCGACTTCAAGCCTTGTTTTGGCTATTTCCAGCAGCTTTCGATAGATATCGCTAGCTTCTTGCGCTAGCTTCTTTTGCAAGTTTGCTTCGGTCGCAAGAAACCATGCTTTGGCGGTCTGAGCAACGAGAGACTGACGTGCAAATTCAAAATCAGCTTCGCTTGCTCTAAAAGCTTCCTCCGATGCACTGGCACCAGCACTTAGCCTGCCCCAGACATCGATTTCCCACTCTACATTTAATGAAACTCCCGTGCTAGTAGTGCTATTGCTTCCTCTGCTCGAGCTCTGGCTCCCGCCGCCTAAACTAACCGCTGGCACCAATCGCGCACCGGCCTGCGTCGCAAGGCCAGCGGCAACATCTAGGTTAGCGGCTGCTACTGCGAGGGACCTGTTATTTTCCAACACCTCTGCAACAATATTCTCTAACTGCTCATCGCCAAACGTAGCAAGCCAACCACTCTTCACCGCGCCTTCGGATATGACCTTATCCCACTCTAGCGAAATGTTGGTCGTCGCCGGCAAAGCCTGATCAACCAATTCACTCTGGGAAGGGCCTTGTAGTGGTGCACATGCAGCCATAGATAACATAAGGCCAGTAGCAGCAAAAATATGCACGTTACGTAACACGAAAGCGCCTCCTAAAAGGATGAGTATATTATGTAAACTTAATGGAAGGGGAAGAGATAATTCATCCATGAAGCCATACGCAATAATATCTTACGCATGATCGCTACATGAGAAAAATGATCACTGTAGACAGCCACCTGCGCATATGACCCACCAGGAAGTCGTTGTGCGTATTCTTCAAATCTTGGGTCAGTAATATTGATCAATACGGGGACTCTCCCTGGGCGTTGGGGCCCCTGTACGTTGATTAAATTTCCTGAAGGCTGGATCTGGCCCTCAGCCATTGCTGGGACGACCATTTGTATTTCACCACTAAAGACCATGCCAGGAATACCGTCAAACGCAACTTCCGCCTCGTTACCCTTCTCTAAACGCAGCAAACTATTTTGTCGGAACCAACCAATGAGATAATGGCCTTCGGCACTCACGAACACCATTACGGGCCTTAGTGGCAAGCTCGCAGCGCGCATGCCGGGCCTCAGGGAAACCTGTGTCGCATACCCTTGTGCAGGTGCTCTTACTGTTGTTTGCTCAAGCTGGTACATGGCCTGTGCGACCTGAGCCTTCAAATCGTCAAATTTGGAGGTCGCTAAATCAAGGTCACGTTTACTACCGGCTGCTCGTTTAAATAGCTCCTTCGCTCTAACAAAATCGGCTTCTACAGCTACCAAACGTGACTCCAAGGAATCAAGCTTGTTCTGGAAAGGTACGGGGTCCAGGCGAAATAACACGTCACCTTTTTGTAACAGCTGGTTGCCTTTAACTGGCACTTCAATAACCTGCCCCGTTACATTGGGTACAATCGGTGTGGTTACGAAATACTGTCGCCCAATCTCAGAATAGGGATGGTTATAGTTCATTGTTAGGACCAAACCACCAATAAGAACTATTCCTCCGAGCACCGCTGTAGGCACGCTCCATTTATTGAGTGGAATCTTGAAAATCTTGAATATGGCTACGCATATGGCTGTATAGGTAAGTATCAGTAACAAATCCATTATTTACTCTCCCCTTTACATAGCTTCTCTAAAGCCTCGATTCTTTCTTCTAATGATGTGAGTTGGGTTGGCTGTGGCAATTCTGCTCCCGATTCAGCCTGTTTATTCGTCATACCCCAACCACGGTCTTCTCGGTACAGTGTCGCCCAAATCCATAGAAAGGGCCAAATCACGTTTAAGGTAAAGAGGCTAATCCATCCGGCGACATGGATGGCATCTTGATGCGGGTGATTGCGGTGAACTGCGATTTCATAGGGGATATCGTGAACAATGATTACACCGTAAAACAGCGTTATAAACACAAACACGAGAATTCCTAGTGCCAAGTACTCGAGCATAATTACCTTCGTTTGGTTGTGGGTTAAGCCGCATTCAACACCATACGAGGCGCGATACCACCTATGGCTGAATTTGGTCGTTCGTTATTGTAGTGCCACAACCACTGAGTTACCAATAATTGAGCGTATTCAATAGATTCAAACAAATCAAGTGCGATTAGGCCGGGGAATTACCAGGCAAAGGTAATTCCCAATCCAACACCGAACTCATTCGCGTCGAACAAGTACCAATCACTGTCATTTTCATCTCCGTTCTCAAACTTAACGGAGTAATACTGACCGTAAAATGCAGTTGTCCAATTTTTATGGAATTTCCAGGCTATTGCAGAATTTACTGTCCAACTTAAGTCCGACCCACCGCCACCGACATCAGCTTTTGAGGCCACAATTACAGCAGAATTCACGATGTACGCGTGGGACAGACCAACATAAATATCTGTCCAGCTTTCTTCAATTTCTTTGCCCGCGCTGGAAGGCCCCACCTCTAATTCGAAGTCAACTTCGTGCTTGGTGTAGCGAGCTCCTCCATAAACACTCCAGACATTTTTTCCTTTAACAGCAAACCGATAGCTTGCCGCCATATTGGCTCCCGTGCTTTTGAAGGTAAGGTCGAAAGTCGCCGGCAAATTAGAGGGGCCAACAACACCGTCCACATCACCAGTCAGCTCTAACACAGATGCTGCCAAGCTAAAGCGCCAGGGACCTTTTGCGGCAAACCCGGACAAACCACCGGCAGTTTCCTTAAAATCCAAAATATCTTTAAAGTCCAAATCGACTTCAGTTTCAACAGGTACACCTGCGGCATTGAAGCCCGCATCAGCCTCTATATTTAAACCAAACAACCCTGTTGCAACACCAAATTTCCATTCATCTTGGGGGGCAGCAGTGACCGCGGCTGAAGCAAGGAGCAACGCTATGATGGATGCAGGTTTTACGATACGTAAATTCATTAAATAAGCCTTTTCGGTCGACGGTGTAAGTGGAATTTATCTATCTAGTTGGATCAAATCACGGCAAGTGTATTGCATTATTTGTGAATGTCAAACTAGCTGTCGCGTTTACCCATAAAGTCTGCACAAAAAGGTAAAGAACAGAAGGGCAAGGGCAAGGGCAAGGGCAAAACACTCTAATATAACGAATGATCACCGGTATCACCTTGTACAAGTTTTGCAGAATCAACCATGAAATGCAGCTATGTGCTAATGTTTATCTGAGTTAGGAGATTTCTTGGTTCGTTAATCCATAGTAGTAACACTGAAGCCGCTGCATTTTATCTAAGCAGTTAACCATAGTAAGGGGCATACTATGCACGATCATCCGGCTATCTTTTTTGCTGCACTACTTATTTTCCTGTTCGGTCTAATTTCGCATTTATCAACGCGTTCTCCCGTAACCGCACCCATGTTTTTTATGGCGGTAGGCGTGTTGGTGAGCCCCTTGGGTCTAAATATCTATGCCATGAAATTTAATGCCGATGCCACTAAAATATTGGCTGAAATCACCTTGATCCTGATTTTGTTTGTCGATGCATCGATGATCCCTTTTACCCGGCTAAAGGAAACCCTCGCGGGAATTCCCGCCCGTTTATTAGGGATTGGTTTACCCTTAACAATGCTACTGGGTGGTTTGATTGGATACTTGATGTTCCCTTCTCTGGATATTTGGTTGATTGCCATGGTCGCATTGATTCTGTCTCCAACGGACGCTGCTTTAGGCCAGGCTATTATTAAGAGCCCACATATCCCCGCTCGTATTCGTGAATCTGTCAGTATTGAAAGTGGTCTAAATGATGGTATTGCCCTACCCCTGATAGTGGTGTGTATTGCCGTGCTGACTGAAGGTAGCCAGGTGATTGATGGTTCTGGCCGCTGGATAACATTTATGGTTAGCCAGCTGACACTGGGGCCCATTGTCGGTGCTGCAGTGGGCTGGTTAGGTGGAAAGTTGGTCGAAAAGGCGGCGGCAATGGGCTGGAGTGAACCAACCTTTCAGCGTTTATCCTCAATATCTCTGGCTTTAATGGCCTATGCCTTTGCCGAGCTGGCTCATGGTAATGGTTTTATTGCGGCCTTTTTTGCCGGTTTGCTACTGGGTGCCAAAACACCTGTGGTGCGGGAGCGAATTCAGGAGTTCGGAGAGGCCGAAGGTCATATGCTGTCGCTATTTGTTTTTTTGCTGTTGGGCCTGATAATGATACCGGTAGCAGCTCAGTACTGGACATTGCCGATGCTGGTCTATGCACTGCTTAGTTTAACCCTAATTCGCATGCTGCCGGTTGCAATCTGCTTAATCGGTACGGGCCTGGATAAATACACTATAGGATTCCTGGGTTGGTTTGGTCCTAGAGGTATTGCTTCAGTGCTCTATCTGCTAATCGCGGTAGGCGAATTGGGTTTTGCCGGTTATGAGCATGCAATGTCTCTAATTGTATTAACGGTATTGTTGAGCACCGTGTTACACGGCGTTAGCGCGTTGCCCCTGGCAAATCATTACAAAAGAATCACTCATTAGCGATTTATCTACGTTAAATGCTCGGTTACGGCTTGGTTGCCGATAGCATTAGCTTTTTACCGGCTCGGAAAACTGTGATTTCAATCTTTTCTCCGGAGGCAACCCCATTTAAGTAATCGGTAGTGCGTTTAATTCCCTTGCGATTTACATATACGGTATTGCCGCCCACTTCAACAATCACATCGCCACCGAGTACAATCTGTTCATTACCAAAGGTAATAGGAATAGAACCAGCCTGTACTTGCAGGTCATCGCCGAAGGAACCCTTGGCAACCCGCTGCACTAACAAGCCTTCCGTGTAAGGCACATTTAGCGCTTTGATAAGCTGTTTTTTCAGTAGTACAAATTCAATACCCAGCCAAAGGGGAGACTGTTCCAGTAAAATTCGTTTCGCCATATTGATACTGGCAGCAAACCCCAGCCCTTCATTGCCACCGCTTTGAGTGCGAATATGACTAACAATACCAATCAATTTACCCTTAGAGTTAAACATGGGGCCACCGGAATTACCCTGGTTAACGGCGGCATCGGTTTGCAAAAACTCGACATCAATCAGTGCATCTTTACCTGTACTACTGCGCCGCCCGCTTAGGTGGCCGACAGTCAGGGTGTGCTCAATTCCATAGGGAGAGCCAATCACAAAGACTTCCTCGCCGATGGCTACTTTGTCCGAATCCCAAGGTTTGATAAAGGGGAGTTTGGCCGGAGGATCGAGTAGTTGAATTAATGCTACATCCGCGCCAACCGATGAGGATATTACCCGCGCCTTGTAACTGTTGCCATTAGCGGTTTGTACCATGACTTCGTCGGCACTGTGTACTACATGGGAGGCGGTCATAATCAAGCCAGCAGCTGAGATAATCACGCCAGAACCCATACCTTGTGACTTGACGCTTTTCATCCCATTTTTGGTTAAACGTTGACCTGTTTCAGTGGTGGTAATTACCACCACTGAGGGGTCAACTTTGATAAATACTTTGCTAAAATCTTTAGCTTGCGTCGAGCTAGCTAAATAAAGAAATACTAGAGCTAAAAACAGTCGCATGATGGTTTCCTGGTTAAAATGATTGGGTTAAGGTGTGCTTCTGTTGACAATCGGCAAGCTATTGTTCAGTCAGCTTTGTAGGGCCACAACGAGCCAATAAACAGCAACACAAAAAACGAAATAAATCTCATGAAAGTGACCTCTAGTTTATTAATGTTACGAATCAACCCAGTGCATAGGTGGATTGGATCTAGTTTAATCGCTAAGCGCAGATTATTACATTAATTGTTGCCGGTTTTATTTAAACCAAAAAAAGTATTAATGGGGTAAATTCTGGTCTAACATCTAAACATCGCGCAGACCTCCTCCCCTTCAATTAAATAGGCAAAATAGCATGACGATAAAGTTGGAATCAACAAATGAAGGCTTAGCCGTTATCAGAATATCCGAGAAGCTGGGGAAAACTGAATTCGATCAGACACTACTGGAATGTGAAAAAATGATCGCAGAGCAGGGTAAAATTAAGATCCTGGTTCTGACCGAGAATTTTAGCGGCTGGGGTAGCGCGAATAATTGGGAGGACATGTCCTTTGCAGAGCGAAATGACGCCAATGTAGAAAAAATTGCTATTGTCTGTGAACCTAGGTGGGAAGATCTTATAGACGCCTTCACGGTTAAAGATTTGCGCAGAGTAACCTTCGAATATTTCCTTCCTGCTCAAGAAGCAAAAGCGCGGCAATGGCTAAATGATCCAGGTTAAGTCAAAATTGCCTGATCAATCGTTAACTCCTAATCATTATCCCTGCGCCGGATACCACCTAAATATTCTAGCGATAGGTGGTTCCGATGCGACGCTGCTTCTCTAATAACGATAACTAAAACTAAATGACCCAAATTTAATGTCCTCAGGCTGATTCTCGTATTTATCCGTACCTCTGGCTACCGACATAACGAAACCCCAATCCCCTCGATTAATAGCAAAACCAAAAGACCCGATTGCTTGTTGATGTTTCAGAGTGACCGAATGGCTCGAAGCAATGGAATTACCCTCAATAGAGATGCTATTGGCAACATATAACCCCGTTGCGTGTATAAACACATACCAAGCCTTTCCGCTCATTCCTGCCAAAGGATTGACTTCACGACCGGGTAGGGTTGATGCTGTGGCAAAACTAGCGGCGAGATTATTACCTATGCGTAAGCCTAACCCACCACCAACGTCGCTTTTTAAATTACCCACGCCCACTAACGCATTGCCTATAATATCAAACTCAACATCGTTAGTGATCGGCATTCTCAACAGATTCCAATACCGTTCTGCCCCAATTCTAAACACCAGCTCATTTTCAATTTGATGACTCCATCCCATTGGTTCATCGTTCCCGACCAGTTCGTGCACAAATTTCTGAGACTGTTCAGCACCTGACGCCGGACCAACAACGCCAAGTGCAATTGAGAGGCGATCCGCTATTTGATCATCGAAGGCGTATAGCGTCCCCTTCCATATCAACAACCCTACGTAGGGTGGCTCGTCTTCGGTTAGCTCTTCGACTAGGATATCAGAGGATGTTTGCATCAGCTGTGCAACTTGATAACTCACAGCGCGGCGCTTATTCGCCATCGTGGAGATGTACAGATCCTCCGAAAGGAAGTGCATCCATTTGGGAATATTTAAATTATCAAAATCTTCAAAACCTGCATGTGCCCATGCGAATGCTAAGCCGTTGGTATAACCGCCATCAGTGCCGGCAATAATATCATTTTCAATCGTCAATGTTGCAATCGTAATGGGGTGAGGTGATTCCCCGTGAGCATTTAGGCTAACAGCGAGTATTAGGATGCAGAGAATTGGATAACATAGAATGGCTGATATCTTCATAGTTCAGTTACTTAATCCGGTTATAAGGTTACTGGCGAAAACGATTCTCGTTGCNAAAACCATAGAATGCCGCAAAAAGCGGTCAGCAGTGGTCAACAAATGTAGTCGGATCTGTRATTTTCCTATCTATGATAAATTAAGCAAGCATTTATTACACCAMTGTAATTGTCAGCAACCAAAGGTGTTTGTTTTTTGACCGTTGATGACAGAGAAAAACCACCGCAGCGGATATTAAAAGACATTATGCTGTTTGAGCGTCTTAAATAGCTTTCTAGTTAAATCTTCTGACTTGGACGCTACATTAGAAGGGTCATCTGTTTTGGASGATATCGAAATTARAATATCACCAGTCTCAGCATTGTAAACGGTAGTTTCTAACGTTATCGATATCAGGGTATTATCCAACGATCTAGACATTTCTGACTGGGTATAGTCAAAATAAGTAAACATATGGTTGTAATAATAATCCGTTGTCGCCACATCTGATGGAAAATAAACAGCTCGACGTTGAATATCTCGCAACATGGTTACCACCACCATGGTATAACCATTATCCTTAATAGACTGAATCACCGCKTCTTTGGTAGGAGCTTCAGGAATTCCATTATAGCTCGCAGTCACTGAAATACCATTATCCTCAAATTGCKTCACAAAGGCATCTTCAAAAACACTTCGATTAGCAATATCAGGAAAACTCGCAACAACCAACACCTTTTTATGCTCTGGTGCAGTATTTTTGGTTTGGGAGACCCCGGAGATTTGGGATGTAGAACAAGCAACAGTCGCGATACATGCGAAACCCAAAATGAGACATTTCAATATTTTCATAAACACACCGTATATAAATATGCATTAATAGCTAAACAGCAAGGATAGACTATCACCAAGTAGAACACTTCGTTTAGCCTAAATAAGTATCGCTATTCTRTCGAAATAATACGCTATTTCAACGGCGGGYGAGATTAACAAYGGCAGAGAAGCCYAATTCGTACAAAAAAAAGCACCCAATTCAACGATAAATCGAATTGGATGCCAAACTTTCGCGAAAACTAGATAAAGCCCCCTGTTTATCTCAAGCCAATGGTTATCTCAAGCCAATGGTTATCTCAAGCCAATGGTTACTGGATCATTTTTCAAAGATTCTTAATGTCGATACCCTTCTCAATTTAGCCTCCTTGATTGACTTGATGACCCTAACTCACGTTCCTTTTGGATACGTTGATATATCTCTTCTCTATGTACGCTTACCTCTCTTGGAGCGTCGATTCCAATTCTTATCTGGTTGCCTTTAGAGCTTAGTATGGTCACTGTGACATCGTCACCAATTATAATACTTTCACCAATTCGACGAGTTAATAACAACATGATATTGTGTTCCTTCTATGTCCATTTAGTTGAGTCGAAAGAAGCATTTACCTTCCTTTCAACGCTATTGGACCACTAACATCAAAGGCCTTCGATGGTAAACATGTTGGCAAAATTGAGTTTTTTATGAAGTGGCGCTTATACAAAGAAAAACTCTTATGGTTAAGACTGAACCATGGCTGGTCACAAGAGGAAGCCGCCTTTCGCTGCGAGGCATCGGATAAAAAACAGTATCACCTGTGGGAAACCGGAAAAACTCAACGCCCACAAAGACGCACCCTGCAAGCCATAGCCAATGCCTTTCAGCTGGATTCTATTGACGAATTAATACTGCAACCAAGCAACTTCCCTGACCCCAGCCTCGATATCTTTTACAATTCTCACTTTCGTTTAGCACCAGGGGCGACAAATACCTCGGATATTGTGGCAAATGACGCACAGCGCGAAGAGGATAAACCCTTTCGACTGATCTGTTTTGATCTTGATGCCACGCTGATTCATGGCTATAAATTTTCCTGGCAGGTGGTGTGGGACATGTTGGGTGATCCTGAACAGCTACGCAAGCAAGGCCTACGCATGTTTCACAGTGGCGTATTTAGTTATGAAGAGTGGTGCCTATGGTGTTGCCAACAATTTGGTGAGCGCCAGCTCAAACAAGCTGATATTCAACAAAAGATACGTGAATTCTCTCTAGCGCCTAACCTAATCAAGGGACTAAAACAGCTTAAACAAGCAGGATACAAACTGGCTATTATATCTGGTGGTTTAGAGGAATTCTTGCAAATACTATTGCCTGACTACAAGCAATACTTCGATTATTGCTTTATTAACAAAATGCAGTTTGACGATAAGGGGGATATTAAATCCATCGTTTCCACTCCTTTTGATTACGAGAAAAAATGCGAAGGCATTCGCTACTTAGCCAGCGTTGAAAAAATATCACCTAAACAGATAGTCTTCGTTGGCAGTACCTATGTAGACCAATACGTTGTCGATACCGCTGGTTGGTCGATTGGTTACTATAACCCAGAGGTCCTCATACAAGAGTTATTTGACCATGTCATTGAAGGCGATGACTTTCAGGCGGTAGTTGATCTAATTAACTCTCGCCTTCCCGATAAGCAACACCTTTCCTGATAACAGGTAAGCAGCTATATCTATACTGGTAAATTTAAACACTTTACAAATATATGCATCACGCTCAAAATTACGGCCTTGATATGGGCCGGAACCAGAAAACGACCTAAAAATGTACAATAAAATTCACTGAAAGAAATGGCTAAATAAATGAAGTTATGTCAATTGTTAATTCTAGCGGTTTGTAATCTTTTTATTGTCGATGCTTTTGCGGTAGATATTGAACCAAGACGTTGGACAACGTTGCCAACAGGCATGAAGGTTATTGGTGCTGGTTATGGTTATACCACTGGCGATTTATTCTTTGACCCCGTGCTTAATGTAGAAGATGCTACGGTAGAGGTAGACACCTTGGTAGGCATTTACGTACAGTCATTTTCCTTGGCAGGCAAACAGGTGCGATTTGATGCGCTTATCCCTTGGCAGCAAGCCACCTGGGATGGACTTTTAAATGGTGTAGAAACCACGGTAAATCGTGATGGATTTGCTGATCCCCGTCTGCGTTTGTCATTTAATTTCATTGGTGCACCCTCTTCGAGTGCTAAAGAACTCCGTAACTTTTATGCTTCCAATCCTGTCAATACAACAGCAGGTGCTGCGATCGCGGTAACACTGCCCTTAGGAGATTATCATGACGATAAGCTGCTTAATCTGGGCAATAATCGATATTCAATTCGACCTCAAATTGGCGTGGTACATAATCGAGGCCCCTGGTCATTTGAGTTAACAAGCTCAGCAATATTCTATACCGATAATAACGATTTCTATAATAATGGAGAGCGTAAACAGGATCCTTTATTCGCTGTACAAACCCATCTAATACGCATATTCAAACCAGGGCTTTGGGGTTCGATTAGTGCCGGTTACGCAAGAGGGAAAGAGTCGATAATTAATGGTGTTGAAAAAAACGATCAACTCAAGCAGTTACTTAGGGGCATTTCGCTTGGTATTCCTATTTCCCGAACTCAGAGCATGAAGTTAACCTATATTAATTCAAGAACTCTTGCAGACACGGGTGCAGATACTCAGACCTTAGGGCTTGGTTGGTCAATGGTACTGTAAGCAAGCATTATAGATAAACCCGGCAACTAGTTTGTCAATCACTGGCGATACTCTACTTTGGCCTATATCAGTTACCTATTGATCGCCGCCCACACCTCACTAGCACAATCAAATTGGTTGCTTTAGATCATGCGTATAAAATGTTTTATATTTTCTTCATGTTTTTTATTTATTTTCGCGCTTTTTGGCTGTTCATCCCTGCCAGATAAGGTCGAACACATTCCGGCTCGAATAGCGGAATCTAAATCAAGCGAATTATCCAAGTTAGTCGACAACGCTCAAGCACCAGAGGATGTGGGACTTTCCTCTGTTTTTGTTCAGGAACACGGATTCGATGCATTGGCACAAAGACTTGCATTAACAGAAGCTGCCGAACACACCATTGATTTTCAATATTACATCTGGAATGACGACATGTCAGGACGCTATTTGGCAAGTAGAATTGTAGCAGCCGCAGACAGAGGGGTAAAAGTTCGCGCCCTACTGGATGATATCAATATAAATCAAAGAGAAGACTTACTGAGCTCTTTAGATCGCCATCCTAATATTTCGATAAGAATTTTTAACCCCAGTAAATATAGAGGTTCGAAGTCGAAATGGCTGGGTTTTCTAACTGATTTTAGTCGCCTAAACAGAAGGATGCACAACAAAACATTTACTGTGGATTCATCATTTTCCATCGTCGGCGGTAGAAATATCGGAGACGAGTATTTTGATCTTTCTAATCATATAAACTTTAAAGACAGGGATGCTCTTGTCGCTGGAAAAGTCGTTTCTAGTGTTGAAGATAGCTTTAACACCTATTGGAACAGTAGTTGGTCTTATCCTATAGAATTGCTAAGCAAGAACAAAAACTCAGAAACTCAACTGCCAAAGTCGGATATTCCTGGATACAGTAACGGTAGAAGCCTACCCCTGAAAAAGAAACAATCTATCGAATATTTGATTAGCATTTTAGAACAATCAACTTGGACAAAGGCTGACTTCTTCTCGGACAAACCGATACCAGAAGACGTCGGAGACACGGATAAACCAAAAGATTCGGCCGTCAGAATCTCCACTCTTGCTGAAAATGCACAAAGTGAAATATTGGTTGAGTCTGCTTACCTTATTCTAGATAAAAAACAACTTGGTAAGTTACTGGATATATCGAAGAAAGGAATTGTTGTAAAAGCACTAACCAATTCGATGGCATCCAATGATTTGATAACCAATCATTCGGGTTATGCTGCTAAGCGAAAGGCTATGATAAAAAATGGCATGCAACTGTATGAGTTAAGAGCAACAGCACCACTCTGTATTGATAGTACAAAAGACGAGTCGAAATGTTCGCCTCATGTTCCTTATGGGCTTCACGCAAAAACGCTCATCTTTGACAAAAGTATCGCTTGCATCGGATCTTTTAACTTAAACCTTCGTTCTACTTATTTAAACACTGAATCGATATTGATTGTCTATGATAAAAAAATAGCTGGGACAATAGCATCTAATATAGAACGAGCAATGTCTGGCGTTAATAGCTGGGA
>NVVG01000093.1 GCA_002402125.1 Moraxellaceae bacterium
GAGGACGTAGAGAATATCATTCAAAAGCTGTTGCAGAAATGTGATTACGATGTAGAGAAAGCTCAGATGGGTATCGTATATATCGATGAAATCGATAAGATTTCTCGTAAATCTGATAATCCGTCGATCACCCGCGACGTTTCCGGTGAGGGTGTGCAGCAGGCGTTACTTAAGTTAATTGAAGGCACCGTAGCCTCCGTTCCACCACAGGGTGGGCGCAAGCATCCGCAGCAAGAGTTTCTGCAGGTCGACACTTCCAATATACTATTTATCTGTGGCGGTGCATTTGCTGGACTTGATAAAGTCATTTCTGATCGTTCAGAGAAAGGTGGGATTGGCTTTTCTGCAGCTGTAAAGAGTAAAGATACCGCTAAAAATATTGGCGAGACGCTGGCTGATGTTGAGCCAGAGGATCTCGTGAAATACGGGTTGATTCCGGAGTTTGTAGGTCGACTACCCGTGGTAGCTACCCTTGAAGAGTTGGATGAAGCGGCATTGATTCAGATTTTAACAGAACCTAAAAACTCCTTAACCAAGCAGTATGAAAAACTGTTTGACATGGAAGATGTTAAGCTGGATTTTCGTGCTGACGCATTAACCGCCGTTGCACGCAAAGCAATGGAGCGAAAGACAGGTGCTCGAGGCCTGCGCTCTATCTTGGAATCTGTATTATTAGAAACCATGTACCAGGTGCCTTCATTAGACGGTGTAGCGAAAGTAGTGGTTGATGCTGCGGTTATTAAGGGTGAGTCTGAACCCTTGATGATCTACGAAAATACTGAGAAAAAGAAAGCCGCGCCTGATGCGTAAGATCTAAAAAGGGGCCTCACGGCCCTTTTTTAATGGTTTTTAAGACATCGGTTAGTTGGGAGTTGTTTAGGTGATCTAACTACGCCTAGCGCTCATCAGAACCCAGATAATTTTCCATTTATCTCTTTTAATATTGTGCAGGCGATTGGTAATGTGTCGTCTGGCAAATGTTAGGTAATCTCTATGATAGATTCTAAGGCTGGACCCAAGGTCAAAATGCCGTTACTACCGTTGCGTGATGTGGTTGTGTATCCGCATATGGTTATCCCGTTATTCGTTGGACGAGAAAAATCCATTAAAGCGCTTGAAGCTGCCATGGCTGACGATAAAAAAATTCTGTTGGTTGCACAGGTAAATGCGTCAGATGATGATCCTGAATCAAAGGATATGTATGAAATTGGCACAGTTGCGACCATCCTCCAGTTATTGAAACTACCTGACGGCACAGTGAAAGTGCTCGTTGAAGGCGGCTACCGTGCAGAAGTTTGTGCCACTGAACTTGAAGATGGGTATATGTCCGCTGATGTTACCGAAGTGGAGCTTCCAGAAGCAAGTTCGCGCGAAACAGAGGTTTTGGTTCGATCATTGCTTGCTCAGTTTGAACAATACACCAAGCTAAGTAAGAAAGTTCCACCTGAAATATTGTCCTCGGTTACCAGTATTGAAGAGCCGAGTCGGTTAGCCGATACAATTGCTGCGCACCTCACGTTAAAGATTGATGAAAAACAGCGTGTATTAGAAATGTTTGCTTTGCGCGATCGTATTGAGCACCTCATGATGTTGATGGAGTCTGAAATAGACCTGTTTCAAGTCGAAAAGCGCATTCGAGGCCGCGTTAAGAAACAGATGGAGAAAAGTCAGCGCGAGTACTATCTCAACGAACAAATGAAGGCGATCCAGAAAGAGCTTGGTGACATGGAGGAGGGTGCCAGCGAAATGGATGGTATCGAATCCAAAATTAAAAGTGCAGGTATGACAAAAGAGGCGAAGGAAAAAGCCACAGCCGAGCTCAATAAACTCAAAATGATGTCTCCGATGTCAGCAGAAGCCACGGTCGTGCGTGGATACTTGGATTGGATCGTAAACCTACCTTGGCAAAAGAAGAGTAAGGTTAGACATGATCTGGCTAGAGCTCAAAAGATTCTTAATGAAGATCATTATGGGCTCGACGAAGTAAAGGATCGTATCCTCGAGTATTTGGCGGTTCAGTCACGGGTGAAAAAAATAAAGGGCCCCGTGCTTTGTTTAGTGGGTCCTCCTGGTGTTGGTAAAACCTCATTGGGGCAGTCTATTGCCAAGGCTACTAATCGAAAGTATGTTCGAATGGCGCTGGGCGGGGTTAGAGACGAAGCCGAAATTCGGGGTCATCGTCGTACCTATATTGGCTCAATGCCAGGCAAATTGGTGCAAAAAATTTCCAAAGCGGGCGTTAAGAATCCTCTGTTTTTGTTGGATGAGATCGACAAGATGGGTGTCGATATGCGCGGAGATCCAGCTTCTGCGTTACTTGAAGTGCTTGATCCTGAACAAAACAATACCTTCAACGATCATTATCTGGAGGTTGATTATGACCTCTCTGATGTCATGTTTGTGTGTACTTCAAACACGATGAATATTCCAGGGCCGCTGCTTGATAGAATGGAAATTATACGCATCCCCGGTTATACCGAGGATGAAAAGTCAAATATTGCACAACAGTATCTAATTCCTAAACAGTTAAAAAACAACGGCCTCAAAAAGGATGAGCTCGAATTCGAAGAAGAAGCTTTGCTTAGACTTATTCGACATTACACAAAAGAAGCGGGTGTTCGTGGTTTGGAACGAGAGATCGCTAAGGTATGTCGAAAGCACGTAAAGAAAAACGTATTAGCAAAAACCCATGATAGCGTTGTCATTACCATTGACGACCTTGAAGATTATAGTGGTGTTCAAAAATTCAGCTATGGAGAGAAGGAAGACGAAGATAGAATTGGTCAGGTGACTGGATTGGCCTGGACATCTGTTGGAGGTGAATTATTGACCATTGAGGCGGCAACATTTCCAGGTAAAGGGCGTCAGATTAAGACGGGCTCTTTAGGAGATGTTATGCAGGAGTCAATTCAAGCGGCAGATACTGTAGTTCGTAGTCGAGCGGCTAAGCTAGGTCTTGATAAGGCGCTCCTCGATGCCCTTGACGTGCATATCCACGTGCCAGAGGGTGCCACACCAAAAGATGGGCCTAGTGCCGGTGTTGGGATGTGTACGGCCTTAGTGTCAGTTTTTTCTCGTATTCCTGTGCGTGCGAACGTAGCAATGACAGGTGAGATCACCTTAAGGGGGCAAGTGCTACCCATTGGGGGGTTGAAGGAGAAATTGTTGGCGGCTCACCGTGGCGGTATAACCACCATCATTATTCCGGCAGAAAATGAGCGTGATCTTAAAGAAATCCCCGAGAATATTAAGAGCGATTTGACGATACACTGTGTAAAAAATATTGATGAAGTGCTGGAAATTGCACTAACGCACATGCCTAAACCTTTGCCCGCAGAGGAATTTGAGGCGGTTGTTTCAAAGGATGACGGGAAGGGCAAACCCCCTGGGAGAGCAAGTACTCATTAGAATTGGGTAAACGGTTTCCGCTTAAAGTATTACCAGTTTGCGCTGGTAATACTTTTTTCGTTATAAGTAGGGGTGTTTAATACTTTTTATTTCTAGAATAATTGGAAATAACCCTTGTAATAAATTAAATGTTTAGACACTATGCAGTTCGCTTGACAGTGAGTTTTCTTAGTTGGTATAAAGTGGCCTCCTCCAAAGGGGAGTAGGCTCTCAGGCCAGAAAATAAACGGTTCTAAAGGTTTCTGCCAAAACGAGTTGGTGTAATCAGTAGACAAAAATTAAAAGGGTAATCTTGTGAATAAATCAGAATTAATCGACGCGGTTGCAGCTTCAGCAGATATTCCTAAAGCGCAAGCCGGTAGGGCGTTGGATGCTGTACTAGAGTCTGTGACCAGCACTCTAGCAAAAGGCGAGCAAGTGGTTTTAGTTGGCTTTGGTACTTTTTCTGTTAAAGATCGTGCTGCACGCACAGGTCGTAACCCACAAACTGGTGACCCGATCGACATACCAGCAGCAACAATTCCAAGCTTTAAGGCTGGAAAAGCGTTAAAAGACGCAGTAAATAACAAATAAAAATAAAGATAGTTGATATTTGTTCTATGGATTGAAAGGAGCGGTAGTTCAGTTGGTTAGAATACCGGCCTGTCACGCCGGTGGTCGCGGGTTCGAGTCCCGTCCGCTCCGCCAATTCAGTAAAACCAGAACAAAAGCTTTTAAAGTCAAAAGAAAAAAGCGTATCATCAGATGCGCTTTTTTTTTGTCGATTTAAGCGCGATGGTTAAGGCATAAACTGTTTCTGACTCACAAATGGTGAGGTGGTTAGCGTGAATGCTTTAAAAACAATAAAGTCGGTTAGCATTAATCAATAACGGTTTGGTTAGTAGATATACAGCATATATAGACGTGTGTTAATCAGGCTAATTTTTTGAATTCCAGTAGGTAAGAGAGAGTAACTATGCAGGGTTTTAGAGATCTGCTCAAGGGATGGTTTGGTAAGGTACTATTAACAATTTTTATATTACCCTTTGCCCTTTTTGGCATACAAGGGTTGTTTCAGGCGTCTGGAAGAGATGATGCTGCCATTACTGTTGATGGCATAGAGATTACCGGCGCTCAAATTGAACGCTCAATTGAACAGCAGCGTCAAAGCCTTGCTCAAAGAATGGGTAAGGGGGCTGATCCATCGCTGCTTACATCCGCGTTGTTAAGGCCCGGCGTTGAAAAATCCCTTATTCAAAAAAGCTTGCTTCAAAACGCTATTGTGAATGAGGGGCTGTACATCCCCCAGGAGGCGGTGTCGGCTTATGTGCGTGCTATGCCTATGTTCATTGATGAAGAAACCAATCAGTTTTCTCAGAAGAAGCTAGAGCGGTTGTTGGTGCAGGCGGGATATAGCGGAAAATTCTTTTTTCAAGAAATTTCAGAAAGCATGCTTATCGACCAGCTTCGAAAAGGTCTTGGGGCAAGCGCCTTCGTTACTTCTGATGAGCTGAAATCTTTGGTTGTGCTTGGAGAGCAAAAAAGGGATGTTGCAACGTTAACTCTTTCTGCGAAAACCTACGAAGATAAAATCGAATTAACAGAGGAAGAAATTCAAGCTTCTTATAAGGCTAAGTCGAGCCAGTACCAGTCAGAAGAAAAGGTTAAGGTGTCATACCTCAATATCACCACAGCAAACTTTTTGTCAGACGATGCTACGCCTAGTGAAGAGGCCATACGCGAACGTTTCGATGCTGAAGTGCAGGCATTAACAAAAAAGGAGCGTCGTCGAGCATCGCACATTTTAGTAGAAATTACTGATGAGCAATCAGAAGAACAGGCCTTAGCGAAGATCAAGCAGGCTAAAACACAATTGGATGCGGGTGAAGAATTTGATGCCGTAGCTCAAGAGTTTTCCGAAGATATTGCTACAGCGCGTACTGGGGGCGATCTTGGTTTTGCAGGTAGAGATATTTACGATCCAGCATTTGAAGAATCGCTTTTTTCTATGGAGAAGGGGCAGGTTTCTGATATCGTTCGCAGTGAGTTTGGTTATCATTTGATCAGATTGGTGGCGGTCGAGTCCCCCGATATCCCCCAATATGCAGCTGAATCTAAGCGTATCGCTGAAGAAATTAGTTTGGATAAGGCCAGTGAAGAATTAAGCCTTGCTGTTGATGAGCTAAATCGATTGGCATTTGAGTCTGGAGATCTATTAGAAATCAGTAAGCAATTCGATGTTGAGGTGAAAACCTCTGACTGGATTAAGAAGACCGGTGGAATTGGCCTGTTTACTGATAGGGCGCTGGCCGGGGCGGCATTTTCCGAGTCTGTGTTGAAGGATAAAAATAACAGTGAGGTTATTGAAACCGATAGCAATGGTCTTATCGTGTTACGGCTTGCAGAGCATGAAAGTGCGCGAACCCTTACATTTGATGAGGTAAAAGATCGTGTTGTGACTTCTTTAAAGCGTGAGAAAGCGGTTGAAAAAGCCAAGCTTGATGCTGAAGCAATCGTGAGTGCCATTGAAGACGGAGGCTCATCTAACGATATTGAGACTCAATATTCAGTTAAGTGGAAGGTATCTGATGCGGTAGGGCGCCAAGGCCGTGAGCTTGATCGCGCAGTTGTGACTAAGTTATTTGAGTTGCCTAAGCCTAGCGCTGATAAGAAAGAGGTTGTCTCAGTTCAGCTAGGCAATGGTGATTGGGTTGTTATGTTGTTGTCTGCGGTTACTGAGGGCGAATACAAGCAATCTGATGCAGAAGCAAAGCAGTTAGGTAACGCTGTTTCAGACCGCTATGGCCAATCGGATTTTGAAAGCTATTTAGCAACGTTAAAAGAGCAGGCAAATATTGTTCGTAACTAGGTCTAAATAGCTAAAATTTAGACCTAAAAAAGCCCTTCATCGAGGGCTTTTTTAGGTCTGGTGTTTATGTTTTACGCGTTATCGTCAGGGTTTCCCATGCTCACATTGTTGATGCCAGCATCTACATAGGTGATTTCTCCACTTATGCCACTTGCCAAATCAGAGCAGAGGAATGCGGCAACATTACCAACTTCATGAATGGTTACGTTTCTACGCAGTGGCGTTTGTGCTTGATTAAAGCTCAACATTTTTCGGAAATTTTTAATGCCTGATGCGGCTAGTGTTCTTATGGGACCAGCAGAAATGGCGTTAACTCGAAGGCCTTCTGGGCCTAAGCTTGAGGCCATATACCGAACATTGGCTTCTAGGCTAGCCTTAGCTAGTCCCATTACGTTGTAGTTTGGTATTACACGTTGTGATCCTAGGTAGGATAGGGTCAGTAAGGACCCGTTGGTGCCTTGCATCATTGCACGCCCGTATTTCGCTAGCGCAACAAAACTATAGGAGCTAATGTCGTGAGCAATTTGAAAACCTTCGCGAGTAGTGGCGTTGACGTAATCGCCGTCGAGTTCGTGTGCTGGTGCGTAACCTACGGAGTGTACGATGCCATCTAACGTATCCCAGTGCTTTCCTAGCGATGAGAATACTGCTTCAATCTCGTCATCAATAGCAACATCGCATGGGAAGCAAAGTTCTGTATCCCATTCCTTACCAAATTTCTCTACTCGGCCTTTCAATTTYTCATTTTGGTAGGTAAGCGCGATTTCGGCACCTTCTCTGTGCATGGCTGTCGCTATACCGTAGGCAATGGATAATTTACTGGCAACGCCCACAATTAATATTCTCTTACCGGCTAGAAATCCCATATTGCTACTCTTAATTGATAGTTAATGATTAKTGGATATTTTCTGGAAAACGCATATTGGCGGTGAATAARCTGGCTAGATTTKTGTGCCAATTGYAATTTYCCAGGCAAAGGTAAAGTTTGAATCAAAGTGAWTCTGGGTGGAAGCCCAGTTAATGGTTTGTTACAGWTTAAGCGAGGCGGCCATGAGTTCTTTAGTATATTSGGTTTTGGGGTYATTAAATACTGTTTCCGCAGGCCCATGTTCGACAACAAGCCCCTCCTTCAAAACCATTACATCATGAGMAAGGGCTTTGACTACCTGAAGATCATGGCTAATGAATAGATAACTGAAATGATGCTTTTCTTGTAGATTGCGTAGCAGATCTACGACTTGATATTGAACGGCGCGGTCCAATGCCGACGTGGGTTCATCCAGAATGATCAATTCCGGTTTTAATATTAATGCTCGCGCAATGGCAATCCGTTGGCGTTGTCCTCCTGAGAATTCGTGAGGATAGCGGTGACGACTGGTGGGATCCAATCCAACTTCTTGCATTACTTGTATGACTTGATCTTCGGTTTCTTGAGCCGTTAGCGAGGCGTGAATGGATAAGCCTTCGGTGATGATGTCGCTAGCAGACATGCGGGGGCTAAGGCTACTAAACGGATCTTGGAAGACGATTTGTAGCGCTTTTCGAAATGGTCTGATTTGATTTTGGTTAAGCTGCTGGAGGTTCTGTTCGTTAAAGATGATATTGCCATGGCTAGGGCATAGTCGCAGCAAACCTTGAACCAAGGTTGTTTTTCCCGAGCCGCTTTCGCCAACAATGCCTAGGGTCTTGCCTTTTTGTAATGTGAAGTTAACATCGGAAATGGCCTTGATGTGTCCCGTTGTGCGCTTAAATATACCTGTTTTTATGGGGAACCAAACATTGAAATTTTCAACTTGAAGCAATGTTTGAGCGTTCTTAGGTGGCGTACAAGGTGCGCCGTTTGGTCGAGATGAAAGCAATTTACGTGTATATGGGTGGCTTGGGGAGGAAAATAGCGTACTAATATCAGCGCTTTCTACCAGCTCTCCAGCGGTCATTACCAAGGCGTTATCGGCATAGTGCTTAACAACGCCCAAGTCATGAGTGATAAGCAATATTGCCATACCCATTTTTTTTTGTAGATCTTGTAATAAATCTAGCACTTGGGTCTGAATGGTGACATCGAGAGCGGTGGTAGGTTCGTCTGCTATGAGTACGTCAGGTTCATTGGACAGGGCCATAGCAATCATGACCCGTTGGCGCTGTCCGCCGGACAGTTCATGAGGATATGCAGCAAGTTTTTGTACTGGGTCTTTAATACCTACCAATGTTAGTAATTCGATGACGCGTTTTTTTGCGTTGGCTGGGGAGGCGTTGTTGTGGCATATCAATGTTTCACTAATTTGTTTCTCTACCGAATGCAGCGGATTGAGCGCAGTCATCGGCTCTTGAAATATCATACCAATGCCATTACCCCGAATGGATTGCATTGCACTTAAGGGCGCGTTGAGAAGTTCTTGATCTTTGTAAATGATTGAGCCGGAAGATTGGACGCCGGATTTGTCTGAGATAAGGCGTAATATTGTGTGGGCGGTGACGGATTTTCCAGAGCCACTTTCGCCTACCAGGGCAGTTGTTCTACCTTTCACTAATTCAAAACTAACGTCTTTTACCGCGTAATTAGTTTGTTTTCCCTGGGTGAATGATACCGACAAATTGCTTACTTTGAGGATGGCTGCTGTTGGCGAAACTGTCGCGTCTACTTGGGCGTTGTTGTGTTTGTTTGGGTTTTCTATTGTGTCTGATGGGGTCATTGGTTAGTTAAGCCTTGGGTCAAATGCATCTCTTACTGCCTCACCAATAAATACCAGTAAGCTCAGCATTAAAGACAGTACAACGAAGGCTGATATCCCTAGCCATGGAGCCTGTAAGTTTGCTTTGCCTTGAGCAATAAGCTCTCCGAGAGAAGGGTTGCCTATAGGTAATCCGAACCCTAAGAAGTCCAAGGCCGTAAGTGTTGTGATTGAAGAGGTAAGGATGAATGGCATATAGGTTAGCGTAGAAACCATTGCGTTGGGTAGAATGTGCCGAACCATGATGGTTCTGTCATTCAGACCAAGTGCTTTTGCAGCCTTTACGTAATCCAAGTTTCTGCCTCTTAGGAATTCAGCCCTTACTACGCCAACCAGCGACATCCAGCTGAATAGCAGCATAATGCCGAGTAACCACCAGAAGTTAGGTGTCACGATACTTGCTAATATGATGAGCAAGAATAGCATTGGCAGTGCCTGCCATATCTCAATAAAGCGCTGCATGATTAGGTCTACTTTTCCACCGTAGTACCCTTGGACTGCACCAGCGATTACACCCACAATGGAGCTGAATATTGTGAGTGTAATACCAAAAAGCACTGATATTCGGAATCCATATAAAATGCGTGCGAGTACATCTCTACCTTGGTCGTCGGTCCCTAGCCAATTCACACTGTCAGGGGGGCTAGGGGCAGGGGAGCTCAAATTATAATTGATAGTGTTGTAACTGAAAGGGATAGGCGGAAAGATCAGGTAACCGTTTGCATTTATCAATTCGACAACATACTCATCGCGATAGTCGGCTTCTGTTTCGAACTCGCCGCCAAATTCAGTTTCCGAATATTGTTGAAAAACTGGAAAATAGAATTGGTCGTTATAATTAACCAGTATGGGTTTATCGTTGGCAACGAATTCGGAGAATAATGTGAGAAAGAATATAGCGAGGAAGATCCATAATGAATACCAACCGCGTTTATTTTTCTTGAAATTATCCCATCGTCGTTGATTGATAGGATGCGAAATTAGTCCAGATAAAGGGTTTTTTAGCATCGGTTATCCCCTGGACTCAAAGTCGATTCTAGGGTCGATAATCGTATAGGTAATATCGCTGATGATGTTCAGAACAAGCGAGATTAGGGCGAAGATAAATAGAGTRCCGAAAATAACYGGATAATCACGGGATAAAACCGATTCRAATCCAAGTAGYCCTAAGCCATCAAGTGAAAATATAACTTCTATTAAYAATGCACCCGTGAAGAAAATTCCAATGACAGCGGAGGGGAAGCCGGCAATGATAATTAGCATGGCGTTGCGRAATACGTGGCCGTATAGYACCTGYTTTTCGGTAAGGCCTTTTGCTCTAGCGGTAATWACGTATTGTTTTTCRATTTCATCAAGGAACGAGTTTTTGGTYAGCATGGTCAGCATCGCAAAACTACTGATRACAGATGCAAAAACCGGTAATGTGATGTGCCATAAGTAGTCTKTGATTTGTTGGAATACGGTAAGTGAATCRAAGTTTGGCGAGGTTAAKCCACGCAAGGGGAAAATGTTAAAATAGCTTCCYCCTGCTAACATTACWATAAGAAGTATGGCGAATAGAAAGCCAGGGATKGCATAWCCAATRATAACAATGCTGCTTGTCCAYACATCGAATGCCTCTCCGTGTTTGACTGCTTTTTTAATCCCTAGCGGAATAGAAATAAGATAGGCAATGAGTGTTGTCCACAAACCAAGAGAGATTGATACGGGTAGTTTTTCTTTAATTAGACCGAGTACGGATTTGTCGCGAAAAAAGCTGTCGCCAAAATCAAAGGAGAAGTAACTCACTAGCATATCGCCAAAGCGCTCGTAAGCTGGTTTGTCAAAGCCGTAAAGCGCTTCAATCTTTTTAATGAGATCGGGGTCTAATCCTTGAGACCCTTGGTAGGCGCTATTGCTACTGGAAGACGATCGTACCTCGGCACTGGAAGACCCACCCAGCCGATTGGCAATGTTGCTTTCAAAACCTTCGAGATTTGCAATCATCTGTTCTACCGGGCCGCCAGGTGCAGATTGTATGATTGCAAAATTTATAGCCAAAATCCCCAGGAGTGTAGGGATGATTAGCAATAGTCTCCGAATAATATAAGCCGTCATTTACGAAGCATCACTTTGCTGGAGGCGGAGTGATCCACCAGGTATCAAAGCCAAGGTTATATTTTGGAGACTGTTCTGGCCGTTGGAAAAAATCTTGATAAGCTACGCGATATGAGCTGATGTGCCATTGAGGAACAACGTAGTGCCCCCATAGTAAGACGCGGTCAAGTGCTCTGCAGGCGTTAATCAATTCTTTTCGAGTGTTTGCCCCGATAACTTTGTCGATAAGGCTGTCGACTACCGGGTCTTTAATGCCAATTAGATTGCGGCTCCCACGGTGGTTGGCGTAACCAGAATACCAGAAATCACGCTGTTCGTTGCCGGGGGATGATGATTGTCCAAAAGTTTGAATTATCATATCAAAATCAAATTCTCGGCGGCGTTCAATATACTGAGAGGCATCAACTACTCGTATCGTGGCGAGAATGCCAAGTTTTTCTAGATTTTTCACGTAAGGTGAGGTTACTCGTTCAAAGTCTTTGCTATAAATTAGGATTTCAAATTCAAACGCTTTGCCGTCTTTGTTTTTAAGCCTGCCATCTTGAACGCTCCAGCCAGCTTGTTTTAATAGTTTTATAGCAGAGCGTAGATTAAGTCGGTTTCGACCGTCGCCCTTGGTCTTGGATATGGGGTAGGGAGTTGTAAATAATTCTGGGGGCAGGTCATCTCTAAATGGAGTTAGTAGTTCTAGCTCGGTTTGGGTTGGTAAGCCGCTGGATGCAAGTTCAGAATTCGAAAAGTAGCTGTTGCTACGTGTGTATGCACCGAAGAACAAATTTTTGTTGGTCCATTCGAAATCAAACACTAATCCAAGAGCCTGTCTCACCTTGGAATCGATAAAGAGTTCTCTTCGAGTGTTCATAGCAAACGCTTGCATGCCTGCTGGGTTTTCATGGGCTATGGTGGTTTTAACGATATTATTGCGTTTAAGCGTTGCGACTTCGTACTGGGTTGCCCAGCGCTTGGAGCTGTTTTCCTCTATAAAGTCGAATTTTTTGGATTTGAAGGCCTCTAGCGCAACATTGGGATCGCGGTAGTAGTCGAAACGAATTTGGTTGAAGTTGAAATGCCCCTTTCTGACAGGAAGGGTCATAGCCCAATAGTCATCAACTCGCTGGTAAGTGATATCTTTACCTTGATTAAATGTTGATATTTTATAGGGGCCGCTTCCAAGTGGTGGTGTAAGCGATGTGACTGAGAAATCTTTGTCTTTCCAATAAACCTGATTTACCATGCTTCCATCAATATCGTCTTTTGGAGTAGGAATATTAAAGATAGAGGTTAATAAACTTAATGAAGTATAATGCTTGTAATCGCCAAATTTCCATAATTGTAAGGTATCTAAATGAGCAACTTCCCAAGGTTTTTTACCTGCTAAGTCAAGAATTTCAGGAATATTAATTCCATTTATTAATGCTCTTCTTCCAATATATGGGAAATCAAATTCTTTTCCATTGTGTGCACATAACAATGAATCTCTGTTGTTGTAATGGTTATTGAGAAGCTCAAAAAAATCGGTTAACAGTTTTTGTTCATTATCATTATAATATGATTTTAAACGGAGCGATTTAATTCCATTTTCAATATTGATAAACCCCACAGAAATACAAACAATTTTACCAAACTCAGCATAAATTCCTGCTCTTTCATAAAGACTTTCGGGAGTTTCATCATCTTTGGCTATAAAATTGGCTTTTCGTTCCCAATGAGCTTTAATATCATCATTTAATTGAGAAAAATCAGAGCTTTGAGCAACCGTTTCTATATCGAGAAATAATATTTTTTCGAGGTTGATTTTTTGGAGCATAGTATTAATCTAATATAAGAAAGGACAAGTTACTATTTTTTAGGATTAATAGAAAATGTTAAGTGTTCTCAAAACTAGAAGTTTTTTTGTTGCATATAACTTTGCAAAATAATGGTAGCACTAATCTCATCAATTAAAGCTTTATTTCTTCTTGCTTTCTTTTTTAACCCACTATCTATCATTGTTTGGAAAGCCATTTTAGAAGTGAAACGTTCATCAACCCGAGCAATTTTTTTGTCTTTAAATTTTCGGCTTAAATGTTTTACAAAAGGTTCAATTACTTTTGCCGATTCTGCGGGGTTATTTTGTAAATCTTTGGCCTCACCAACAACAATACATTCTACCTCATTTTTACTAAAATAATCTTCCAAAAAAGCAATGATTTCTGTAGAGTGAACAGTAGTTAAACCGCTTGCGATTATTTGAAGTTCGTCAGTAACAGCAATACCAACCCGTTTGCTACCATAGTCTATTGCAATAATTTTTGCCATGTTTTTTTTTGTTCTCTTTTCTTATGTTTAACTTTGTGGTAAAATATACTTAATGGATACAAAGTTAAATAAAATAGAAGAAGCGATAGAAGATATTAAAGCTGGGAAGGTAATTATTGTTGTAGATGATGAAGATAGAGAGAATGAGGGAGATTTTGTTGCCGCAGCCCGTTCGGTTACTCCAGATACTATTAATTTTATGGCGACCCATGGTAGAGGTTTAATTTGTGCTCCATTGGTAGAAGATAGGTGTGAAGAGTTAGAATTGAATTTAATGGTAGGGCATAATACGGTGCTTCATGAAACTCCATTTACTGTTTCTGTAGATTTAATTGGAAATGGTTGTACAACTGGTATTTCTACAAGTGATAGAGCTAAAACAGTTCAAGCATTGATAAATCCTGGCACTAAACCAACAGATTTAGGAAGGCCAGGCCATATTTTTCCATTAAAAGCACGTAAAGGAGGAGTTTTGCGAAGAGCAGGACATACAGAAGCTGTAATAGATTTAGCACGTTTAGCAGGGTTTGAACCAGCAGGAGTTTTAGTAGAAATATTAAATGAAGATGGTACAATGGCTAGGTTACCTCAATTGCTAAAAATTGCCCAAAAGCATAATTTAAAAATCATATCGATAAAAGATTTGATTGAGTATCGTTTGACTAATGAAACATTAATTAAACGAGAAGTGAGTGTGAAACTTCCTACTGAAGTAGGTGATTTCGATTTAGTAGCTTATCAACAGACTACTAATAAAATGGATCACTTGGCTTTAGTTAAAGGCTCATGGAAAGAAGATGAACCAGTTTTAGTTCGTATGCATTCATCTTGTATGACAGGAGATATTTTTGGCTCTTGTAGATGTGATTGTGGTCCTCAACTTCAAAGATCAATGGAAATGATTGAGAAAGAAGGAAAGGGTGTAATAGTTTATATGAATCAAGAAGGTAGAGGAATTGGTTTAATTAATAAACTTAAAGCTTATAAGTTGCAAGAAGAAGGTAGAGATACTGTTCAGGCGAATGAAGAGTTAGGGTTTAAAGCAGATCAGAGAGATTATGGAATTGGAGCTCAAATTTTAAGAAATTTGGGTGTTTCTAAAATTAGATTAATGAGTAATAATCCTAAAAAACGTACAGGACTAATTAGTTATGGATTAGAAATAGTAGAGAATGTATCTATAGAAATAGAATCAAACGAACATAATAAATTATATTTAGAAACTAAGCGAGATAAAATGGGGCATTCGCTTAAAATAAAATAAGGGTATAAAAAAATACGTCACTGCGAGGAACAAAGCAATGACGTAAAAAGAATAAAATTATGGGAAGAGCATTTGAATTTAGGAAAGCCAGAAAAATGAAACGTTGGGGTAAAATGGCCAAAACGTTTTCTAGAATTGGTAAAGACATTGTAATGGCAATTAAGGATGGAGGACCAGATCCTGAAAGTAATGCTAGATTACGTGCCGTAATTCAAAATGCGAAAGCCGCAAACATGCCTAAAGAGAATGTTGAGCGTGCCATTAAAAAAGCAAAAGATAAAGATACTAGTAATTACAAAGAGGTGATTTTTGAAGGAAGAGGGCCGCATGGTATTGCTGTATTAGTAGAATGTGCTACAGATAATAACAATAGGTCGGTTGCTAATATTAGACATTGCTTTAGTAAGCGAAATGGAGCTTTGGGAACTGCAGGCTCGGTAGAGTTTATGTTTGATCATAGTTGTAACTTTAGAATTACCAATGATGGAACAGACCCTGAAGAATTAGAATTAGAATTAATTGATTTCGGAGCAGAAGAGGTTTTTATTGATGATGATGGAATTATTATTTATGCTCCTTTTGAGAGTTTTGGTTCTATTCAAAAATATTTAGAGGATAATGATAAAGAGATTCTATCTTCTGGTTTTGAAAGAATTCCTCAAGTATTAACAGTATTAACAGAAGAGCAAAAAGTAGATATGGATAAACTTTTAGAAATGCTTGAAGAAGATGAGGATACACAAAACGTTTATCATAGTATGGATGAAAATGCTGTGGCTTAATTCTCTTTATTTTTTGTGAAGGATGTAAGGTTGACCTACAAAGATGTTTTTATTTATTTTACCAAAATTGAAATTTGGAAGAGAAAAACGGATTCCAATTCCAATCATTATATCTAACGTTTTAACTTGATCAAAAGTTTCTGCAAAATTTCGATTAATATTTAAAGAAAGAAATAAAATTTTATTTTTACTTAATTGATATTCATAATTCAGTCCTAGATAGATAGCAAATTTGGAATTTGCTGCATCATGGTTATTTTCTTTAATATCCCATTTTTCACTAGTCGAATTCGTAAATGGTGAATAACTAGTGGATGAACTATTCCCCATTTCGTGCTTTTTTGAGTGTATTAAAAAATCTATTGAAGGACTAATATTAAAAAAAACAGGAAGTCTTTTTATAGGTTTGAATTCTAGATTTACTAAAAAATTAAGGTAGTGATTTTGGTAGTCTGCTATTGTATTATTGTGGCTTTTAAAATGTCCTATAGTGAATGTTTTTTTCACATAATTAATTAGTTGTAATTTGTAAATAAGGCTTATGCCTAAATTAAATATTTTATTAGTACGCTCTTGATAGTTAGCAGCAAAGAAAAATGAAGGTTTACTTTTTGCACTTATTTTTAATGAAGTAAAAGGTCCTGATCCTGATGATTGATGTCTTGGTTCATTTTTATTTATTTTTGGTAAGTAATATCCTCCACTAAATCCAATATAACTTTGGCCATAACTAAATAGACATATTAGTGTTAAAGTAATTAATATAAAAAAGTGCTTTATCATTAAGTAAATGCAAGTTAAGTAAATTAATAAAAGAACAAAAGGTTTATTTAATAAGCGGTAATAAACCAATATCTTAATCAATTCTGCTTTTCTACGGTAGAGTTAGGCGATAAGTACTTTCTTTCCATAGTTTCCTTTATAGTTTTAGAATAATTATCTAAGTGATTTTATTTATCACTTTTTTAACTCGCTATAAAAAAATTGAGCGACCCCAAATATGGGTCTGTAAATGGAAATGTAGGGATGGTGTATTTATTTCTATATACGGAACAAAAATTTCTCAAAAATTCT
>NVVG01000094.1 GCA_002402125.1 Moraxellaceae bacterium
TACCAGTATAATAGGGGCTGCTTCAGCCTTAAACTTCTCTGATTCCGAAAGAAACAACACTGTTGACGTCGTTGTTGTTGACTCTGCTTTAAAAGACCAAGCCTTACTCAAGGAAGCGGCGAAATCCACAGATCGCTATTTTCTTTTTGATAGCACCAACGATTCTGCAGCAGATGTTATTACCCGCATCACAGATTGGGCACTTCAAACCCAGCAATCCATCGATACCATCAGCATTTTATCTCATGGCCAAAGTGGCTCTTTTCAGCTGGGTAACGAACATATTACTATCGACAGCATCAACTCAAACATCCTCCTATGGCGGGGTCTTGGTGGCTTACTCAGTAAGAATGCAAACATCTTGATCTATAGCTGTGAAACAGCAAAAGGTTTTGCAGGGCAATCACTTCTAGATACTCTTTCACGCAGAACTAATGCTAATGTTTTTGGTTCAACGAATATTACCGGGAATGGAGGTGATTGGGGATTAGAAGTAAAGTCTACTAAATCGTCACAAGAGGTTCCTTCTGATTCAAATCCACCGATAACTATACAGCTTCTGGCTAACTATGAGGGAACTCTTGCAGACACGGGCCTACATTTTCCTGCTGCAACCTCCGGTGAGTGGAGCAACCCAACCAATGTATTTAATAGCGATGATAATTGGACAATCGCGTCTATTGTTGGCAATCAAATTTATACGCAGTTTAATTTAAACGTACCAGCCAACGTAAATGTAAAAGGCATTTCACTTAAATTTAAAGCAGACGCCACTGCTGGTTCTGCAATCTTAGGATTTATAGGGCCCAGCTTTCAGGTTTCCTGGGATGGTGATAACTGGAGTGATCCATACAGCATATCGTATGGCTGTTTTCTTACTATATGTTCTGGGTCCGAAGACACTTTTGGTGGTGATACTGACAAATGGGGGCAGCATAACTGGATTCCTAGTGAGTTTGCCAATGATAGTTTTCAAGTTCGAATTTCAAAAGTGGCGCTCTCACTCCTCGGAAATCTGCGGGTCGATTACATTCAAGTTCAAGTACATTATGCAGCGGTATCCGCAGTAAATACGACTATTTCAAGCTCCCAATCATCCGTCACTGCCGATGGCAATTTCACCTCAACCATCACCGTACAAGCGATAGATGAAGATGGCGACAAAATAAATTTAGGTGGCGACTCAGTTACTTTAGCGCAAAGTGGTAACGCGTCTATAACTAACGTTACAGACAATCAGGACGGTACCTATTCAGCAACAATCACAAATAACACAGCTGAATCAGTCACTATTAGCGGTACTCTCAATGGCGACCCTATCACTGATACCGCCACGGTTATATTTTTGGACAGCGCCCCAGGCAACGTCATTAACAATCTGACCCTTTGGTTTAATGCGGATACAGGAATTACGGGCTCGACCAACATCTCTCAATGGAACGATCAAAGCGGACACGAGAATAACATCACCCAAAATGTCAGCTCTAACCAGCCTTCCCTTAACTCTGCGTCTTCTGCAATGAACTTTCACCCTAGCGTTGAGTTCGACGGCACTCGAGATTTTTTGGAATCTAGTGGAGTCTTGTCCTCAGCTACAGAAGATATGACCGTTTTTATTGTTACCGAGGTCAATCAGGATGGCGGGAGATTTAATAAACTATTCGGCATGGGAACCAACTTTCGCTCTCCACACGTTGGATTCGAAGATACGAAACAACCGTTTATCTATGACGGTTCGATGCATTACTTTAGTGCTAGTGAGCCAATGCGCTACAACGAACCTCTTATCTATACCACGGATCTAACCTACCCAGGTACCGACAACGCTTCCCACCTATTTATAAACGGCAATATCAACTCGACATCTCCAAGCGTTGGGAGTAGCCATCAAGGGCCAGTCTCTTTTGCAATTGGTGGATCGCCTCTCAATGATGAAGACCTGAACGGTAAAATATCGGAATTCGTACTCTATAATACTGTGCTTTCTAATAACGAACGTCAGCAAGTGGAATCTTATCTAGCAATCAAGTATGGCATCACCTTATCCAACGATTATTTAGACACCAACAGTAACCCTAACTCCGTATATAATTTGGATGGCACATACACCAACGATGTAATTGGCCTTGCGAAAGATTCCAATTCCAATTTGGACCAACGCATATCTAAGAGCATCAATCTAAACACTGTGCTCACCATTTCTACGGACATCGATTTCAATTCTGCAAACGACACTCATAACGACACTCTAGGAGATGGTAGTTACTTAGTCCTAGGTCACGACGGGGGTAGCATTTCCACAGTTCAAACATCAGATTTGAGCAGCGATTTCAACAGCCGTACCGAAAGAGAATGGAAAGTCCAAAGCACTGGAAACGTTGATTCCATCAACATGAGTTTTGATACATTACCTGCTAAGACGACAGGAGAAATGTATGCACTGATCCAAAGCAGCAATGGAAACTTCAACAATAATACAAGTGTTCTCGCAACATCAGATAGCACCACATTCCAAAATGTAAGATTTTCTTCTGACGTGAACTTTTTTACCGTTGCGATATTAGATACTGTATCAGCATCAAACTCAACAATCTCTATCCCCGTCCAAAATGTAACAACAGACAATGGAACAACAGCCACCATCACCGTTCAAAGCAAAAACAACGCTAATGTAAACATTACGACAGGCGGTCACTTGGTTGAGTTATTCGCCACGGGAAATGCCACTCTCGGCAATGTCACTGACAACAAAGATGGGACTTACACTGCAACCATATCTAACACAACGGCCGAAGTAGTAACCATCACTAGTAAATTGGACGGAGACCCGATTTCCAACGCTGCCACAGTGACTTTTACAGTCGGCGCAGCGTCAACCATGCTATCAACAATATCTGCACCCTCTGCAAATGTTACAGCAGGTGACACTGTAAATGTTTTGATTCAGGTCAGCGATGCTCAAGGCAACAACTTCAGTACCGGCGGACTAAACGTGGATATAGCAGAAAATGGCAATAGCCTAACGGTCAATGACGGGGGTGACGGAACCTATACCGCAAGTTTCGTTCACACAACAGCAGAAACAGTGGTCATAACCGCTTCTATTTCTTCCAACATTCTAGCAAACCCAGCCTCATTTACTGTTGTGCCAGCCGCAGTCAATCCAGCCCGTACGACAATTTCAGCGTTAGTATCTTCGGTCTCTACTGATTCGCCAAGTTCCTCAGCTATCACAATACAAACTAAGGATATATTTGACAACGACTTGACAGTTGGCGGCCTAATTATCGGGCTAACACAAAACGGTAGTGCCACTTTCGGCACAGTGAACTACATCAATAACGGTGCCTACACAGCTACCATCACTAATACCATTGCTGAGATCGTCACCGTAGGTGGCAACGTTGGAGGCTTCGCAATAGGCAACTCGGACACTATCAACTTCACTCCTGGCATAGTTTCTACCGCTACCAGCACCATCTCCATCGACTCAACCACAGCAACTGCCGACGGGGTTTCAAGTAGTTTGATCACTCTAGAAACTTTTGATGCACAAGGAAACAGAATTTTCATTGGTGGTGAAACCATTTCTTTCAATAATACAGGCGCTGCATCGATCTCCCTATTACCAGATGCTGGCAATGGCAGCTATACCGCAGAAATTACAAGTTTGAAAGCCGAATTGATAACGGTAGGGGCTGCGATTGGCGGCACACCCTTATCCAGCTCTGCCCCATTTACCTTTACTCCCGGTTCTGCCAGTGAACTCAACACAACAATTATCAGCAGCTCCAGCGACGTTATTGCAAACGGCACAGCAACCATAACAATACAAACAATAGATGCAAACAATAACAACCTTATTCTTGGTGGCGATTTAATATCACTATCGGCTACAGGCAGTGCCGTACTTGGGCCTGTAAGCTTCATCGCTAACGGTAGATACACCGCAACAATAACGAATACCGCCGTCGAAAGTGTAACGGTTAGCGGCATATTGAATGGCAATGTAATCAGTAGTACCGACAACATTAATTTTATTGTAGATACCAATTTTTCTTTGACTGAAACAACCATTTCAGCAACACCTGCCTCCGTGACCGCAGATGGCGTAACAGAGACTACCATTACCATCCAGGTTAAAAATCCAACTGGCAACAACCTGACTAGTGGCGGACTTAACATTATTTTGACAAACCTTGGTAGCGCAGTTGCCAGCACGGTCAATGACAACAATGATGGCTCCTACACTGCAATCCTCACAAGCACTTTAGCCGAAACCATCACTGTCGGCGCCACTATAAATTCAAACTCTATCGCAAATACAACAAGCATAGACTTTAACCCTGGCCCAGCTAGCGAAATCAATACAACAATAACGAGTGACACTAATAACGTTGTGGCTAACGGGATTTCATCTGCAACCATAACGATACAAACCATCGATGCAAACAATAACAACCTTGCTATTGGTGGCGATTCAATATCACTATCTGCTACAGGTAGTGCCGTAATTGGTCCAGTAAACTTCATCGCTAACGGCAGATACACCGCAACAATAACAAATGCCGCCGTCGAAAGTGTAACGGTTAGCGGCACATTGAATGGCAATCCAATTAGCAGCTCCGATATAGTGAATTTTATAATCGATTCAAACTTTTCACTGATAGAAACAACTATTATTGCAACACCTCCAACAGTAGTTGCCAATGGCGTAGCAGAATCCACGATAACCATCCAAGTTAAAGACCCTTCTGCCATCAACCTGACTACCGGAGGCCTTCCGGTAAGCCTAATAAATCTTGGTAACGCAACAGCAAGTGCGGTTACAGACAATAGTGACGGTAGCTATACAGCGACAATTACTAGTTCGGTTGCAGAAACTATTACGGTGGGCGCTACAATATCATCAAATCCAATAATTAATATCGCAAGCATCATTTTCACCACAGACCCATTCTCACTTGCAACCGTTATATTATCCGCCTCACCCTTAACGGTCGTTGCGGGTGGAACAGAGTTCTCAACGCTAACAATACAAACGTTTGATACGCTGGGTAACCCTTTAAATACGGGTGGTCATACTGTCACACTAAGCGATAACAATGACGCAACCATCTCTACTGCTATCGACAATCAGAACGGCAGCTATACTGCGACAATCAGTAATACAACAGTACAAAGCACCATTGTTTCCGTCAGCGTTGATGGCATACCCGCAATCGACGATATAACAATTATATTTATGGATGACACCCCTATTAGTATTGATGATACAGACGGGAAAATCATTTCTGGAACCGCCGCCAACGGATCTTTCAYTGAAATCAAAGACACTCAGGGCAACATCCTATGCACCACCAATGCTGACCCGAKCACTGGCCAATACCGCTGCATAATTACCACGCTAATACCAAACGGTGAAACTCTGACGGTAACAGCTACTGATCCGGCAGATAATATCCTAACAAGTACAGCCGAAGTCAATTCAACTGATTCTGATAACGACGGTATTTCCGACATCATCGAAGATTTGATCGCCGTTAATGGTGGACCTCTCAACGCACAACCAAACACCGACACCGACGGTGACTCACTACCCGATTATGCAGAAATCATAATGGATAGCGACCTTACTGACACTAGCGACCCCAGCCCCTTCGGAGATTTTGATAACGATGGTGTACCTAACGCAATTGAAGATTATTTTTCTGCTATTGGTGGTGTTTTTGATAGCGAACTATCCACCGACAGCGATGGCGATGGCATCCCGGACATAACCGAATTGGTTATAACAAATGCTGATTTCCTCCAAGCCAATTTACCTTTTCCAAACGGTTCATCAAACGATGATGCGGACAATATTTCTAATGGCATTGAGTCTTACTTAGCCAGCTTATCAATCACCAACGTCGATGATACATCGGATTATGATCACGATGGATATACTGACGCATTGGAAGTTCGACTAGCCTCTAACCCTCTAAAAGCAAACGAACCCGATATAGACCAGGATGGCGTCAACAATTCGATTGAAGCGTTCTTAACCGGCTCCATCGAAGGCTCTATCAACGGGGTTGAATTCAATGCGTCTCATGACTCCGACGACGACGAACTGCCAGACATCTTTGAACTCAAATATACCAATTTAAACGATCTATCTGGCTCCATCAATGATGCAGACGATG
This sequence comes from Moraxellaceae bacterium, assembly GCA_002402125.1. Classification (GTDB taxonomy): domain Bacteria; phylum Pseudomonadota; class Gammaproteobacteria; order Pseudomonadales; family Ketobacteraceae; genus 42-54-T18. Next base: position 6,189 of record NVVG01000094.1, read on the forward strand.
GCGATATTGATGGTGACGGTATTACCGACGCAGTTGAACTATACCTATCTGGTGACACTGACACTACTAGCACATCCGAGGATAAAGATTCTGACAATGATGGTATCGCAGATGTCATGGAAATATCTATTGGCAGTGATCCACACAGACATTCCAAACCAGTAGTTTGGATTGATGTTGAGGATCTTGCGGGAGGTTCGATTAGAATCTCAGCCAATATCGGAGGCTTCCAAGCACCCTACCCAACGGTTCTATGGGATAGTTTGGATATATCACTGATCAACCCAAGCGCGCGAACTCAGACCATCAACGGTTTAGGTGAAGGAACATATTCAATTACTTTAACCATAAAAAGAAAAATGACAGATGATAAGGAGTTGACCTCAAAAACAACCAAGACCTTCAAGGTAACTAACGAAGGTACTACAGACGCAGATTTTGACGGTATCAGCGATTCTTTTGATTCATTCGATGGTGTAATGGGAGCAGAAGAAAAACTACCCACAGCCATTGGCTACAGCACTGATTACAAAATACAATCGCAATATGGTGTTACTGTACGAGCAGGGCGAATTGCCCTGGCAGGAAGCAACCAAGTTAGTGTCATTAACAATGATCAACTTATTGATTACGTAAATCAAAATTTTCCAATAACCGCTGGAAATACCGACCCCGTTAATAACCCTACTTTGTTACCAAACTTATTTGATATTGATATCGTAAATATGCCAAAGGTAAACGATACAGTGGCAATAACCATTCCTCTAAACCATCCACTGCGAGCTGGGGATGCTGTGTTATTGTTTAACTATTCGTCCCTGCATTGGTTTGCAATGAAAACCTCTACGGATACGGTAAGTTCTACCCAAGGCGCCCCAGGAGCTTGCCCTCCTCCTGGAGACCCAAGTTATAGTGACGGCCTTTCCGAAGGCCACAACTGCCTACAACTTCAGGTTACCGACGGTGGAGTTAACGACAAAGATGCCAGATCTAATGGAAGCATCCCACTACTAATAGGTATAGGGCCAAGCAGCTATTTACCAGAAGATATCTATTTTGACTCTGACCCCAGTAGAACACTGGACCCAAATTTGCCACCAGGCCCCTCTGCCTCGCCTGACCCCATAGGCCATCGTAACGGAGGCAGCATCAATCCTCTAACCGTCGTTTTGTTCATATTTGCATCCCTAATCTATTGTCGTAGGCAGCATTCTATTTAGTCTCTCTAATCCAGCACCACCTTCAAAAAAATCAATTCCCATAACAATTATTACCTAGAACCTTATTGTAAAGATTGGTACTGATTGTCTTAGCTGTCGCCCTTGGTGTCATAAATTGCAAGTATTCTGTCAGTAGATACCCTGTATCTAAAGACCAAATTCCTGTCTATTAGTAACCATGATCAACAGAAAGAATATCTAGGAAATACCCAACTTGGCATTCAGGTTACAGGACGTAACTACACCCATGCCTTTACTCTTAATGTTGCCTCACGATATTCAACAGAAGCAAAATGTAAACATTTGCTCACCTACAATAACGGTCAAAAAATATGAGTGTAAAAGTAGCTAGTGATGAGAAAAGCTCTGAGGAAATATTTAGAAACACAATTTCCATTAAAGCAAATTCCGTTAGTGAGAGTGCAGTAAACAAACGCTCTGAAGAAAAGACTGCGGCCAAAAAGAGCACCGTTAAAAAAGCCAAAATCAAGCGTACAAAAAAGAAAGCCCCGGCTCAAGGTGATGATTTCAACGATGTAGAGTTAACCATGTTGGAACGCCGTAGCGTCAGAGGATTCAAACCCAAAAAACTTCCAGACTATCTCATTCAACGGATGCTTGAGACAGGCCGCTACGCTCCCTGTGCCGGCAACAACCAATCATGGCGTTTTGTTGTCGTAGAAGACCAAGAAATGATTAAAGAAATGGAAGCCCACATTGTCAAGATGGCAGGCTGGGCCTCACGCTTTATAAATCCAGGTTTTCCAAAGGCACTAACCAACAACTTCATTTCCCGTACGCTAATGAAAACACTCACCAGCTTGGTTCACCCTACCGGCCTTGGTGGACTGGCTCAAGTTGCCAAAGGCGATCTCGGCGTGTGGCATGGTGCCCCGGCGGTGATTTTCTTGTTAGTTGATGAGCGAGGTGTTGGCGATCCTCACTTAGACGTTGGTATAGCCGGCACCAATATTAGCTTAGCCGCCCATAGTTATGGTTTAGGCACCTGCTGGGTTAGTTTTGCAATGTTCTTAGAAACCAGCCCTAAATTCAGAAAAGCCTTAGGCCTTGGATACCCATACAAACTAGCAACCAGTATTGCTGTTGGCTACCCAAAAGGGATCCCCGATGGCGTCGTGGAGCGCGAAACCCACGAGGTCACCTGGTACGACGTGGACGGTAACAAAAAGACTGTGTACTAAAGCGGGTTACAGACGCAGGTTACTGAAGCAGACTACTGAAGCAGACTAAAAACTATAATTAGAAGAGCCCCCCTTATGTCCAGTTATCTTACAAGAAAAGAGAAGCAGCAATTACCCAAAATGGTTGATATTGACCCCTATCGCGCTGAACAAGCGGGTGATAATGCAATATCAGGCGGAGTAGAAATTGACAATGATCTTTGCAATGGTTGTAAGTTATGTGTTGAGATTTGTCCTGCCGCCACATTAGAAATGACAGGCAAGACCAGTGTTGCTATGATCGGTGAAAACCCTCTCTGCATCAGCTGCGGAGATTGCATCCCTATCTGTCTACCAGACGCCATCAAGATGGCTAAATACCAAGAGTACAAAGGCCTATATAAATTTATCGGTCGCGGAGAGCCAAGCAAACCTCGCAAGTTTTGACGGTCAAACGGTGAAACAATAGCAAACAGGTCTCCGCTGCACTATACATAACAATTAAAAATAAGGTATATGCGTGAAAAACCTCAATAAAAAAGTAGCCGTTGTTACCGGCGCAGGATCGGGTATAGGAAGAGCATTAGCAATTAATCTTGCAAAGGAAGGCTGCCACCTTGCTCTTTCAGACATCAATGAAGCCGGGCTTAGGGAGACAGTCGACCTTGTCTACTCGACTATCGATAAGTCCTCTATTAACATCAGCACGCACAAACTTGATGTTGCAGACCAAAAAGCTATTTTTGAATATGCCGATACAGTAGTCAGAGAACACTCTCACGTCGACCTTATAATCAACAATGCAGGCGTCGCCTCCCACAGCCGCATTGAAGACATTAGTCATGAAGATTTTGAATGGGTTATCAATATTAATATGTGGGGAGTCATCAACTGTACAAGAGCATTTTTACCTTTCCTTAAACTTCGACCAGAAGCTCACATTGTAAACATAGCCAGTATCAACTCCATTATCGGTTTCCCTGCCAACGGGCCTTACACCGTCTCAAAATACGCTGTGCAAGGTTTTACCGAAACCCTAATCCAAGAATTCAGAAGAACAAATCTACGCATTAGCAGTGTACACCCCGGCGGAATACGAACAAATATAGCCAACAGCACGAGAAATGCTCCTGCCAAGAGCATTCAGACATTTAATAAAGTTGCCGCAACCACCCCAGATAGAGCAGCAAAAATAATCATAAGAGGCATCAAACGAAACAAAGAGAAGATTTTTGTTGGGCTGGACGCTCTCTTAATGCAAATATTTAAGCGTCTATTTCCTAACGCAGCGGTTCGTATTGTTGGGTTCCTTGCAGATAAGGCAACAAAGTAAGGTCACCAGCCGGATAGCCAGCTCTCCCGCATTATCTAACTAGCGGAGAGATCTTCGCCAATAGCGTTAACGCTGCTTGATTCAACCTCTTTTTGGTGCAGCAGCTCTTTACGCATAGTACTGGGTGTTTGCCCGGTCCAGCGCTTAAAAGCCCGATAAAAACTAGAGGTATCATTAAAGTTAAGCGCATAGGCGATATCCTCAATCAGCATTTTGGGATCGGCAAGGTACTCTAATGCCAGCTCCCCCCGCACCTCGTCAAGCAATTCTTGATAGCTAGTATCTTGCTTACTCAACCGACGCCCTAGTGTTCGCGGGTGCATATTAAATTGCTGAGCTAACGCCTCAAGGTTTGGCAATCGATTTTTGCTAGCCAGCAATGCGCGCTTTACTTCACAAGAAAACGTCTCTACGACTTCCGTTTGCTTCAACAGCTGCTCGCAATGCTCCTGAGCCATCAACACAGTTTGTGGATCGGCTGCAGGCAGACTCACATCAAGAAGGCTAGCATCAAATATCAACTCATTAACATCACATCCATATTCAACTTCAGCATCAAACACATCGTGAATATGTTCATAATACGGATAATATTCGGATTTAAGCCTGATATTTCCCCAAGGGAGGCGAGCACTCATGAGAAAGTTAGCCGCCGTACCTAGACCAATTAGAAATCCATCCGTAATCACATCTTGCAACGCTCCGATATCATAAGGGACGTCAAACTTAAGATGGACCTTGCCGTTTTTTTCAGTTAACTCCAATGAAAGCATCGAGAAAATTGATCTATAGTAGCGCATCATCATCGTCAGCCCCTCACCAAAAGTTGAGCTTGCCATCGCAGCAAAACCAACCATACCGTGTGAACTAATTGATATGTCTAATCCGTATTTAACCCCGACAGAACGGTCACCATGTAAGTCGAACCCATTTTGGCACATGCGTACAAACTGAGCACCTGAAATAGAGGCATTACTGAGCGTGAAGGTCTCTGGATCTATGTCTGTCCCCACCAACACATCATCCGCATTTAGCTCCCGCTTTTCTAAAAAGCGCAGCATTAAACCGGCATAACTAGCTGATACCACTGTGTCTTCTAGCTTCATCAAGTCCAACCTAACCAATTAAGCGCAGCTGCGCTGAATTGATGATAAATCATTGTTCGATTAGAGGCTTTTTCACCCCTAAAGAGCATGCAACATGAATAGTGTAAACCAACAGTGTCCTAAAATACCACCCTAATGTCAACAGTTTGCCGCGCGCCAGCTAGCCAAAATAATACCTACTGTCAAGCATTTAGAGTATAAATGGGGGAAATCAACACTTTGTAACCGAGCGTAAATAGCCTACAATTGGTGGTCATTTTTGGGTACATTTGTATACTCAACAAAAACCCCAGCACAAGACTTGTCGGGAAATGTTACTAAAGTGTCGCTATACACCCTTCTTATCGCGATGAGTTTTTGACATATTTGCCACACGCTTTCAACTAAGCATTCATCGAACAATGGCGTAGAAAAATATCACACCATTTGTTGAAGCTACTTAACTTGAGGAAAAACAATGCTCGTTTCGGATCTACAAAGCAGACTTAAAGGCTCATTCAAACACTTATTAGATAATTCCCTGCCTGATCCATTTGCTTTGGAAAAACAGCTCGCCAAAGGCGTTGGTAAATTCTTCCGATCCGAGATTAAAAACGAGGGCATTTCAAATTTTGCAAACACCCTCTACCAAACTGTTAAAAAACGCGACCTTGTATTCTCCCCTGACCGCACACTTGGCCAAGAGTTAGACGTTCGGGCACAGCGATTAGGTGAAAAGGCGCATCTTAGTTTCAAAAACAAGAAATATAGCTATGCCCACTTTAATACCGAGGCCGCAAAAGTCGCTGGGTACTTAGCTGACAATGGCATTGGTGAAGGGGCTTCCGTTGGGTTATTGTTACCAAATTTGCCCGCGTATCTCGAAATATTTTACGCCACTCAGCGCGTTGGTGCCTGCGCCGTTCCAACCAACACCGCACTAATCGATGATGGCCTCGCTTACATTATTAACAATGCAGGCATGACAGTCCTCTTCACCGTCACTGACCACTTAGACGAGCTGGAGCGAATCAAGGACAAGATCGAAGCCCCGCTGACCATCGTGGTTGTACCCAATGTAGACGAGACAGACTTTGCCACTAACGCTAAAATCACAAAACGCCTTAAGAAAAACAACTACCCTAGTTACCTCGAGGTAGTAAAAGCCGAGCCGCAGCCCACACCAAAAAGTGATATTTCACCTGATAGCACCAGCATGCTTATGTATACCTCTGGAACTACAGGCCACCCCAAGGGAGTGGTATACAGTTACGGTACATCACAGGCAAAAATGATCCGAATGGTTGCTCATCTATTGGTTGATGCAAATGACATTTACTACACCTGCCTACCATTATTTCATGCTAACGCCCTACTACTCACTTGCTTTTCATGCCTATACAGTGATGCAGAAATTGCGCTTTCTAGTAAGTTTAGCGCCCGACTCTTTTGGCAAGAAATCCGCGAATCAAAAGCTACCGTATTTAACACCCTCGGTACAATGATTGCCATCCTCATGAAACAACCAATTAACGAGATCGATGGCCAACATAATGTAAGGCGTGTAATAAGCGCGGCATGTCCTGCCGAATTATGGATTGAATTCGAACAACGCTTCAACGTTAAATTAACCGAAAGCTTTGGTGCCGTTGATGGCGGTGGTATCTCCACCATGAACGTGGGTAATGCACCGGTAGGATCTATTGGTAAACCCATGGGTGGCACTAAATGGCGCCTTGTGGATGACAAAGGCAACGACGTACCCGTCGGCGAGCCCGGCGAGCTTATCCACTTTGTCGGCACTTCTGACAGAGGACGAGTTAACTACCACAACAACGAGAAAGCCAGCAGCGAAAAAACAAGAGATGGCTGGGTTTACAGCGGCGATCTGTTACGTGCCGACAAAGAAGGTTTCCTTTATTTCGTTGGTCGTAACTCCGACTCTATGCGTTGTGGTGGTGAAAACGTTTCGGCGATGCAAGTAGAGAGCGCAATCAATCAATTTGACACCGTACTTGAAAGTGCCGCTTTTGCAGTGCCTTCCGAGCTAGCCGAGGATGACATCATGGTTGTTGTCCAACCCCAAGAAGGTAAAAAGGTTGACCCTGCTGAACTACACATTTTTGTACAAAGTAAATTGGCAAAATTCGCCCTCCCCAAATACATCCGTGTAGTTGATCAACTACCTAAAACAGAAACACACCGAATCATCAAACACCAACTGAAAAAAGCCGGCATCACTAGCGATACTTGGGTTTACACTCCTAAGAAAAAATAGGCTACAACCAGCAACTGTAAACAGCTTTGTTTAACCCTAGGTGAATTGATTTATTTAATTTGAGGAATACCAAGTATGAATTCTTTTCTTATAAATGAATGCGCTCCCCTTGCAAAACTGGGTGCAGAAATACAGGAGTGGAGCTTTTTAGAGCGCTTTCCTGAGCTTGCGTTTATTGCAAAGAGCAACAATAGCCTAGGCAAACAACTTGAACAGAGCTACCTCAATGCGGTTGAATTTTCCGAGCGATATGTAGCACCACAAGCATTAGCAATAGATAAGAAAATGACTGAAGATCCTCACTACGTTCCTGAGGATCTTCTAAAAAAAGCCTGTGAATACAAGCTCTTTTCTACCATGTTTCCAGCATTTCTAGGTGGTTCTGGCCTGCATCCTATTTGCACTTTTATAACCTATGAGGTTATTGCAACGCATTGCGTTGGCATTGCCAACCTACTTGGCGTTAATGGATTAGGCATATGCTGTGTACTCGCATCATTTGATCCTCGCGGACTATCCGTCATCACAAAGGAAATTTGTGAAAATGAAAAGAATGGAATACCTACATTTTTGTCTACTTGCGTCACAGAACCTGGCGCTGGTTCGGACGCCGAAGATGCCGACGAATTCGCTAATGCCCAGTTAACAACCACAGCGAAGAAAGTCGACGGCGGTTACATTCTGAATGGCACAAAAATATTCATTTCCAATGGAGGGCACGCGCAAATTCACGCGGTGATGACTTTTGATGCGGACGGCGCTCATACCCCAGATGATCAAATGTTGTTACTAGTACGCTCTGGATCAAAAGGGCTATCTATTCCGAGACTCGAAAACAAAATGGGGCAAAAGGCGTGTCACGCGGCCGAAGTCCATTTTGATAATGTTTTTGTCCCAGAAAATATGATGTGTCGCAAAGATGAATCATCAACAAGCTCATACTCCTACACAGGCATTGCTAACGTGCTGGGTGTAACCCGAGCTGCAGTCGGTGCCTGGTCAACGGGAGTCGCCGAAAACGCCTATAGAACCGCGTTACGATACGCTAGAGATAATGATTTTTTAGGGCAGCCCATGGAGCAACAACAATGGGTTCGACTTGAGCTCGCACAACTGGCTCGTCGTGCGCAAGTTGCTAGATCAACCTATATCGGCGCCCTACTTGCCGTCTCTACTACGGGATTAATTTCACCGCTAGCAATAACACAAAAAGAGCCGAAATTGCCTGATTGGCTGAAACACAATAACACCGTTAGAAATTTGAGAGAAAAGGTTTTAAGCGGCGATCTCACGCACCGCGCCTTTAAATTTATGGCTCAACTACAAACAAGTGCTGAGCGAGATATTGCCACTGGTTATGGCGATGTCGCTAAAGTAAGTTGTTCAGAACTAGCATTGGAGAACTGCCAAAAGGCGATCACTCTAATGGGCAAAGGTGGGCTCAGACATGAAAATGGTGCCGAAAAATTACTGAGGGATGTAAGGCTTCTCCAAATTTACGAAGGTACAAACCAGGTGAACATGCTCGACTATGTTAAGCGGCGCGTGATACGTCAATTCGATACTCAACTTTCACTTTAGGAGAATATTATGGATAACGAAACCAAACTCATTCTTCAAAAAAGTGTCAACGATTGGTGTCTGGACAACACAGACCTTATACAGCAACTAGAACAGCCTAAACAAAACTCCGTGGCCGCCAACACTCTTTTTGACGAACTCAATCAACTCGGTCTGCTGAGCATATTTCACGACGAAGAAACCCGTAGTGAAATATCCATGCTTGCAGAAGTTGGATGCCAGTTCGCAATACACTCCGCCAGCATTGCGCTTATGGTGGTTCAGCAAAACCTAGCTTGCGCACTATTGGCTCAAGCCAAGTTAGAGGCTCCGCTGGGCTGGGTTGCTCTCCCACTGTACGACAGTGTCTATGAATGGTCCTACCAGATACAGTATGAACAAAAAGGCAAGAACACGATAACCAATGGAAATTGGCTATCGATTTCATTATTACCTATTGCTACCACCCTCCTTCTACCCATCCAAGCAAAAGACAAAACAACGTCGTTTGCGCACATATCCCTTAGCGCTACTGCAACAAAGAAAAATAATATCGAAATTTCCCCAGCTATTACCGCGTTAGGTTTGAGAGGCGCGCCAAGCGGAGATCTTAAAGCCAACGGCCTTTCGCTGAGCGAAGATGATCTAATTCTCAACTCCACAAAAGATGAAGATTTTGTTACCAACCTTTGGTCGCAAGCTGAAATATATATTATGGCCATACGTTCCGGTATCGCTGAAAGCAGTTATCGTACCGCCCGTGATTATGCAACAGAGCGCTACCAGGGTGGAAAGATTATTATTGAGCACAGTTTAATTCGAAAATTATTAGCCGATTTTTATCGTGAAAAGTCGGCTCTAGAGGAGAATTGGCGAACATTTTCTCAAACCATTTCTCCTGACCTCTCTATATCCGACGGTCTAATGGGTATTGCACTAGCAAGTGCAGAAAAACTTCCCTGGCTAACCTCTGACGGCATTCAGATACTGGGAGGGGTTGGCTATATGTCAGACTTCATCCAAGAGCGGCGATTTAGAGATGCGAAACAATGTGAGTTTTTATTGGGGCACCCACAGGCAAAGGCGTTTTCCAATTGGCATGCTGACGCGAGTTAAATGCCTACCCAAAATAAAGAACTAACACAACCATAATTGAGTATCGCTACCATGCAAGAATCAACAAAAAACGCATTAGGCGGGCTTCCCGATAAGTGGATGCGTGCAGGTTTTCGATTTGAGCGAAAAGCCAACACCCAAGAGGAAAACGATTTTCTTAACGAGATAGACTTCTACCTCCAAGATGAGTTTCTAAAAGGCAAAGGATTTTTTAAATTACCTAACGACGCTGCAGAGATGCAGAACCTAGGGCAAAAGCCCTACGGGCCAGGCACCCAAACATTATACAAATATAAGAGCCGATACACACCCGCAAACCAATGCATCAGCGACCGTTATTTTTCTCACACAAAAAACCAAGATGGGTACCTATTAACCTGGACCCACCCTGATAGCGAGCAAAAAAAACGCCCCATGGTACTTTGCGTTCATGGTTTTCACATGGGCCAACCCCAGCGCGCCAAAGACATGTTTAAGGTACGCAAATTATTTTCCATGGGGATGGATGTGAGCTTATTCATCCAACCACACCATTGGCGTCG
>NVVG01000095.1 GCA_002402125.1 Moraxellaceae bacterium
TCAATAACGGCGATATTTTCCAGCGGCTGTTTTTCTGCCTCGCTTTTAATCAGGGTTAAAATCAGCGCTGGTTCGTAACGGGCAAAATGCAGTCGGGCTTTCGTCTGCGGCGTGGACGGATGCGACAGGCACAGCACCGGCTCACGCTCTTTATTATGGGTAATCAGATGATTGGCCAGCAGCGACAGCGCATGGCCATAGCGAAAGGTGTGCGGCAATTGGTAAGTACTGACCTGCTGCATCTGCTGATCAAATTTCTGCACAATAAATTCCGGCTTTGATCCACGGAATTCATAAATCGTCTGATCCGGATCACCGATTACCATCACCGAACCGCGGCCACCGTACAGCACCTCCAGCAAAAGCTGCTGAATGGCATTAATATCCTGATATTCGTCGACCAGAATCCACTGCATATGGCCGCCAAACTGTGCGGCGATTTCCGGCTGATAAATAAAGGCCATTACCGGATCGTAGAGCATATCGGCATAACTGATGCGCCGTTGCTGACGGCGCCAGTCTTCAAACAGATCAAACAGGTCGATAAAAATTTTGCAGCTGTCGGGCAGTTCCAGCGCTTCAAATACCTCAGCGGGTGGTTGCAGACCGGACTTCACCAGATCAATAAAGGCCAGTGCCGGTTCGACCCACTTTTTCCGCTGTGACAGAATTTCCTGACGGGTATCGTCATCCGCCAGTTGCTGCAGTAAATGCGTCAATTTGATCTGCGGTATTAAATTCTATATAGAGAGTCGCTTCGATCTCTCCGGCAAGCCCATCTTCGTATGGCGACGAGTCACAAAGGTTTGTATTACGATCAGACGTCTCGGTAAAAATGAGACTATGGCGTTCACCGCTAATAACTGTTTCATCAAATACAAACGAACCCACTCCAATTTCAATAGGCACCCCAGCTGCACCAGAACTGACAGAATAAGCCTCATCAAATGCCCATGTCTCAAGACACTGATCAACTATTTGGTTTATATCAGACTCCCATGTCCCAATCAACGAGCGCGTATTTTGATTACTGGCGCCACTGTGCGAGTCACTCCCCCCGCAACCGACCATACCGACAAAAGCTAATGCGGCCATAGATCGTAGCGCGACGTTATACATATGCATCACAACACTTCCTTTTTTGATGAATTTTGTGGTTGTAGTCTATCGTATATCAGATCAATATGCAGCTTCTGTTAAACGTTCAACGCACACAAACACCCCGTCAATACAGGTTATTAGAGCAACCATCAAACTGTTCAATATCTTAACGACCTTACAATCTGGATGAATACAACTATGGTATTTTCAAACCCTTGCATTTTGAAAACTATTTTGTTCATTGTATCGCTATTGCTATCCAGTCAAACCGTTAGCCAGACCATTGCCCTAGGTTCGTCGTCAAACATAACCGGTGAGTTTACCCAAGGTGGACTAATCAAGGGAAAAACGCTACCCAATAGTCAAGTATCGCTAGCTGGGAAAAACATCCGCATTACGCCTATGGGCAATTTTGTTTTTGGTTTCGGACGAGACGCAAAAAAAACTAGCTTGCTTCGTATTGTGCTTCCTAGTGGAGAAATATTGGCACAAWCCCTTAATGTAAAATCCCGACAATACGCATTGCAAGAARTTAACGGYGTTCCGCAAAAAACAGTAACACCACCCMAAWCTGCCCTTAAGAGAATAAAAAAAGAAACACTGCTCGTTAAAACCGCACGRAAAACAGACTCTAACGCCATCTCTTTCCAGGACKCTTTTCGGTGGCCGCTAATTGGACCTATTACTGGCGTTTATGGTAGTCAACGTATCTACAACGGCATACCCAAGCGCCCTCATTTTGGGCTCGACATCGCAGCCCCTGTAGGCACTAAAGTGCGAGCTCCGGCCGATGCCACCGTGACACTTGCACATCAAAATATGTACTACTCTGGTGGCACCCTGATAATGGATCATGGTTACGGTGTATCATCCACATTTATCCATCTTGATAAAGTACTGGTTAACGTCGGCGACAAAGTTAAAAAGGGCGACATAGTCGCCGCCGTCGGATCAAAAGGACGGTCAACTGGGCCGCACCTAGATTGGAGAATAAATTGGTTTGACATCCGATTAGATCCCGCACTTATTATGCCTGCAATGCCAGTCTTTCCTAAGAAATAAACTTACGTCAAATATCAAGCCTGCAGCCAAGCATCCAATTTTGAAGCGTCATCAATCGTTAGGTAAATCGTATCCTGCTTCGGTTTATCTAGCACTACCTCAAACGTCATAAGTTCATCACCCCGAAAAGCATGTACGTAAATCTTTTGGCCAGGTAAGAATACAGAGAGCATCTTTTCAATCGTCGCCTTACTCACTCTTAGGTTATCTACTGCAACAATAACATCCCCGGCAGAAAGCCCCGATTGGTGAGCTGCCCCTCCGTTTAGAACCACGGATAACTTCACACCAYCTTTTGCGTCGGCATAGTTAACGCCCAAMGACACGGCACTCGCCAATTCTTTTTCGTTCGGTTTRCCGCCTTTATCCGACGCYGATTCAGGAACGCGCCGATGCAACTCAATACCCTGCTCTAGCAACAATGGTGCTAAATCAAAATCTTYAGTGGTTCTAAGYACCTGTTCGAAATACGTTGTTAATGTTTGCTTGGCGACATCATCTAAATACGGCGCGGCAAGTTCCAACACCTTGAGTTCTAACTCTCTTTCTTGAATACCCACTTGCAACAACCCAAATTCCTGCCATAGCATAGACATCACTTGATCCATACTAATCTTTCCTGCGGTAAGTTTTTGCAACATCAAGTCTAAGCCTAAAACGACCAGTGTACCCTTTGTATAATAACTAACAATGGCATTTAGAGCGTTTTCATCCTGCTTATAAAACTTGGTCCATGCATCAAAGCTAGATTCGGACACCGTTTGTTTTAATCTACCCTGTGCACGCTGAACTCGCGTCATTACTTGCCCTAACAATTCTAAGTACGATTCCTGTGATATCAACCCAGTTCGCGCCAAGATAAGGTCATCATAAAATGACGTAATCCCTTCAAACGCCCACAACAACTCCGTATGACTTTCATCACTCAAGTTGTAGGGTAAAAATTCCGCTGGTTTTATTCGTTTTACATTCCATGTATGGAAATATTCATGGCTGCATAAACCTAAAAATGTTCTATACCCATCCGTCATAGATTTATCGTTTACCGTCGGCAAATCTGCTCGACTGCAAATCAAACTGGTGGAGGCGCGATGCTCTAAGCCGCCATAACCATCTCCCACCACCCAGGTTAGAAATACATAGCGCTCCATTGGTGCGGGTTCGCCAAAAAACCGAATCTGGTATTCACACACAACTTTTAAATCTGCCGCGATACGCTCCATGTCAGCGTAGTGCTTTCCTGTAAATACAATATCATGAGGCACTCCACAAGCATCAAAGGTTACCAAGGAGAAGTTTGCCATTTCTACCGGGTGATCTATCAACTCATCGTAGTTTTCAGCATGATATTTACCAAACCCATAACGAGCTGCGGTTAACTCCTTCAGAGTTGTCGCAACCCGCCAGTTTGACGCAAACTCATGTGTCGGTTGCTGGATATCCAGCTCACAGGGACTGTTCTCCTGCCCTTCAACAGCAAGAAATACGCTCGTCCCATTGAAGTAGCCATGGGTTTGATCCAAGTGAGCCGCTCGCACAGACATATCCCAGGCATAGACGTCATATTCAACAGCCACAGCCTCATCACACGCACCTAACATCCAGGTGCTTTTACTAACCTTATGAACCTCTACAATCTTTCCAGACCCAACACAGCTAGCGCTGACTTTTAGTACATTTTTGGAGAAATCTCGAATCATGTAACTACCCGGTATCCATGCCGGCATGGTTAAACGCTGCCCTGTTTTACTGGGCGCTGAAATAGTACAGACCACATGGTACAAATGACCATGCAAATCATTCGATGATATTGTGTATTGAATCATAATTGGTTCTTATTGATAGCGTGTGGTTATGGATAAAGTCTAGAAGCGGATTCCTCCAAACTGTACTCTCCAAACTATACCCTCAAAACCAAATTTTCAAAACAACATATTCAAAACAACCACAATGACGTGGAAGCTACATAAACCCAGAGTAAGGAATTGTGACCATCACCTCAATCAATTTATCCTTTGTGTCATCAATTTGAACACTTCCACCGTGCATATCAACCACTTGCCGAACTAACGCGATCCCTACATAGGGTTTCTGAGGTAGAAAAGCAGTACCCGTTGCCTTCTTTACATATCCCGGTTTATGTTCTGGCAACTCATCTTCAGCCTTTCGAATGCCATGAAAATAAATTTGAAGATTGCTACCTGACTCTTTCTGAAGGCTTGAATTCACGATAGAAACTTCAGTACAATGCTCAATCATTTCAACAAGCAAATTCACTAACGCGTATTTCATGCAGCTCACATACAATTCAAAAAAACACACATCCCCTTTAGGCCTAAAAAACACCTTTGTGTCATTCCTACGTAAAACAAATTGTACGTCACCAATAACTTCTTCGATTAAGGTATTTACATCACATTTAGAACGCTCAGCATCCTCTTTTTTGGTATCTAACTCGATAAATTGGCTAGCATCACTGACAATATCCACCGCATAATCCGCGCTCCAACGAATCATCTTCATTGCCCCCTGAACCTTTTCAGGAAGAAAACCAAACTGTTTGGTCTCTATTCTGCCCACAAAACCCAATATTGAGGTCAACGAAGTCTTTAGTTCTTGGAATGCATTAGCCAAATATTCATTTCGCTGCTGGGAAGCATAACTTCGCGTTACTGACGTATGAGACCCAATCACATAGTCTATCCGTTGCCGCAATGACTCAGAAGTAAACTTGCCTAACACAACCCCATCCAACACCAGGTGATTTAGTTTATAGGGTAACTGGGCATTATCACTCGCCCCTATCAGCAAGGGCAACTGGTGCGAAACGACAAAAATAGCGTCTTTATACAGCGGGCTCAACTCATCAATATTCAATAACAAACAGACATCATAATCATTTAGCAAGTCCTGACCAATTAGCTCAGGTAGTTGACCAACCAAGAAGTAACTACAAATAAAAGTGCTATCCCCAACTAACCGCTCCGCTAACGGTCTCCACTCTTGCTCACTAGATGCCAGAACAAGGACTTTTCTGGCGGCATTACTTAACAACAACTTTGGATCGTGCACGCTCCCCCCTTACATCATTACAACACTTCGTCTTTGATCGCAAAGCAACCAAAAACAAAACAAATTAGGTTCGCCCATTAAACTAGCACAAATAGGGGGAATATTGTACAACAACAGTTAACTATTTTCAGTGAAACCCGATCCAATGGAGATGAAAAGGGCTGTACAGGTAAAACGAAAGGATACGACAACGTTAATCGGCGCCAAATTAGCGCCCACTCAAGGAAATACTATAGATTCTCAATCGTTTGCTTTAACCCTCTTGCTATGGGTATAAATCAGCGCTTAGTATAGGTTGTCACGTAAGCTGGAGGGTAAGTCATGAAACGCTTAACGTCCCCCACAAAGCGCTGTTTAATGTCAAAGCCGGACATGACATCTGCATAACTCGAACTTCCGGGTCTCTGTGTATCAATATGCCGCGTTGGGAATATTTTAACTTGCCCACCAGGCTTTAACACACGCAGAAATTCTCTAAATATACTTTCTAACACGACCTCATCTTCGATCCAGGCATAAATAACATAGTTCGACAAAATCAAGTCTACAGAGCTATCTTCAAACGGTAGATCATCCGCTAGCGTACCAAACCCTTTTTCCAACCCCGGCGCATTAGCGTCAATAGTCCCTGCACCACCAAATAGTCGTGCTTTCATTTTATCGAATGAACCCAGTTTAAACCCCTTTGCTAACTTGGGGTCTATTCCGTAGAAATCCACACCTTCACGCCGACAAGCTTGAAACATCGAGTCGGAAATGTAAGGTGTTAAGCCACAACCGATATCGGCAATTATCTTACCTTTGAAGTTTTCTAACACTTGTGACTCAGATCGATTACCAAAAAATATTTTCCGATAATACGAAAAAGACCGACCGGTACTAACAACCGGAAGAGATAGCATATCGCTAGTGCGCGTAAACACCCTTAGCCCAAAAAATGTCGAAGCCGTTAACGCATGCTGTACTGGATTTTCGTTCATCGCTATCACTCCCTTAAAGGTGGGGTTCACTTTACATTTCGTATGACATCGAGTTTAATTGTGCGAAACGGAACTGTCAAACGGATGTAAATTGCCCCTCTACCTTTAAAACGAATAATCCAGCGCGATCAACGTAGTTGAATCTGACTTATTTGTACCGGACGGCACGTTTGAGGTATGTTTAATTTCATACGAAACCGTCAGAGACAAACGGCCATTAAGCTGAGTTCGATACTTAGAAATTGATTTACTGATAGTACTTTCTTCACCCGCCTCAACACTCACTTCTTCTCGAAACGATGAGGTCTCGTTGATAGTCCAATCAAAATTAATTGCGCCACGCAACGTCCCTTCTCGTTCCATACTGCCATCAACATCAAGTAGACTTCTACGATAACCTGGACCTACTTCAATCTCCAATTTAACCATATCGCTGTTAATTAGCTTTCGACCATAACCAGCCGAAAGTGATGTCTGATATTCATAACCACTAAAATCATCATCTTCATGTTCGATTAATCCAAAAATATAATCAAGCTCACTTAACTTGCGATCGGCCTTTAGCGATATGAAATATTTCTCTGCTGTGCGCGCATCTCCAGTATTCTCATTTAAACTCTCTAATTTAAATGTATTCCTCCACAGCCCTTTCTCCCTGACGAGGCGAGTATTGAAGCCTATATTTTGACTTTTAGTATTCCCATTATTTGAGATAAACGTTAAAGATACATTGCCAGACCAGAGTTTATCTGGCGTTTGATTTTCTTCCGCCGCGAGGTTAGATGAAAAACAAATAGTTAATGCCGACAGTACAATTGCCATTACTCTTAATTTCATTCTCTTATCCCAAAAAATAATCATTCCCTTTACACGTATTTGACGATCAGGTGAGCCCTGCTAATAAAAGATAAAAACCGCCCATAAAAAAACCCGGTAGCTACCGGGTTTTTTTATGCATTGCATTCTGACTTTTTAAAGCAATTTTTCCAATTCAGGAACAGCATCAAATAAATCAGCAACTAGACCGTAATCGGCAACCTGGAATATCGGCGCTTCTTCGTCCTTATTTATCGCAACAATAACTTTACTGTCTTTCATGCCCGCCAAGTGCTGGATCGCACCTGAAATACCTACAGCAATATAAAGATCAGGAGCTACAATCTTACCTGTTTGACCAACTTGCATGTCGTTAGGAACAAAACCTGCGTCTACCGCAGCACGTGATGCGCCAACAGCAGCACCAAGTTTATCAGCTACCGCTTCAAGAAGTTTGAAGTTTTCGCCGTTTTGCATGCCTCGACCACCAGAGATGATGATGCTTGCAGCAGTCAATTCTGGACGATCCGATTTAGCAATTTCTTCACCAACAAAGCTGGAAACGCCTGCATCTTTAGCGATGTCAGTAGTTTCAACTGAAGCTGAACCGCCTTCTGTTGCAGCTGCATCAAACGCTGTGCCACGAACAGTCAACACTTTGATTGCATCTGTGCTTTGCACTGTAGCTATAGCGTTACCCGCATAGATAGGACGCAGGAATGTATCTGCACTCTCAACACCAGAAATATCAGAAATCATCTGAACATCTAGCAATGCGGCTACACGAGGAAGAAAGTTCTTACCTGTAGTAGTAGAAGGAGCAAGGATGTAACCGTAGTCTTTTCCTAACTCTGCAACTAATTCAGCAACATTTTCAGCTAGCTGATTGGCATATACTGCATTGTCCGCAACAATTACTTTGGCTACGCCTGCAACTTTTGCCGCTTCTTCAGCAACAGCGCCACAACCTGAACCAGCAACAAGAATTGTAACATCGCCACCAATTGCTACGGCTGCGGTTACCACATTCAAAGTGGCTGCTTTTAACGTAGCATTATCGTGTTCTGCATAAACTAAAACGCTCATTTATAGCACCTTCGCTTCGTTTTTAAGTTTATTGACAAGTTCCTCTACGCTTTCAACCTTAATACCAGCAGAACGTTCTGCAGGCGGTGATACTTTAAGCGTCTTAACTCGAGGAGCCACATCTACACCATAATCACCTGGTGTTTTTGTATCTAAAGGCTTTCTCTTTGCCTTCATAATGTTTGGAAGAGACGCATAACGTGGCTCATTCAAACGAAGGTCAGTGGTAACAACAGCTGGAAGCGTTAATTCTACAGTCTGTAGTCCACCATCAATTTCACGAGTGACTTTTACTTTGCCGTCTGCAACGTTAACTTCAGAGGCAAATGTACCCTGGCCCATGCCAGCCAACGCAGCAAGCATTTGGCCTGTCTGGTTGTTATCCGCATCGATAGATTGCTTACCAAAAAACACTAAATCTGGCTTCTCTTCGTCAACAATGGCTTTAAGTATTTTAGCAACAGCAAGAGGTTGAACCTCTTCGTCACTCTCAACTAAAATTGCTCGGTCAGCACCCAGTGCAAGTGCAGTACGTAACTGCTCCTGTACAACCTTAGGGCCAACGGAAACTGCAACAATCTCTGTTACAACACCCTTCTCTTTTAAACGAACGGCTTCTTCAACACCAATCTCGCAGAATGGGTTCATCGCCATTTTTACATTATTTAGATCAACAGCGCTGTTATCTGCAGCAACACGTACTTTTACGTTTGCATCAACAACACGTTTGATAGCAACAAGAACCTTCATAAAAATCCTCGGCTTTCTTGTAGGTAAATTTTCAGCGCCCCAGTGGATCAAATTGCAACCCGGTCTTGCGACACCCTTTAACTTTCTTCAGAAAACAACGCAAAAAACGTCCTTTTTGAACGGACGGTATGATGCCGTGTTCTACCGGCTAGGTCAATAGTTAAAAAGGTCACCCTACCAGTGCTGCATGGCTACCATTTGTAACGTTTTGTAGCACTCACACCCAATATGGCAAAACAAAAGCCAAGTATCTCAAGCACTTACCTAAACCTACCAACATGATAAAAACAACTAGATTGACCCTCATTGCGCCACCGATCAGCGTCAGTGGATCCCCTACGATAGGCAGCCAAGCAAACAGGAGCACCCATACACCGCTGCGGGCAAAACGCTCCTGGGCACGGCATATAACGGCCTCAGTGAACGGGAACCAACTGCGCCCCTGATACCGCAACAAGTAGCGCCCTAACCACCAATTGACCACAGCCCCCGAGGTATTACCCAAGGTAGCGGTAAACAATAACAAGGAAGGAGTATACCCATCTTCTAGCAACAACAATAATGTCGGCTCGGAACCGATAGGTAGCAATGTTGCCGCCGCAAACGAATGCAAGCAGAGCACCAGATATTCCATAGTTTTCCAAATTAGATGCTAGCAAAAAGCTCAAAATGGTTTTAGGTTGTGTTATTACCAGTGTTATGGCCCGAATTAAGACAATAGCCGAGACAAGAGTTAAGAAAAATCACTTCTTTCTTCTATACATTCGTAAGAGCCCATCTCAAACACACGACAGTTCAACGGTCGATTATTATAAATCCTACATTTAAAGGTATCGCGATCTAGCGCGGCACACCAGCCATCATCCAAACGGGCCATCACCCGCCCACCCCATGCATCAATATCAACAAAATGCTCGGGCACTCCAGTTTCAGTGATTAGCATTACCTCTAAACGGCAACAACATGCTTGGCAGCTATCACAGGTAACCGTTGGATCTACGACGTTTTCTACTTCAATATTCATAAATCACTACAGGCAACATTAGTCCCGCCAAGGCCACAGTATCCCTGAGGGTTCTTTGATAGGTATTGCTGGTGATAATCCTCTGCATAATAAAAAGGTCCCGCCAACGTGATTTCGGTGGTTACCTGAGGGTACCCCGCTTTCTCTAAATCCTGTTGGTAAACTACGCGACTTTGCTCTGCAACGGCTTTATCAGGTTCATCACAAAGATAAATCCCTGACCGATATTGAGTGCCTTTATCATTCCCCTGTTGCATGCCTTGTGTTGGGTTATGTGACTGCCAAAATATGCTGAGCAATGATTGTAACGACAGGACACTAGGGTCATATGCAACTCGCACCACCTCATTATGTCCAGTCTTACCACTACAGACTTCCTCATAGGTAGGGTTGGGTGTAAATCCCGCAGAATAACCAACGACGGTACAGATCACACCTTCGGTTTGCCAAAATTTCTTTTCTGCCCCCCAAAAACAGCCCATTCCAAACATTATCTCTTGTTGACCGTCCTTTAATGGCTGCTTCAGCTCTACACCAAATACATCATGGTGCGTTGCAGTCTCTAAGGGTTGATCGCGCCCCGCCAATGCAAGCTCTTTAGAAACCATCACACTTTTTCCATCTATTGAAAACCACATAATTCTGTCCTCGATTGGGACCACATAAAACATGCTATAAGGTCTAGTATATGCCTATGAATCACGCATTTCAGGCCCGCTAACATCATTTCCCTTGTAACGAACCAAGAACGTTAATCCAACCACTAACCCAACGCTGTAATAATCTTTTCTGCAAAACCTTTAAGTTTATCCTGATCTTCCATTTCTCGAGCATGGGGCCTCGCTCCTAAAATAGAACCAGGAATCACGTGGAAATGTATATGGGGCACCGATTGCCCCGCGCCTGCGCCATTTAGCTGCATGACCGTTGCGGCAGAAACCCCCATCGCAGTTTTTACCGCCTCAACAATTTTCTTAACGGTTTTGATACAGGCTGCGGCGCCTGCATCAGACAGGTCAGGTAATGTTTCTGCCGACTCTTTTGCAATAACCAGGGTATGACCATCAGCCTGAGGCATAATATCCATAAATGCGATGGTATTTTCATCTTCATACACCTTGATGCAGTCAAACTCTCCGCGGATAATTTTGGCAAAAATGTTTTCGTTATCGTAACTCACTCGTCTCTCCTTTTAATGACTATTTAAATAACTTAAGTTGATTTTTTTGCTTAACGAACTCGCGCCAAATCGTACGGCCAATACAAATAACAAACCACCCGTTACCCACTCTATCCAAGGGTTCACCATTTCGTGTGTGCCGTCCACTTGAGCCAAAATATCGATATTGAACATGATTACCAGCTGATCGACCAGCAACCCGAACCCTAAGGCCGATAACACTATCCCACACAAATAGGACACAAGCGCATAACTACCCAACTCTTTTTTGACAATCGCTAAGGTCGCCATATTGGTAGCCGGTCCCGCAAGCAAGAAAACCAACACCGTACCCGGTGACAAGCCCGCCAGTAAGAATCCAGCCGCTAAAGGCGTTGATGCGGTTGCACAGATATACATGGGTATGCCCACCAACACCATCACAATCATTGCACCCAAACCACTCCCCCACTGCTGCAGAAAACTCACAGGAACATAGGTTTTTACTATAGCGGCAAAGAATAAACCAATAAAAAGCCAAAATATCATATCATTAAATATATCGGTAAATGCATAGCGCAACCCCGATTGGGTTTTCATCCAGGCATTACTCATTATGGAAGCTTTTGATTCGACCACTTTAGTGGATGAACAGCAGGTTTTTTCCTCAATTTCCGGCTCATTTTTATCGCTAGAACAACAACTCACCTTCTGTTCTGGTTCTACGGCTAACTCTTGATCTTTGGAAAAACTAACCATTAACCCCGCAAAAATTGCACTTGAAATCGCACTTATCGGCCTAACTATCGCCATAAAAGGCCCAAGCAAGACGTAAGATATTGCGATTGAATCTGCCCCTGTTTCCGGTGTTGCGACCAAAAAGGATACCGTGGCCCCCTTTGAGGCACCACTTCGATGAATGCCAAGCGTCACCGGAATAACACTACAAGAACAAAGCGGCAATGGCGCACCAATTAATGCAGCCTTAGTTATCGGCCAAAAACCCTTGCCTCCTAGCTGTTTTGCTACTCTTTCAGTGGATACCCAGGCATGAATCAAACCCGCAATAATAAGACCCAAAACAAGAAACGGCGCTGATTCTAAACTTAAACTGAAAAAATTCATGAATAAATCCATCTCACACATCCTCTTCGTCTAACGCATCTAATATTGAGCACTCGGTAGCAGGTTCGTCACCACCACAACACGCATTAGTGATCCCCGTTAGCGCCTGGTGCATTGAAGTTAACTCTGCGAGTTTATCTTCTATGTCAGTTAACTTTGCTTCGGCTAGATCCTTTACGGATTTACATGGCTGGTTGTCTCGATCGATTTTTAATGAAAGCAACTCACGTATTTCTCGCAAGGTAAAACCGAGGGATTTAGCTCGAAGAATAAACTTAAGTTCCCGTAGCGCCCCACCGGAGTAAATACGATAACCTCCCTCGGTTCGGCCCGAAGGAATCAATAATTTTTGCTTTTCGTAATAACGCACAGTATCTATGCGCACCCCACATTTTGAAGCTAACTCGCCAATTTGCATACTTACCATAACACTCCCTCGCCAACTCTATTGATAGTATGCACCATCTTATCCCTGGAGTTTAGTCCAGGGTCAATAGATTTATAAAAGTAAATATACTTGAGCAAAATAAGCCCATTTTGGCTGACTAGAACTGACCTATATATTTAAGGTAATGGTAAGAACTTCTTTAATTACAATGCCTAACTCCCCCTAACCGAGGGTGCCAAAAATATTTTAGGAAACGCCAGAAAAAACAAGGATAGAGATCCCCGATACTCGTTCCAACAACCACACAAAGGCAATTAGGAATATAATCGAGGAGCCTATTTTTAGCACGCCTTTTACATAAAACGATGAGTTTCTTAGACAATATAATACCGGCACGGCAACACCAATCAGCAATAACTGTCCAAACTCAACACCGAGATTAAACGAAAGCAATGTCCAAGCTAGATCCTGGGTAGATAAGTCATAAGCCATTAGCCCGTTAGCAAAACCATAGCCATGCACCAGCCCTAATAACAACGTAACAATCCAGCGTGATCGATAGATGATAGGGACTATATTATTGAGCGCAACAAGCATTATCGAGGCTGCGATAGCCACCTCAACAACGGCGCCAGCTGGTCGCCACCCCCATTCCATCATCGACATTGTTAAGGTGACGGTATGCGCGACAGTAAATGCCGTAACCACCTTTATTACATCAAACAATACTTCTCGTAATGAGGTAGCGCCAGACCAATCATAAGTTCGACTAACGGAAGCTGGACGCTTTAGTGTCAGCACAGAGGGTAAGATTAAGCACAAGAGAAATAACAGATGATCCAGCCCTATAAGTATGTGGTGCGCGCCCCACTGCACTCCCTTTAGCAGAACAGAGCTCGATACGTCACGATTTAAGTCTAATGTTTGTTCGCGCTGATCTTCCCAAAAATAGAATAAAGAAGACTGCTGCCCCTGCTTAACCGTTAACGTACCCTGATGGTAAGGGTTTTGATCAAAAAACAATTGGTAATTCACCAGCAAATGGCTGCCTACATTGTCACAAGTATGAGTTATTGGATAACGAATAAAATCACCGGAAGGATGTACGACAATTTCATAAGCCGAAATGCTAAGGTCACAGTACTGCTTATCCACTTCCATTCGTAACTTCTTACTCACGTACTCAGCTACAAGATCAATATCAATATCAATGTCAGCATGTTCATGCTCTGTCACTTTGCCATCGTTATTGGTATCAATATCAAAAACGGCGATTAACTCCTGTAACGTTATCTCTATTTGTAACGAGAGCTTGTTATCCTCCGCTGTCACCTGAACATGCGCACCTTCTCCCATTTCATGGGCAAACACTGGCATCGCGAAAATACCATTAACGCAAATACAGAATAAACAAGAGCAAACCAGGTGCAGCAAATACCGCACCGGAATGTTTATCTGAAAATACCCATAGCTACCCATGCATGTTACCTATAAAATCTACATTCAAAATCAATAAGCCGTCATAGAAGTCATCCCGTTATGGACTATAAAACACTAGAAAATCAAAGTAAAAACACCACCCTTAGCACCACCGATGCGATCAACAACCTATTCTTTAACACAGACGGCCTGATTCCTGCTATCGCACAGCAGCATGATACAGGGGAAGTCTTGATGATGGCATGGATGAATAAACAATCTATAGATGAAACGCTTAATACGGGTCGCGTCTGTTACTGGTCTCGTTCACGCCAATCCTATTGGCGCAAAGGAGAGAGCTCTGGTCATATTCAAAATCTTATAGAGATGCGTGCAGATTGTGATGGAGACACGTTATTGCTGTTAGTTGATCAGCAAGGGCCGGCCTGCCACACTAATAGAAAGAACTGTTTTTACGTCTCCATAGGAAAGGACCAAGCCGAAATATTAACGGACCCTGCTATGTAACCCAGGACAATGTAACCCTGGCCCGAAYACCTGGGGTTACTCTTCAACTAGCTGAACCACCTTCATTTCAGCACTGCCAGTACYATTAYCTGCATTTAAGTAACGATTCATCACGTCCATAACAACTTTCATTTGTTTGGCCAATTGCCATGGTGGGTTAACGATAAACAACCCTGTTCCCGTCATACCAAAACCCCTTGAATCAGGCTCCCGACAATACTCAATCTGCAACACGTTTTTAACACCCGTCTTTGCCCAATATCGTTCCATGCCCTGAACAGCTTTTCTGTCGACCACTGGGTACCACAACATATAGACACCWGTTGCAAAACGTTTAACCGCATCTTCAATGGCTTTTATCGATGTCCTATATTCATGCTTTAGCTCATAAGCAGGATCGATTAACACAACCGCCCGACGGCTTACCGGTGGCAACACCGACTTTAAGCCATCATAACCATCTTGTTCCTCAATTCGATACTGTTTATTAGAGGGGGTATTTTTCTTTAAAATAGTGGCATCTTTAGGATGGAGCTCGAATAAGCACATGGCATCTTGAGGGCGTAAAAATGCTAACGCAACCTGAGGAGAGCCGGGGTAATATGCCAATTTTTCCTTTTTATTCTGCCGTCTGAGCGCATGAAGGTAGGGTGAAAGTTCCTCTGGCAAAGAGTCTTTTCCCCATAATTTCATCACACCTTCACTAAATTCTCCCGTCTTTAATGCCATATCGCTGCTCAGAGAGTAACTACCCGCGCCCGCATGAGTATCAACATATACAAACGGAGCATCTTTCTTGCACATGTATTCAAGCACCAGGCTTAAAGCGCTATGTTTGAGAACGTCCGCATAATTACCTGCGTGAAAACCATGTCGATAACTTAACAAATTCGTACTCCCAGTGATATTTTCTGCAACGCATAATACTCACATTTCATCGAACAAACCATAGGTCCAAGAACAACAAAAGCGGCATAAGCCGCTTTTGTTGTTCTTGATTCTACCGTTGTTTCTACTGTTTATTCTAATACAGCAACGCCATTTAGCCAGGTTGCTGCATATTTGGCATCCACATGCTCAATACTGTCACTCCCTTTCTACTTTTAACTCATTTTGATAAGCTGAATTGAGCTCAATAAACACCGAAATACCTTCATCTTCATCCTCATAATCTCTGCCACGACTAGCATCGGCTTCTATTTTTTCCTTCAACGCCAATTCTTTTGCTGCCAATGCCTTTTCCTTTTCCGCCAAAACTCGCTCTTTTTCCTTCAGCTCACTTGCCGCCAGATCACTTTCTTTAGCCCGTGACTTCTCGTACATTGCAGAGATACGCTTATCGACATCAAGCAAACACTCGGTGGTTTTATACAATCTGTTATCGATATCTTTTACTTTAGCTGAGGCTCCATTAGACAAATACACTTTGTCATTACGGATTGTTTTACGTAACCGCCGCTCGATAAATTGCGCCTTATTGTACGCACCCTTAGCATCATGATAAAACTTCTCGTCTCTAGCGTGTGCATAGCGCTTGGTTATCGTACGCGCGTCTTCACATTGCTTGGCCGCATTTTTCAATGACACAACATAGCCGTCCAAGGTACTTTCGCGCTTCTTAAGCTCTTTTCGTTTCTGTGTAATCAATTTGCCTACTTTAGCAATACACTTATCACCTTTTTTCAGGTTGGCAAAGATAACGGCTCTCGCTTCGTGTTCAGGGTTTTTAGTAAACGCATTAAACACTCTCTTCTCTTTATTGACCTTTTTCTTATTGGATTTTGCTCGCGTCAAATATTTTGATGCTTTTTTGACTGCGGCCGAATTTATGGGGGACACTTTTAAGGATTTTTGGGCTTGATAACAATTTCGTGGGTACGCGCCACTTTCATCCTTCACCGTGGCAATTAAACTATTTAACGCATCATGCTTTTTGCCCGCAGACATTATTCTTTTCTCAAGCCGCTCACAACGCTTCACCTTATTCCGAAT
>NVVG01000096.1 GCA_002402125.1 Moraxellaceae bacterium
CGTAGCCAAGCTCGCGAAATGGTTGGCTGAACGTCAAAAGAAGACGGTTTTGGTTGCTAGTGCGGATGTATATCGTCCTGCGGCAATAAAACAGTTAGAAACCTTGGCTGCTGAAGTGGGTGCAAGCTTTTTCCCAAGTTCGACCGATCAAGACCCGGTTGATATTGCCAAGGCGGCAATAGAGGAAGCCAAGAAGCAGTTTAAAGATGTGGTTATCATCGATACTGCGGGTCGTTTAGCGATTGATGACGAGATGATGGCTGAGATTCAGCGTGTTCACGCGGCAATTAATCCTATCGAGACCCTGTTTGTGGTTGATGCCATGACCGGGCAGGATGCAGCCAATACTGCCAAAGCCTTTAACGAGGCGTTACCGCTAACTGGTGCGGTGCTTACCAAAGCTGACGGTGATGCTCGTGGTGGTGCTGCGCTGTCGGTGCGCAGCATTACTGGTAAGCCGATTAAGTTTATCGGCGTTGGTGAAAAAACCGATGCCTTGGAGCCGTTTCATCCTGAACGAATTGCGTCACGTATTCTTGGCATGGGTGATGTGCTTACCCTGGTTGAGGAAGCGGAACGTAAGCTCGACAAAAAGAAAGCCGATAAACTGGCTAAGAAACTTTCTCGTGGCAAAGGTTTTGATCTGAACGATCTGCTGGACCAATTTCATCAGATGGAGAATATGGGAGGCATGGCGGGGTTGATGGATAAGTTGCCGGGAATGGCTGGTATGGCTGAAGCCGCCCAAAGCCAGGTCAATGATGGAGCCTTGAAACAGATGGAGGCGATCATACAGTCGATGACCCCAAAAGAGCGTTCGTTTCCGGATGTGATCAACGGTTCGCGTAAGAAGCGTATAGCAACAGGTTCTGGTACTAAGATTCAAGATGTTAATCGATTGCTGAAGCAGCATAAGCAGATGCAGAAAATGATGAAGAAGCTCACCAAGAAAGGTGGCATGAAAGGCATGATGCGCGGCATGAAAGGAATGATGGGAGGCGGCGGTATGCCAGGTGGTCCAGGTGGTATGCCGCCGTTTAAGATGTAAATGCCGGTTGACGGTAAATAAATGTTCAAAAGGCTTTGATTTGGTCGGTTTTTCTCGTACAATTCAGCGCCTTATTGAGTCGACTTGAGATGAGTCGCTCGGCTAAAGGATAGATTTTCTAGAAGCAGGCCGTCGAAAGTTGCCAGTATCTGGTGGCTTTTGATGGCCTGCTTTGCGCTTTGTGTTGCTAATGGCTTTGCTTATAGTACTTCGAAGTGTGAACTTGTGATTTAACTTGTTGATAGTTAAAAGGTTATTTAGATATGGTAACAATTCGCCTTGCACGTGCCGGTTCTAAGAAGCGCCCCTTCTACCATGTTGTAGTTGCAGACGCTCGCAGAGCCCGTGACGGCCGTTATATTGAACGTTTAGGTTATTTCAACCCAACTGCACGCGGTAATGAAGAGAGCTTAAAGCTTGAACTTGACCGTATTCAACACTGGATTGGCCAAGGTGCACAGCCTAGCGATCGTGTTAAAAGCTTGCTTAAGCAATCCGCGAAAGCTGCTGCTTAGTTGGTTAAGGGTGCGTTGGTGCCCTGTAGGTGGTTGATGTGTCGGATTGGTTAGTGGTTGGAAAGTTTACCTCGGCTTATGGTATTAAAGGCTGGGTAAAGCTTCATTCTTATACTGACCCTATCGGCAACATTAAAGACTACCAGCCCTTGTATCTTAAGAAACGAGGGCAATGGCAGGAACTGGATATAGAAACTATCCGTAATCATGCCAAAAGCTTAGTTGCTAAAGTTAAAGGTTGTGATGACCGCGACCAGGTGGCCTTCTATTCAGGCTGTGAACTTGGCATGTTAAAGTCACAATTACCCGATCTAGCTGACGACGACTTTTATTGGTCTGACCTAGCTGGATTGACAGTCAAAAATCAACAGGACCAAGTGTTTGGTATTGTTGATCATTTGGTTGAGACGGGTTCCAATGATGTGTTGGTAGTAAAAGCTACCGATACTAGCATTGATGATCTGGAACGTTTGATACCCTATCTGTTTGGTGATGTGGTGTTGAGTGTTGATCTTGAGGCCGGTGAGATGATTGTTGATTGGGATGCAGAGTTTTAAGATATACTGGTTTTAAACGATAAAAGCAGTTTGGTGAATTATGAAATTTGGGATAGTTACACTGTTCCCAGAAATGTTCTCCGCAGTCACCGAATCGGGTGTTACTGGGAGAGCGGTAAAGTCAGGGTTGATGCAGTTACATTGCACCAATCCACGAGACTTTACACAGAATGTTCATCGTACTGTGGATGATCGGCCTTACGGTGGTGGACCGGGTATGTTGATGATACCTGGGCCATTGATTGAAGCGATCGAGCACGCAAAAGCAGAGTGTTCCGAGAATAACGGAAGCGCCGCAAAAGTCGTGTATTTATCACCTCAGGGCAAGCCCTTCGATCAAGAGGCTGCTCGGCGATTCTCTAATGAGAAGGCGTTAGTCCTAGTAGCAGGGCGATATGAGGGGATAGATGAGCGTATCATCGATGCGGTAATCGATGAAGAATGGTCAGTAGGGGATTATGTCCTAAGCGGTGGTGAACTACCCGCGATGATCATGATAGATGCAATTACAAGATTGTTGCCCGGTGTTTTAGGACATCGGGATTCGGCAGAAGAAGATTCTTTTACCGATGGGTTGCTAGATTGCCCTCACTACACAAGACCCGAAAGGTTTTTGGAAAGTGATGTTCCAAGTGTGTTGCTAAGTGGAAACCACAAAGCCATAAAGGAATGGCGGCTTATGCAATCACTCGGAAGGACTTGGGAGCGGCGTCCGGATTTGTTGGCGTCTAAAGAGTTGGATGCAAAGCAGCAGGCATTGTTAGATGCCTATAAACAAGAAAAGAGAAAAAAGAGTCCATCAGACAGCTGATTATCGCAGTACTGATAGATGAAATATTTTACGTTTGCGGTGGCACAGCGCTATCGATTGACAAGTATCAGGTGAGTCAGGAGCTAACCATGAGTGGTAAAAATAGTTTAATCCAGCAGATTGAAGCTGAGCAGTTGAAAAGTGATCTCCCTGAGTTTGCTCCAGGTGACACTATTGTTGTTCAGGTAAAGGTAACGGAAGGTACTCGTACCCGACTTCAGGCATATGAAGGTGTCGTTATCGCTCGACGTAATCGCGGCGTGAATTCTGCCGTTACAGTACGTAAAATTTCTAATGGTGTTGGTGTCGAGCGTGTGTTCCAACTTCACAGTAAAACCGTTGATAGCATCACGGTTAAGCGTAGAGGTGACGTTCGTCGCGCGAAGCTTTACTACTTGCGTGGACTTACCGGTAAGGCAGCTCGTATTAAAGAGAAGCTTACAAGAAAGTCATAATCCAGCACTAATGTGTTTGATTTCGAAAAAAGCGACCCTGCTTAGCACGGTCGCTTTTTTTGTTTATGCTTATCGTTAGCTAATATTTTCAACGGAGTCTTTGCGCTGGATGAGCTGTAGATATCTATGACAGAAGAAAAGACTGATTCAGAAGCTGAACTTCCGCTAATCGATCAATACCTCGACGCCTGTTGGATGGAAAAAGGCTTGAGCCAAAACTCTTTGTCGGCTTATCGCAGTGACTTATTGTTTTTCTCTCGCTGGTTAGGGCTGCAGTCAACACCTAAAGGGCTTCTGGACGCGAACCAAACAGTATTTACATCTTATCTAGATTATCGAGAGGGGCAGTTTGATCGCCGCTCGACGGCAAGAATGATCTCTGTATTGCGGGGGTTTTATCAGTATCAAGTGCGCATGGAGGTGCTGGCCGATGACCCTATGGCGAATATAGCCTTACCTAAGTTAGGTCGCCCTCTGCCGAAAGTGTTGACGGAGTCTGATGTGGAGGCTTTGTTGGAGGCTCCCGATATCGGACAGCCGATTGGCATGCGCGATCGCGCAATGCTGGAATTGCTATATGCCTGTGGGCTACGAGTAACCGAGTTGGTAACCCTTGAAACCCACCAGATCAACCTAAGGCAGGGTGTGGTGCGACTGATCGGGAAAGGCAATAAAGAGCGCTTGGTGCCGATGGGGGAGGAAGCGCTGGATTGGATCGAACGTTATTATCGCGAAGGCAGAAATAGCCTATTAGCAAATCCAAGTTCACAGGTGTTGTTTCCCAGTTTACGGGGGCGGGTTATGACTCGGCAAACCTTCTGGCACAGAATCAAACGTTATGTTGTGGAGGCAGGGATTCAAGTTCCGGTTTCCCCTCATACACTAAGGCACGCCTTTGCGACACATCTGCTGAACCATGGCGCCGATTTACGTGTTGTCCAGCTGTTATTAGGCCATAGTGATTTGTCTACTACACAAATCTATACCTTTGTGGCGCAGCATCGGTTAAAAGAAATTCACGCAGAACACCACCCAAGGGGCTGACGGCTAAATTTGCACTGAAATGTGGAACTAGGCTAGGCTTTGGTGTTCCAACCTTGTTAGTATGATGCGATATTAGATGTTTACCTGGAGATAATGATGAGAATATTAGTACTGTTGCGCGGAATGTTGGCTGCCCTAGTTATTGGTTTGTTGAGTGGGTCGGTTGTTGCCGCTTCTGTGGATGCTGAAGCTGCTATAAAAGCCAAGTTTAAGACGAGTCTGCCACAGCTTAAAATCGTTGGCATTGAAGAAACCATGGCGCCAGGTATATACGCCGTTGCTTTGAAGTCAGGCGAAGAATTGATGACTTCCGCCGATGGCAGTTTTATCTTTAGTGGTGACTTGCTTGCGGTACAGGCTCGCGGCATAGTGAACATCAGCGAGAAAAAGCGCGGAGTAAAACGGGCTAAGGCGCTATCAGCCTTAAACGATGACGACCTAGTGGTGTACCAGGCGGAAGGGGAAGAAAAAGGCCAAGTTCTAGCCTTTACCGATACCAGCTGTGGTTATTGCCAAAAATTTCATAAAGAAATTCCAGCGCTTAACAAGTTAGGCATTACCGTCAAGTATGTTGCCTGGCCTCGATATGGTTTGCAGTCACCGGCAGGTAAAGTGATTGCCGATGTGTGGTGTGCAAAAGACCGAGCCAAGGCGATGACTATGGCCAAAACCCGTAGGTCAGTAGGGGAAACGCTGGCAGCATGTGATTTGTCTTCCATCATTCAAGATCAGATAGCCCTAGGGCGACTAATGGGAGTCAAAGGCACACCGGCCCTGTTTGGCGTAGATGGCCGTCAACTTGGTGGTTACCGTAAGGCTAGTGATCTAGCCAAAGAATTTGGAATCTAGGTTGTTTTAACCTCGTAGCCAATCATAAAAGCCGTGAAGTAACACTTCGCGGCTTTTTTATGGCTGATTTTCGTATAAAACCGCTCACAGATTAGTTTTTTTTCAGGGCTAAACGTATAATGCGCAACATTCAGGAAAACAATGAGAAAAACACTGAGGTGGGAATTTGAAACCGGTCAATATTGGAATCGTGGGGTTGGGTACCGTTGGTAGTGGTACTTTTAATGTATTAAATCGCAATGCAGAAGATATTACTCGTCGTGCGGGTCGTGCTATTCAGGTTACCCATGTTGGGGCGCGCCGCGATAACCCTGCTGCAGATACCTCTGGCGTAACGGTATCTCGAGACGTGACGGAAGTAATCAGCGATCCAGCGGTTGATATCGTTGTTGAGCTAATTGGCGGTGTTACGCTTGCCAAAGAACTTGTACTGGGATCGATTGCAGCAGGTAAACATGTTGTTACTGCCAACAAGGCGCTAATTGCCGAGCATGGCAATGAGATTTTTGCCGCAGCCCAAGCTAAAGGGGTGAATGTTGCCTTTGAAGCGGCAGTTGCTGGCGGCATCCCCATTATTAAAGCCATCCGTGAAGGTTTGTCGGCCAACCAGATTCAGTGGGTTGCAGGTATCATCAATGGTACCGGCAACTTTATTTTGACCGAGATGAAAGAGAAAGGCCGAGCTTTTGATGATGCCTTAGCTGAAGCGCAAGCGCTCGGTTATGCCGAAGCAGACCCGACCTTTGATGTGGAAGGCATCGATGCCGCCCATAAGTTAACGATTCTGGCTTCGGTTGCTTTTGGTATTCCGTTACAGTTTGAGAAAGCTTACACCGAAGGCATTAGCAAAATTACTGCAGAAGATGTGCGATATGCCGATGAGCTCGGTTATAGCATTAAGCATTTGGGTATTACCCGTAAAACCAGTGCAGGTGTTGAGTTGCGAGTGCACCCTACACTGATTCATAACAGTCGTTTGTTGGCGAATGTGAATGGGGTAATGAACGCGGTAATGGCGATGTCAGACGCCGTTGGGCCAACGTTGTATTATGGCCCCGGTGCTGGTGCAGAGCCGACAGCGTCATCGGTTGTTGCCGATATCGTGGATGTTGCTAGAGCATTAACCACCGATCCGGATAATCGTGTGCCACACTTGGCGTTTCATGCCGATACATTATCGGACACTCCAATCCTACCGATCGATCAAATAACCACGGCTTATTACCTGCGGTTGAAGGCAAAAGATACTCCGGGAGTGATGGCCAAGATAGCCACAATCTTGAGTGACTCCGGCATTAACATTGAGTCATTGCTACAAAAAGAAGTTGAAGTTGATCATGGTCAAGTGCCAATCATCATGATTACTCGAGAAGTCAAAGAAAGCAGAATGAATGACGCACTGAAGAAATTAGAAGCAGAAGATGATGTGGTTGGTTCGGTGATGCGCATTCGCTTGGAACAACTAGACGGCTAATTAACTGGCCACAAATTAAACCTATTTTTTAACAACGTTTAAAGCTGGGAAGTGTTCCCGGGAAAATTTTGGAAACTTATTATGTCTAACAGTACGCGTTACACCGGCCTTATTGATAAATATCGTGATCACCTACCAGTACATGACGATACACGTATCATCAGCTTAGGCGAAGGTAACACACCGTTGATTCGCCTAAGCAACGTGCCGCGCATGATAGGCAAAGATGTTGATATATACGTGAAATACGAAGGGTTAAACCCTACCGGTTCATTTAAAGATCGCGGTATGACCATGGCGGTGACAAAAGCGGTTGAAGATGGCAGCAAGGCGATCATCTGCGCATCTACCGGCAATACCTCGGCAGCGGCAGCGGCTTATGCAGCTCGTGCTGGTATTACCGCCTTTGTTCTTATCCCTGAAGGCAAGATTGCCATGGGTAAGTTGGCGCAAACCATGATGTACGGTGCGGTTATTCTGCAAATTCGTGGCAACTTTGATGTAGGTATGCAATTAGTGAAAGAAGTTGCTGAAGAAGCCCCGGTGACTATCGTGAACTCCATCAACCCTTATCGATTGCAAGGGCAAAAAACGGCGGCATTTGAGATTGTTGAAGAATTAGGTGCTGCGCCTGATTACCACTGCCTTCCAGTAGGCAACGCGGGCAATATCACCGCGCATTGGATGGGCTATACAGAATCCAATAAAGACGGTGTTTCAAACAATGTACCTAAGATGGTCGGTTACCAGGCGGCCGGTGCTGCACCCTTTATGCGTGGAGCGATGGTAGATAACCCTGAGACTATTGCCACAGCGATACGCATTGGGCACCCGCAGTCATGGGACAAAGCATGGAATGTGCAAAAAGAATCTGGTGGTTGGTTTGATGAGTTGCAAGATTCAGAAATATTGGAAGCACAGAAATTATTGGCCCAATCAGAAGGTATTTTCTGTGAGCCTGCCTCTGCTGCCTCTTTGGGTGGTGCTATTCGTGATGTGAGAAATGGCAAGATTCCAGAAGGCAGCAAAATTGTTTGTACGCTAACAGGCAACGGCCTTAAGGACCCCGATACAGCCATTGCGCAATGTAAAAATGCCGCAATGAGCACTATCGATGCAACGTTATCGGATGTGAAACGATCCATTTTAGAAAATATGACATAAGCTTCAACCTATAGGCGCCATAAACGGCACTCTTTAAGCCCGGCTCTGCAGTAACACCCGCAGAGCTGGGCTTTTTTATGCTTGTTCAGCGCGTTAGATTTGTTACCCTCTACCTAGTCATGGTGATCGATACTGTATTGATCTCCCTTATGTAGCTGATGAATTATTAACATAATGAAAAAAGTAGCCCGCCGCAAGATTCCCGCACAACATGCTCTACCCGACACAGTGCATCCCGCTATCCAGCGAATCTACGCCGCTCGTGGATTATTGTCCGGCATTGAAACACAGCTTGGCTTGAAGCAATTAATGCCCGCCGCTGGATTAAAGGGCCTTGATGATGCATTGGCATTGTTAGTCTTTGCTATCGAGAACCAGCAACGCATATTAATCGTGGGTGATTTTGATGCCGATGGTGCAACCAGTAGCGCACTATCGATGCTGGCGTTAAAAGCCATGGGTGCGGCCCATGTGGATTACTTGGTGCCTAATCGTTTTGAATATGGCTATGGTTTAACCCCTGAAATTGTTGAGGTAGCGCTGCAGCGCGCGCCTGATTTACTGATGACCGTGGATAATGGGATTTCTAGTGTTGATGGTGTGGCAGCAGCAAAAGCTCATGGTGTAAAAGTGTTAGTTACCGACCATCATCTACCAGGCCAAATATTGCCAGCGGCCGATGCCATCGTGAATCCGAATCAGCCGGGTTGTAACTTTGCCAGTAAAAACTTGGCAGGGGTTGGGGTGGCATTTTATGTGATGACCGCGTTACGCACCCGCTTGGCGGAAAATGGCTGGTTCGACAAGCAAGGCATAAAGTCACCCAATATGGCGGATTTTCTAGATATTGTCGCCCTAGGCACGGTGGCTGATGTGGTACCGCTCGATCACAACAATCGTGTGTTGGTGTATAACGGATTACGTCGCATGCAGGCCGGTCGTTGTCGGCCCGGCATAAAAGCACTTGCGGAAGTGGCAAAACGTAACCTGTCCAATGTGGTGGCATCGGATATGGGTTTTGCCATAGGCCCCCGTCTCAATGCGGCGGGGCGATTAGACGATATGTCCCATGGTATTGAATGTTTGTTGGAAGATAACCCCGGCATTGCCCGAGAGATGGCGGTGGAGCTGGATCAACTCAATTCCGAGCGGCGTTTGATTGAAGGCGGCATGCAGCAAGAAGCATTATATGTGCTGAAACAGTTACACCTCGATAAAGCAAGTTTGCCCTATGGGGTGTGTTTGTATCAAAAAGACTGGCACCAGGGAGTTATTGGTATTCTGGCTTCTCGCATTAAGGAGCGCTATAACCGGCCGGTGATTGTGTTTGCCTCCGCAGGAGGTGGTGAGCTAAAAGGCTCCGCTCGCTCCGTTAGTGGCTTTCATATCCGTGACGCATTAGATGCCGTCGCCGCTAAACACCCTGAAATTATCAGTAAATTTGGTGGCCATGCGATGGCGGCCGGATTGAGTATCGCGATGGAGCATTATGACGCCTTCCAAGATGCCTTTGACCAAGAGGTGCGCAATATCCTAACGGAAGAGGATTTGCGCGGTGAAATTCTAAGTGATGGGGCGTTGGGATCAGAAGAGCTGGATTTACCTTTTGCTCAAGTGTTACGCGATGCTGGGCCCTGGGGGCAAGGGTTCCCGGAACCGCTATTTGATAACGAACTAGAAATACTGGACCAACGCATTGTGGGTGAAAAACACCTTAAATTGGTGTTTGGTATTCCGGGTACCAACCGTGTTATCGATGGAATCGCGTTTAATATTGACCTCGCGGCATGGCCGAATAAGAAGGCCAACAAGGCTTGGGTAGCCTATCGGTTAGATATCAACGAATTTCGTGGGGTACAGAATCCACAGCTGATGGTAGAAGAAATACGGGTWATTGACGCTGGATAGCCCGAAATATGGCCCCTTGTGAATAATTCACACAAATAATCATTGTGATTCGGGCCAGTCGTTTCTATGATCTAGCCATAACGATTACCAATAAAAAATCACTCCAAGGATTGTTTTATCATGTCTTTAAGCCAAGATGACCGTCATCTATTTATCAAAAGCACTTCATTAGGCAGTGATGTGTTGGGKGTGGAGCAATTTCGAGGTACTGAGAAAATATCAGAGCCTTTTTGTTTCACCGCTCAGTTATTGTCCAATGACGATAATATCGCGCCCTCCAAGCTCGTGGGCACTGATGTAACAATTAGCGTGGGCCTACAAGATGGTAGCAAGCGATATTTTAACGGTTATGTAGCCAAGCTATCTGGCGGTCTAAAGGTCACTCGCGATACTCGGGCTTACTCAGCAGAAATTGTYCCCTGGTTTTGGTTTCTCAAGAAGCGCGCTGGATGCCGTATATTCCAGGAAAAATCCGTTGTTGATATCGTTGAAGCTATCCTCGGCGAATGTCCGTTTAAAGAATATCGCATAGGCTCTATGTTGCTGAATCACCCAGTGAGAGACTACTGCGTACAATATCGCGAGACAGACTTTGAGTTTGTTAGTCGGCTGATGGAAGAAGAAGGTATTTATTATTATTTTGAGCACGCAGATGGTAAACACACCATGGTGCTTTCCGATGATATTTCTGCTTACAGTGCTTGCCCCGATAGCCTAATTAAATACAACCCCGGAACTTCCGCCGACCCCTGTATTAAACGTTGGGATCACCAGTTCCAATATGCTAGTGGTCAGTTTTCGCAAACGGATTATAACTTTACCTTGCCAACCAATGCGATGAATTCAGACTCGAAGACCATCGTGGACTTACCCCACATTAGTAGTTTTGAAGTGTATGACTATCCGGGCGAGTATGACACAAAAGCCGATGGTAGTGTGCTTAGTAAAGTAAGAATGGAAGAATTAGAAGTACCCTTTGAACAGGCGTTTGCTCACACTGAAGTGGGTTCTTTGATTGTTGCTGGCACCTTCAAAATGTCTGAGCACAATGTCGATGATGAAAACAAAGAAGAGTGGGTAATCACCGAGATCTCTCATTTTGCCGAAGAGCCTTCTTATCGTTCAGGCGGAGCGGAGTTTGGGGATGACCCAGATGCTGAACCGAGTATCTTCAATTATTCCAACGATATCGCCTGCATACCATCAAAAGTGGTTTACCGCCCGGCGAGAAATACACCTAAGCCTGTTATCAATGGCAGCCAAACCGCTGTTGTGGTTGRGCCTTCTGGCGATGAAATCTATACCGATGAATTTGGCCGTATTAAAGTGCAATTCCATTGGGATCGTGAAGGTAAAAAGAACGAAACTTCGTCTTGCTGGGTACGGGTGGCAAGCAATTGGGCTGGCAAGAAATGGGGTACTATTTATATTCCTCGAATCGGCCAGGAGGTGGTTGTATCATTCTTAGAGGGTGACCCGGACCGACCGTTAGTCATTGGTAGTGTCTATAATGGCGATCAAATGCCACCTTACGATCTGCCAGCGAATAAAACCCAAAGTGGTACAAAAACGCGCTCCACCAAAGGTGGTGATACCGCTACCTTTAATGAAATTCGCTTTGAGGATCTAAAGGGATCTGAAGAGCTGTATATTCATGCAGAAAAAGATCACATCATCATTGTTGAAAATGATGAAGGTGAGCAGGTAGGTAATGATCAAATAGTGTCGGTGGGCAATAACCAGACAACCACCGTCACCAATGATCGGGCGGTGGTCGTGGAGAATGATCACACCGAGGCTGTAAAGGGTGGGCAAACCATCGACATTACCAAAGATCAATTAGTGTCTATCGCTTCGAATCAAACCATCAGTGTCGCAAAAGACCGTGACGTGAGTGTTGATAAAAACCAAGGTAATACGATTGGTGGCAATAACGATACAACGGTAGGAGGTAATGACTCGGTGCAAGTCGGCAAAAATCACACCCTTGATGTTGGAAAAAAAGCATCCTGGAGTGTGGGTGATAAGCTTGACCTGAAAGTTACCAAAGATTTTACCGAAACCATCAGYGGTAAACACACCCACAGTGTGACCAAAGAGTATTCTGTAAGTGCGAAGAAAATACAATTTGTTGCGGATAGTGAAATTAGCTTTAAAACCGGTTCAGCAGAAGTTGTGATGAAGAAAAATGGTGATATTACGATTAAAGGAAAAAATATCACCATCAATGGTAGTGGCAATGTTGTCTTAAAAGGCAGCAAAGTGACGGCTAACTAAGGTATAGGATATTCAACATGACAAAAGTGACAGATTTATTTCAATCCAATGCAGAACGTCAAACCCCCGCGTCGATGGTTGGACGGCTGGTTGAATTAAGAGAAGACGGTGTGGCGTTGGTTGATTATCCTGGCAACACCTTGGGGCCACTGGTAGCTCAATCCATCATAACATTGGCGCCAAGCCAGGCGGTTAAGAATCAATCATTGATGTTGATGTTTGATAATCAGCAGGCAGATAAACCCGTTATTATGGGTGTTGTCCAAAGCCAGTTGGTGTCAAATGAGAAGCAAACAATGACCCTGCAAAATGGCCGCCCYGATGCTGCGTTGGTCGATGGTAAAACMATACATATTGATGCTAAGGACGAAATACAGCTCATCTGCGGAAAAAGCAGCGTCATTCTGAGAAAAGATGGAAAGATTGTAATCAAAGGTACCAATATTCTCAGTCGTTCATCCGGTGCGAATAAAATAAAAGGCGCAAGTATCAATTTAAATTGATATGTTTTATGCGTTTACAAGTTTATAAGTTTATAAGTTTAATGGGGAAATAACATGGCGGTGACAGTAGGGGTTAATTTCATGTCGGTAGTGCATGCCGCCAGTAGTGGTGTCAGCATTGCCTTTCCCGATGCTTGTAAAACGCCAACGCCTGCTGGGCCGGTTCCTATTCCATACCCTAATATATCCATGTCATCTGATACCGATAAAGGCACCAAAAAAGTAAAGTGCGATGGTGAATCTGTTTGTGTCAAAGATTCAAACTTCAAAATGAGCACGGGAGATGAGGCTGGTAGTGCTGGGGGCGTGGCTTCTAGCAAAACAAAAGGAAAGTCGGAGTTTGTATTGTTTTCGTTTAATGTGAAGTTTGAGGGCAAAGATGCAACACGAGCATTTGACATCATGCTACATAATGATAAAAACACACCGCCAATGCCTGTATTGCAAGCACCGATCATCACCATGCCAAATACAGATGCACCTACCTGTTTAGTTTGCGGTGAATCTTTTTAAAGCACATTGTAGAATGTAAACAACAATGTAAAGTAACCATTAAAAACAACCCTAATAATTAGAAGATACTTGTGACTCAACCAGCGTTTGAAAATAATACGCCATTTAAAATGGAGCCTCTGTTATTAGCGGATGAAAATTTGTCGCCGCTTTTAACCGTGGTGGTAAAAGCTACCTACGATATAATTTCGCCCACTCAGTTACGCCTTGCCGAAGAGCAGGAGCCCGTATCGTTAGAAGGTGCTTACTGGGGAGACCCGGAAACCGCCAGTCTAAAATACGAGCCTGAAGTAGCATTTTATAAACCCGCCACCGATGTTGTATTAATAGGCACAGCTTTTGGTGCAGGCTCAAGAGATACGGAGCTAATGAGCGGCATCAAAATTGGCCCGATGCAAAAAATCGTGAAGGTATTTGGTGATCGGTTTTGGGAAAAGCGTATTGCTGGAGCCTCGATGACACCGCCACAATCCATTGAAGCCATTCCTTTGCGCTATGAAATGGCCTTTGGTGGYGCTGATCCACGCGGTGATAAGGACGATCGTGTTTGTGTGGATATGCGTAACCCGGTTGGCAAGGGCTTCCAAGACCTAAAATCCCCTATCARCGATTGGGTGCCTCTGCCAAATTTGGAAGACCCTAATCAGCTGATTCACCGTTTTACTGATCGACCACAACCGGTGGGCTTTGGTTATCAATCCGGCCATTGGCAAGCGCGATCCCAATATGCAGGCACTTATGATGCTACCTGGGATGAGGRGCGTAGTCCGTTATTGCCCATCGACTTTGATCGCCGATTTTTTAATGGGGCATCGCCAGGTTTAATTGCAAATGGTTTTTTATCTGGCGATGAACAAGTAGTGATTGCCAATGCTTCCACTATGGGTAAATTGCAGTTTTCTCTGCCCTCCATTCCTGCCCCCATTACCACCGTGACGTTAAAACGCAGCGGTGATGTCACCAATACCACTAATCTTGATACTGTTATTATCAACTGTGATGAGAATAAATTGTTTCTATTGTGGCGTTTATGTTTACCGTTAACCCATGGTTATGGTGACATTGGACATATTCGCTTGGATAACAACGGCGTGAGTATGATGGCATGACTTGTACCATTCGACAGTTTAATCAAGCGTTGTTTGAGGAGCACCTGGATGAGTTGGCGGGGCTGTATGATCTGCGTTTGGCTTGGCAAGATGACCCGGAATTACATTGGGTTGATGTGGCGGATTTTGAAGCTCGTATGGATGCACATATTGACGCATTGATGGTGGGTGGCGAACATGCCAGGACAGTAATGGTTGACGCATTAGCGGAAGCCGACCCAGGGGCTTTGTACGGTATCGCCTGTGTTGCGTGCCGACAACTGGATGGCAAGCTGTTATCAGAAATTTGGGAAACCGTCGAACTTGAAGACGAAGGCATCGCCTCTGTTATTGCCTTAGCGCTATTGCACGAAAGGCCGACACAATGGATCGAATATTTCACCTCAATTCTTGCCTCAAAACATGCCATGCTGTTGCCGGTTGTTGCACCGGTGGTGGCGGAGGCAGGAAAAATCAGCGATGAATTGGCCGCCAAATTGATTCAGCGAATTGAAAAGGGTGCTGGTGTTGGCCTGTCAGAGACGTTGCTTGCTGCCATCGGAAAGGCCGGTGAGGCGCGTAGCGCCGCACTGTTACCGTCATTGCTGCAACACGAAGCTATTGCCATTCGGACAGCGGCGCTTCGGTGTCAACTGATGTTAGGGGCTAATGTCGACCCAGCTAGTGTGGCGGCTGTAGAGCCAACAGTGTTACTGTTATTGAGCCTGTGTTCTGGAAAAACCCTATTGCCCGGTGTCTCAATGCAGCAGTTCGCAACGGATGATGGTGTAGCCAACATAACGCAAACCTATGGTGCCTCTGAGGCGTTGGTCGCCAGCTTARGGTTAGTTGGCACATTGCCTTGTGCAAAAGCGTTAGTAGGTTATTTGCAAAATGAAGAACTGGCAGCGCTAGCTGCGCAAGCATTGCAGTTGATGTTGGGCGTCGATTTGCGTGATAAGACGTTTGTCGAAGAAACCTTTGAAAAAGAGGATTTGTTT
The DNA here is from genome assembly GCA_002402125.1 of Moraxellaceae bacterium. GTDB lineage: Bacteria > Pseudomonadota > Gammaproteobacteria > Pseudomonadales > Ketobacteraceae > 42-54-T18. The sequence continues at coordinate 15,208 of NVVG01000096.1, forward strand.
GAATCTGAGAAAGAGAATTTTGATAAAGGTATTATGCCAAAGCGGGGAGATGGCGTTCCCTTTGGTGATAAACAATCGCTACTATCAACGGATTCCCGCCGTTGGGTGGGCTGGTTAAAAGAAAATCATGGGCATTTTGTCCCAGGCAACCGTTACCGTGGTGGTAAGGTTATTCCCTTGCAACCCAGCGCAGCGGATACTGCGGGCATTTCTATCACGTCTATAACCACAATTGCAGATGACGCCACCGCGCCTTTATTGCGAAAAATATTGATGGATGAACTCTATATGCAATATGGAATAGCGGTAAGTGGAATCGATGATCGAGTGGTTTCTCAGCGTTACCGATTACACATGGCCGCACAGGGGACAGCGTGATGGGATCAATCAACGAAGCCAACCCCTATGTGATTATGGGCCGAGAGCTGGTTGCCTCGCTGGGATTAGATGCAGCCAATGCCTGCGCTGCAGCCAGGGCCGATTTTATTCGTGTATCTCCCTTAGATGTGGAGGTGGTTGATGAAGAAGGGGAACCGGTACCCTTGATGGGGCATCAGGTGCCTATCATTGCTAAGGGTTATGCTGGAGATGCCTTACTGATTCGACTGTTGGGAGCAACGTTGAAAAACCTTCAGCCTCAATTGGATGTCATTGTTCAGCATGGAATGAAGGTCGGACTGTATTTATGTTTACCCGATGAACGCACCTGTTTTCAACAGCTCGATGAGTTAGTCAGTGAGGGCATTCGCTTTATCCTTGAAGATAAGGCTCAGTCCTTAGCCGAGGTACCATTGGCCCAGCGTGTAACATCTATTGCTCAGCGAGCGGTAATGGACGCTGGCATCACACTTAATTTTCAATCTGTCTATGGTTATACCAATCTAACCGCAACCGATGAAGCCTTCCAACGCAGTGCCGATGCATTGGCTGCGGGAGAGATTGATGTGGCTATTGTCGGTGGGGTTGATGCGCTCACGGGAAGTGATCGATTGCATTGGTTGCTCGGCATGGATCGATTACAAACGGCGGAAAAAGCCGCAGGGTTGGTGCCTGGAGAAGCCTGTGGCTTGCTGTTAATTGCTGCAGCGCATACGGCGGGTCAATTAGGCATGGCGTCTGTCGGAAAATTAACCGGAGCGGCCGCCGTTGGTACCTCACCGGTAGCAGAGTCTTCGGCG
>NVVG01000097.1 GCA_002402125.1 Moraxellaceae bacterium
CAGTTGGCTCACAAATTGTCTGGGGGGATTGATGTTAAGAGTGAGTTTGGCATCGGTAGTGAGTTTACCTTGTATTTGGACTTGTCGAAAAGTTTGTCTGATGATGTAGAGTTGTTAAATGCGCCACCCGTAAAACCCAGCACTTCTGTTGTAGAGGCGCCCGCATTTGTAGGTAGGGTGCTATATGTAGAAGATGATTTTCAAAGCCAACAGTTCATCTCTGAATTTATCCGGCGGGCAGGCTGTCGAGTCGATATCGCAAATGACGGCTTGGAAGGCTTGGCAATAGCGAGCAATCAGGAATACGATTTAATATTGGCCGATATTAATGTGCCTAGAATGAATGGTATTGAATTTGCAGCTAAAATTTTGGAGAAAAATCCGAATTTGCCTATTATATCGATCACAGCCAACCCTTATGCCGCAGGGATTGAAACAGCAGGGTTTTGTGAAGTATTAAGTAAGCCGATTTCAAGCAATACCTTATACAAAACACTCGCAAAATACTTGCCTATTGATCCTAGTGTAAAACTCCAAGCTTATTTTTCGGAAAATCCAGATGCTCAGATTCTTGTTGTTGAAGATGACTTGCATTTTGCAGAGATACTTAAAGACTATTTGTCGCCGTTTACCGAGTTAGTCACTGTGACGTTAGATTGTGATGAAGCTTCAGCGTTGATTGCGAAGAATAACTATGACTTTGTCATTACGGATTTAAATTTTCCGAATGGCAGTGGGTTAGATGTTGTTAATGCAATAAAGAAGGCGGATCATCATACTGAAACCAAAATTCTTTGTGTTACTGGTGCTGCCAATAATAAAGAAATTGAACAATTGTACGCGGCGGGTGTAAATTTCCATTTAACGAAGCCTGTCAGCTCGAAGGCATTCTTGGAAGGGGTGGGTCGATTAATCGATCTCGTTGGTAGCTAATCAGCTTAGTGGTGATTTATGTATAGCAATCGAAGGCATTGAGTGGTCTTAACAATCAGCTCAATGCCCTTGCTCTAATTATTGCTGGGGAAAACTGTTGTAAAATTGTAGGCATATCGACAGGTTTTTCTGCAGATATGCCCTAACAATCATTTGAGCTTTTGCGTAAGCAATTGATTCACTTGCTGTGGATTGGCTTTGCCTTTGGAGGCTTTCATGATTTGCCCAACAAAAAACCCGACAAGTTTTTTGCGTTTGTTTTCATCGGCCGCCAAAAACTGTTCAACTTGAGCGGGATTGTTGGCAATGACCTCATCCACTAGCGCTTCTATCGCGCCGCTATCGGTTTCCTGTTTTAGATCTTTTGCTTCAATGATGTCGTCGGCCGAACCTTCACCATTCCACATGGCTTCAAAGACAGTTTTGGCTATTTTTCCAGAGATAGTGTTGTCGGTGATGCGTTGCAGTAATTCACCTAGGTGTTCTGCGCTGACAGGGCTGTGTTGGATGTCTGTGCCTGCCTTATTTAATGCGCCGAGTAATTCACTGGTGACCCAGTTGGCGGCAAGTTTGGCCTTAGCGCCTGATGTAGTTACAACAGTTTCAAAATAGTTGGCTACTGCTTTGCTGGCGGCTAATACACGAGCGTCATATTCTTTTAGTTCATATTCCTTTTGGAAGCGTTCAATCTTTTGCCCTGGCAGCTCTGGCAAGCTTTCGCGAATGGTTTGAATATACTCATCGGTGGTAATCACCGGCAGTAGATTCGGGTCTGGGAAGTAACGATAGTCATTGGCTTCTTCTTTACTTCGCATTGGACGGGTTTCATCTTTGACGGAATCGTACAGGCGGGTCTCTTGGTGAATCTTATTGCCTGCTTCAAGCTCGTCAATTTGGCGGATTACTTCGCCACGAATGACTTTTTCGATAAAACGGAAAGAGTTAACATTTTTGGTTTCGGTGCGAGTGCCATATTCTTCTTGGCCCTTGGGGCGCATAGAAATGTTAATGTCGCAGCGCATAGAACCTTCAGCCATGTTGCCGTCGGATATATCAAGATATTGAACCAGCGAATGAATGGTTTTCACATAGGCAATGGCTTCCTCGGCCGAACGCATGTCGGGTTCAGATACGATTTCAAGTAGCGGGGTGCCGGCACGGTTTAAGTCGATTCCAGTCATGCCGTGATAGTCTTCATGTAGTGACTTGCCGGCATCTTCTTCTAAGTGTGCGCGGGTGACACCGATGCGTTTAACGCTACCGTCTTCCAATGTGATGTCCAGATGTCCCTTGTCGACAATGGGTAGGTCCAACTGACTAATTTGATAACCTTTGGGTAAATCCGGGTAAAAATAATTCTTGCGGGCAAATACGGATTTTTGGTTGATCTTAGCGTCAATCGCGGTGCCAAAGGTGATGGCTTTTTTAATGGCATCTTCATTTAAAACCGGCAATACCCCTGGCATACCTAAATCTACTAAGCTGGCCTGTGTGTTGGGTTCTGCGCCAAATTTAATGGCGCTGCCTGAAAATATTTTAGATTGTGTGGCGAGCTGAACATGAATCTCAAGCCCAATAACCGTTTCCCATGACATAGTTGTTAACCTCGGTAGTAGCTGTTCCAGTGGCGATCGTTGATGGTCTAATTATTTAGTGAAGGCTTCAGGCGTTTGTTTATGCCAGTCGGTGGCTTGCTGAAATTGGTGAGCAATGTTAAGCAAGCGCGGTTCACTAAAATGACGTCCAATCATTTGTAGCCCTACGGGTAATCCAGCAGTAAAGCCTGCTGGCACGGACATCGCGGGTAACCCTGCGAGGTTAACTGCGATGGTGTAAATGTCAGACAAGTACATTGAAACAGGGTCGTCGGCTTTCTCGCCTAAGGCAAAACCGGCAGACGGAGCGGTGGGTCCCATAATGACGTCAACTTCGGTGAAGGCTCGGTCAAAGTCGTTCTTAATCAAACGGCGGGTTTTTTGTGCTTTCACATAATAGGCATCGTAAAAACCTGCCGACAGAACATAAGCCCCGATAAGAATTCTGCGTTTAACTTCTTCACCAAAACCTTCGCTACGCGAGCGCTTATAGAGATCCTCTAAATCGGTCGGGTTGTCACAACGATAGCCATAACGTACGCCGTCAAAACGAGATAAGTTGGAGGAGGCTTCTGCTGGCGCAATAACGTAATAGGCAGGCACAGCCAATTCGGTAGTTGTTAGGCTGATTTCTTTTACGCTAGCGCCTAAACCTTCAATCTCTTTAATGGCGGTTTCGATAACTTGCTGAACACCGGCATCAAGCCCCTCTTTAAAAAATTCTTTTGGTAAGCCTATGCGTAAACCTTCCAAGCTGTTGTTTAATTCGCCGGTATAATTTGGCGCTTCTCGATTGAGAGAGGTAGAGTCTTTACAATCGAAACCTGCCATTGCGTTCATTAACAAGGCAGCATCTTCAGCAGTTTGTGTCATGGGTCCTGCTTGGTCCAGGCTGGACGCAAACGCGATCATGCCCCAGCGTGAAATGCTGCCGTAGGTAGGTTTTAATCCGGTAATGCCACACAGGCTGGCGGGTTGGCGAATAGAGCCGCCGGTATCGGTGCCAGTTGCAGCAGGTGCTAAGCGGGCGGCAACACAGGCAGCAGAGCCGCCGGAGGAGCCGCCAGGCACATAATCGGTATTCCAAGGGTTTTTGACCGCGCCATAAAAGCTGGTTTCGTTGGATGAGCCCATGGCGAATTCATCCATGTTGGTTTTACCCAAGGTTATGGTGCCGGCCGTATTGAGTTTTTCTACTACGGTGGCGTCATAGGGCGAGATGAAGTTATCTAGCATCTTTGAGCCGGCACTGGTTCGGTAGCCTTTGGTGCAAAAGATGTCTTTGTGGGCGATTGGAATGCCCGTCAACGGACCTGCGCTACCGGCTGCACGTCGCTCATCGGCTGCCTTGGCTTGGCCGAGCGCTAACTCATCCGTAATGCTAATGAAGCTGTTGAGTTGTGGGTCTAGCTGTCTGATTCGGTCTAGATAGTGCTGGGTTAATTCAACACTTGAAAGCGCACCACTTGAAAGTTGCTGGGAGAGCTCTACCAATGTTTTGTTGTGCATGGGCTAAAAATCCTTGTTGAACGCGTGGGGCTGGCCCCATGAATACGGTAATTATGGTTGGATGTTAGTCGATTACTTTGGGTACTAAATACAACCCGTCTTCGGTCGCGGGCGCAATCGACTGGTATTCTTCGCGATGGTTGCTTTCAGTTACCGCATCTTCCCGTAAACGTTGCGTAGCATCCAATGGGTGGGCCATGGGTTCAATGTTGTCGGTATCGGCAGATTGTAGCTGTTCTACGAGATCAAGGATGCTCGACAAGCTGGATGCGTATTCTGGGATCTTATCTTCGTCGATGGCAATACGAGCCAAGTGGGCAATATCTTTTACTTCGCTTTTGTCCAGGGCCATGAGGGTCTCCGAGGTGCCTTTTCAATATGTTATCTATCTAAAGGGGGCTATGTTAACAGAAAATAACCGAGAGTTAGCGGCCCTTTTTAATGTAGTTGGTTCGCTAGTTTATAGTAGGAAAAGGTAGGCTAATCTTACCTCTTATATAAAAGGCGATTCCAGCCTTGCTCAATGCCCTGCACACTGCTAGAGTTGCGAGAAATTATATGTTCTTCAGGGGTTTATTACTCCGTCGCTGGCACTAATCTGCTGGCCTGTTTTAGGTAGATAAATCGTATATGTTTAAACGTCTTCGCGGTATGTTCTCAACAGACTTATCCATCGATCTGGGTACAGCCAACACGCTAATTTATGTAAAAGACCGAGGCATCGTGCTCGATGAACCCTCGGTGGTCGCTATTCGCCAGCAAAATGGACAAAAAACCGTGGCTGCTGTGGGGGCAGGAGCGAAACGAATGTTAGGTCGAACACCTGGCAATATAACTGCTATTCGTCCCTTGAAGGATGGTGTGATTGCCGACTTTCATGTGACTGAGAAAATGCTGCAGTTTTTTATTGCTAAAGTGCATGAAAATAGTTTTATTTCTCCTAGTCCCCGTGTTTTGGTCTGTGTACCTTGCCAATCGACTCAAGTCGAGCGTAAAGCGATTAAGGAATCGGCCATGGGAGCGGGTGCAAGAGAGGTGTATTTGATTGAAGAACCTATGGCGGCGGCTATTGGTGCAGGGTTGCCGGTCGAAGAAGCCAGTGGTTCGATGGTAGTGGATATCGGTGGCGGCACCACTGAGATTGCGCTTATTTCATTAAATGGTGTGGTTTACTCCGATTCTGTTCGAATTGGAGGTGATACATTTGATGAGGCTATCGTGACTTATGTTCGACGTAACTATGGTAGTTTGATCGGCGAAGCAACGGCAGAGCGCATTAAAGAAGAAATCGGTTGTGCATTTCCTGGCAACGAGTTGTTAGAAATCGATGTGCGAGGGCGTAATCTAGCGGAAGGTGTGCCACGTAGTTTCACATTAAACAGCAACGAGATCTTAGAAGCTTTACAAGAGCCCTTGTCACAGATTGTCAGCGCGGTGAAAGGTGCCTTGGAGCAGTCGCCTCCAGAATTAGCATCGGACATTGCTGAAAAAGGCCTGGTGTTAACCGGTGGCGGAGCCTTGTTACGAGATATGGACCGATTAATAGCGGAAGAGACGGGTTTACCGGTCATTGTTGCTGAAGATCCATTAACCTGTGTTGCTCGTGGTGGCGGTAAGGCGATGGAGATGATGGATAAAGCAGGCTTTGATATGTTTGCCCAGGATTAGCATTCTTGTAACATGTAGTCAGAAAAACCGGTTATTGGAAACAATGGCCGGTTTTTCTACATATAGAGATACTTATAAATAGATGGTATTGAGAGGCTGGCCTTATTAAACCGATATTTTCTCAGAATCAGGCAAACCGCTATCGGCTGATATTCTGTATGGTGTTGTCGATGGTAATGATATTTATTGACCATCGAACAGAGATGTTAAAGCCTGTGCGCTATAGTCTGTCTTTTTTATTGTCTCCTATTCAATACGTTTCCAATATGCCAACAAGATTGATGGCATGGTCTGTAGGCAGTGTTAAGTCCCGCAATGAATTGGAGAGTGAGAATCTAGCGCTGGCCAATCAGGTTCGGCTGTTGCAACGTCGAGTACAAAAGTTGGCGTCAACCAGTGCTGAAAATAGGCGCCTCAAAGAACTCATGAATTCCTCCGAGATTGTTGACGATCGAGTGATTGTGGCTGAGATAGTAGGAGTGGACCCCGACCCTTATCGTCATGAGATCGTTATCAATAAGGGCTCAAAGGAAGGTTTATACGAAGGCCAGGCGGTGTTAGATGCTGATGGTTTGATGGGGCAGATTATTGAGGTGGGCCCGATGACAAGCCGGGCATTGCTAATTAGCGACTCTACGCATGGTTTACCAGTACATGCCAATCGCAATGGGGTGCGAGCGATCGCTGTAGGTTCTGGCATCTTGGATAAGTTGAAGTTAACTCATGTGCCAGATACGGCCGATTTAAAAGTAGGGGATTTGTTGGTAAGCTCCGGTTTGGGAGGGCGTTTCCCGAAAGGGTATCCAGTGGGGGTAGTATCGAAAGTAACCCATGATCCCGGCGAGCCATTTGCGACGGTGGAAGCTCATCCGACAGCCAATTTGGATCGTAGCCGCTACGTATTACTGGTTTTTTCTGAAGTGAATTCGGCGCAACAGGCTCTTGAGCTGGCGGGCGGTGAAAAGCAAGAAACCTCCGTGGCGATTGAAGAGGTGGTTGAGTGAGTCGTTCCGAAGGTAATGGCGCCATTGTATTTGCTTTCTTTGTGGCTTATCTTTTGGCCATAACAACCTTGCCTCATTTGCTGGAATTTCTCAGGCCAGAATGGGTTGCTTTGTTGGTTGTTTATTGGGTAATTGCCATACCTCATAGAGTCGGGGTAATAGTTGCCTGGTTTGTGGGGCTGTTTCATGATGTGTTGGTGGGGGCTGTGTTGGGGCAACATGCGATGTCCTTAGCGATTTTGGCCTATATTACCTTTGTGCTGCATATGCGTATTCGAGTTTTCCCCATGTGGCAGCAAAGCCTCTCTGTATTACTCTTGGTGGGGGTGTACCTTCTGTCTATGTTAATCATACAGCGAACGGTAACACTGTCTCATTGGACGCTCTGGTACTGGTTGCCTGCGGTATCTTCAGCTTTGGTATGGCCATGGATTGTGCTGCCATTACGTTGGTTGCGAAAGCAGTATGGTGTGAATTAACTCAGCTACCAGCATCACTTATTACTTATACTGCTTAAGGGAAAACTAGTGTCGGATAAACCAGCGTTATATTTGGCATCAACATCGCCTCGACGACGTGAATTGTTGGGGCAAATGGGTGTCCAATTATCAACTTTATTGGTAGATGTAGACGAAACACTGCATGATAATGAGGATGCAGGAGCTTATGTTCAGCGTCTATCTCGTGACAAGGCGGCAGCGGGGTGGGGTTTGGTTCAGCGACAAGAACTCCTGCAGTTGCCGGTGTTGGGGGCGGATACTACTGTTGTCCTTGATGGGCAGGTCTTGGGGAAGCCATCTAACCAAGAACAATGTGCTGCGACTTTGTTGGCATTGTCGGGCCGAGTGCACCAAGTGATGACCTCGGTGACCATTAGACTGGGAAATATGGTGTCTACAGAATTATCTGTAACGGATGTGACTTTTCGTACATTATCGGAAGACGAAGTGATTCGGTATTGGCATACTGGAGAGCCGCAAGACAAAGCAGGAGGATATGGTATTCAAGGTTACGGGGCGGTGTTTGTTGAGGCTATTTCCGGCAGTTATAGTGGTGTCGTAGGTTTGCCCATCGAGAAAACAGTTATATTGCTCAACCAGTTTAATGTGCCTTTTTGGCAAAAAGTATAAGTTCACTTTCTTTAGATCATGTTGTTACCTGTTGTGGTTTTGCACATGGAAGCTTCGTGATGAGACAAAATTCATGAGTGAAGAGATCTTAATCAATGTAACACCGCTGGAAACGCGGGTAGCGGTCATTGAAAATGGCGTCGTGCAGGAAATCTTCGTAGAGCGTGAAGTTAAGCGAGGGTTGGTTGGAAGTATTTTTCAAGGCAAAGTTGTACGTGTATTACCAGGGATGCAAGCAGCCTTTGTTGATGTAGGCTTGGAGAGGGCAGCATTTTTACATGCCAAAGATATTTGGGTAAAAGATAAAACGCTTGGTGCCGATGGGGTTGAAATAGTCCCTAATATTCGTGACTTAGTGCAAGAAGGGAAATTGATAGTGGTGCAAATCACTAAAGATATGATTGGTACCAAAGGCGCCCGTTTAACCACGCATCTCTCAATACCATCACGTTACTTAGTGTTTATGCCTCGTAATGGACACCTTGGTATTTCACAGCGCATAGATGATGAGGCCGAGCGAGAGCGTTTGCGCGTGGTAATGGAAGAAATAGTAGCAGAAGAAACATTGGATCAGGGTTGTGGATTTATTCTTCGAACCGCGGCCGATGGTGTTGATAAAGCGGCGCTACAAAGTGATGTGCGGTTTCTGTGGCGTATGTGGAATGTGATTAAAGACAAGGCAAACAATACCCATAAAATTGCCAGAATTCACGAAGATCTACCGTTGTACATGCGAACCCTCCGGGATGAAGTGCGGGAAGGGGTGGAAAAGGTACGGATTGATTCTCGTGAAACCTTCGCAAAAGTGATGTCATTTGCTAAAGAGTTTACCCCTGGTACTGAGTCGTTGCTTGAACATTATCCTGGTGAACGGCCGATATTCGACCTATATGGTGTTGAGCAGGAAATTGAAAAAGCACTATCTCGTAATGTGCAACTAAAATCTGGTGGTTATCTGGTGATAGACCAAACAGAAGCAATGACTACCGTTGATGTGAATACGGGAGGTTTTGTTGGGCATCGGAATTTAGAAGAAACCATCTTCAAAACGAACTTGGAGGCGGCACAGACGATTGCGAGGCAGCTTCGGTTACGTAATCTAGGTGGCATTATTATTATCGATTTTATTGATATGGAGGATTTGGAGCACAGGCGACAAGTGTTACGGATCTTTGAGAAAGTGTTAGGCCGTGACCGAGCAAAGATAAAGATTACCCAGGTTTCTGAATTGGGTTTGGTGGAAATGACGCGTAAACGCACACGAGAAAGTCTTGAGCGTATCCTGTGTGAAGATTGTCCTACTTGTAGTGGTCGGGGTTTTATTAAGACAGCCGAGACTGCGTGTTTTGAGATTTTCAGGGAGATATTGCGTCAATATCGCGCCTATGAAGCGGAATCCTATTTGGTCATCGCTGCGCAAAATGTGGTGGATCGTTTGTTGGATGAGGAATCCGCAAATGTTGCGGATGTCGAAGAATTTATTGGAAAAACAATTCGTTTTCAAGTAGAAGCACTGTATAGCCAAGAGCAGTTTGATGTTGTTCTGGTGTAGTGAGAGTTAAAGTGAAAGTACTTGTGAAAATACATTTTATTTATTGCGGGAGAGCACCTGTTTAATGGAAAGTTGTTGCTTTAACATAAGTCAGCAAAAAGAGCGTGGTCGCCAATGAGGAGGTTAGCCTTTACACTTTTTCGGACATTAGAGTGGTCATTGGTGAGCTTGCTGATAATCTTTGCAATCAGTATTTCATTGGCGAGAGAGCTATTACAGGACGTAGATATTTTCCGGGCAGACATCGAACAGTATGCTAGCGAAAAAAGTGGGTTGCATATTCGACTGGGAAAAGTACATGGCCTGTGGCGGGGGATGCGCCCCTCTTTGGTTGTGTTGGAACTTGATGTAAAAAAACAAATAGAATCACCTTCTCTATTCACGGCCAAGAAAATTACTCTTCAATGGCGAATACTCTCCTCCATTGCTAACCTTGAACCTCGCTTCAAGCTCTTGGTTGATGAAGCAACACTAGAGTTAGTTTATCATGACGGGTTTTTACTGCCTGCCGGTATAGATCCACCAGCGAATGATGCTGGGGGAAAGACAACGGATTCGGCCGCAACCCTTCGCTTAGTGGATTATATCAGTCGTCAACCCCATCTCGAGTTATCTAACAGTCGATTAAGTATTGATGGGCTGTGGTCGGAGAAAGCTAGATTTGATGATGTAAATGTATCAATGACCAGTCAAGCTGGCTTGAAACAGTTTGAAGCTGGTTTTAACTTGAAGGGCTTAAGTGACTCGAAGGTTGAATTGCGTGGGAGAAGTCAAGGTACATTGACGAACCTGAATACGCTGCAGGGACAGTTCTATGTCAAGATCGATAATGCCTCTGTTGTTCCATGGTTGCCAGCAGCAGTGAAAAAATTTGAAAATTTGGAGTTCGAATCTGGCTATGGGGCTGTTGAATTGTGGGCTAGCGTTAAGCAAGGTGTGGTTCATCAAGCGACTGCTAATGTAGCACTCGAAAATATCGTGATAAGCAACACTAAACAAAAAAGCGACTCGACCTTACAGGCTGCCAAAGGTGTCGTTCAATATCGACATTTGGCAGATGGAAAGGCGCAGATAGTTTTAAGCGATTTCCACATGAAAAATAAACAGTTTGTTTGGGAACCGGAATTACTATCGCTCAATATTGAACATGTGAGCTCCAATCAGTGGGGGTTTGATTTGTTGTTGGATGAAATCAATATGACCCCTTGGATTAATTATTATGTTGGGCTTACCGATGCGGCCAGTCCTGCACACAAAATGTTAATCGAGACATTGCCTAAAGGTGAGTTAAAGAATTTACATATCGATGTTTTGTTAAATAATGGCGTGTTGGAAAATTTTCATGTTACTGGTGCATTAGAGGGAGGTGAAATAAGGCCTCATGGGTTTGTTCCAGGATTGGATAACATTAGTGCAGTTTTTGATATCAGCGAAACGGATAGTTTTATTTCATTGGAATCGGATGGTTTTATTCTGGATTATCCAGCGTTGTTTCGAGGCGCTTTACCGTTTGATTGGTTGGACGCGCAGTTGCATATCACCAAGTCTGAGGATGGTGTCTCCGTAAAGAGTGGCCTTATTGGGTTAAATAATGAAGAAGTGAGGACGGCAACACAGTTTTCTATGCAATTCCCTTTAGACAAAGTGCTTTCTCCTCGGATTCAGCTGCAGAGTACATTGCGTGATCTTGATGCGAGTTTGACCCCATTCTACCTACCTGCAGGTATTCTACCTGAAGGCTTGGTGGATTTTCTGGATAGAAGTATTCAAAAAGGGCAGTTGTTACGCGGCGATATTGTATTTAATGGACCAATGCAGAGTAAAAAACAAGAAGAAAATCTGAATATGCAGCTAGGCTTTGTGGTAGATGATGTTGAATATCAGTTTTTGCCAGACTGGAAGTCAGTGGAAAATGCACAAGTTGATGTGATAGTGGATCGAACATTTGTTGATGTTTATATCGTAGGGGGTGGCTATTATGGGGCTTTAATTGATCAAGCCACTGTGACTACGCGCCGTGATGATAAAAATGACCCTTTTCGATTAACGGTTAATGCTTTGGTGATCGGTGAGGCGAGGCAAGGGTTAGATGTGTTGCAGTATTCACCCCTACGGCCTCGAGTGGGTGGCTTTGTTGATGCAATCGATCTCAGTGGGGATATGCGGTTAGATTTGGAGCTTTCGTTATTGTTGGCAAAAAAAGATCTTGATACCCAAGTGGATTTGTCTGTCGGTATACAACGAGGAAGTTTTGCGATGCCAACACAAAAAATACTGGTGAATAATGTTGTTGGAGAATTAACGTTTGATCTAAAGAATGGCTTGCGTGCAAACAGTGTTTTGGGTTCGGTGTTTGGCGGGGAGGTAAAAGCGACCATTTTTCCAGTGTTTGGATCAAAGGAAAATGAACTATTGTCAACGAATATTGGTATGTCGGGCAACGCGAGTTTGTCGMATCTATCGGATTGGTTGACAATACCAATAATGAAGCGCTTGTCAGGTGATYTKCCCTATGATGCAACCTTGATTTTACCGMAGGATAAAGCCAAGCRACCARCGTTAAATCTGCAGTCTTCSTTGCTKGGGGTGGAAGTTTCCTTGCCCGARCCTTTTAATAAGGYAGCYGCAGATGAGSGTGAATTGGTTCTTAGTACGACATTAGGAGGCGATGTGCGGGTTTTTTCACTTCGTTATGATGACCTAATAGATAYGACGTCAGAGATTGATAGTAATCGACTTGCCAAGGTCGGTATTGTGTTTGGTGGAGGGCGGGCTGCCTTGCCGGAAAAAATGGGCTATAAAATTGAGGGGAGTTTAACAACGTTAGATATTAAGGCCTGGGCGAATACATTAAAGAGCGCAAGTGAGGCTGATAGATCGGGGGATAGGTCTGGAAATAGTGCGGAGGAGCCTTCTTTCACTGAGGCCGACCATCCACCAATGCTGATAGAGGAGACACTGTTGGATGGGGGGGTGTTAATTGATGAAGTATATGTATTCGGTCAGTATTACCCTCAAACACAATTGACGTTCTTACCCGCGGTAAACGCCTGGAATATACAAGTAAAGGGGGTAGGTATTGATGGGGAATTTGTGCTTCCAAAGTATTTGCTGAGTGCTAATCGGGAGTTGCATGCACAGCTGACCCCTATTGTTGCATCTTTTTCTCAGCTAAATATATCGCGCTCGAAAGACCAAGGGCCGCAACCCGAACCTGAAATGAAATCCCAACAAACTAAGCAGCTATCGGCAATTGATCCTTCACTATTACCTCCATTAGAGCTTGCGGTTGATCGCTTGATGTTGGGTGATGAGGCATTTGGGCGCTGGTCTATGACTTTGAGCCCGGTGTCGGATGGAATGTTAATCGAACCGCTCGCATTTCATTTAAAAGCGACTGACTTCTCTGGCAAAGGCCGCTGGCAAATAAACCACGATGGCATGGTTACTAGTTTTGTCCAAGGTGATGCTAAAGCAAAAAATGTGGCTGACGTGATTAGCGGTTGGGGCATTGAACCTTCCTTAGATAGCGAGAGTGCTTCTGCATCATTGGCGGCCAATTGGCCTGGAGCACCTTTTGAGTTTGATCTGTTGAGTGCGGATGCGACGGTGTCTCTTAACATAGAAGAAGGGCATTTTCTTAATGTGGATTCTGGTGCAGTCGATAAAGTATGGGGTGCGCTTAACTTTCAGACCCTATTGAAACGGTTGCAGCTGAATTTTAGTGATCTTAGTAGTAGTGATTTAACCTTCGAAGATATTAAGGGTGATCTTACATTACATAACAAAATTTTAACCATTAATAAAATGAAAGTGGATAGTCCCGCAGTGGATATTTCTTTAAATGGGGACTTGCTGTTGGCGAAAAAACAGTTGAATCTGTCATTGGATGTGGCTGTTCCTGTGGCACGGAATCTTGTCTTGCCTGCTGCTGCAGTGGGAGGATTGCCAGCAGCTGCTACTGCTTATGTTATTGAGAAGATATTGGGTGATCAGCTCAATAAATTGACCACAATAAAATATGAGGTAAAAGGGACATTTGACGCACCGGAGGTTCGAGTTAAGGAAAGCTTTAATGTAATACCTAAGGCATTGCAAAATTCAATTCTGAAAACAGAGGGCGTGGTATCTCCAAAAGATGTTCAACCCGTTGTTGAGGAACGCCCATTGGTTGATGACGAACTGGTGGAGCTGGAGGATGAATAGCAATAAAATTGCCGTTATACAAATGGTGAGTACCGATGATGTGGCTCGTAATTTGTTAGTGGCAGAAAATCTCATCGCTAGTGCAGCAGAGCAAGGTGCTAAATTAGTTTTGTTACCGGAAAATTTTGCGGTTTTTTCAGCAAAGAAAATGCGCGATTGGGCCGAAAAGGAAGAGAGAGAGCAGGTATTTACTGCCTTTTTAAGTCGAATGGCTAGAGCTCACAGTGTTTGGTTGGTAGGTGGGACTGTGCCTTTGTTGCCAGGAGTGTTGCCAGGAGTACAGCAGCAAGAAAACTCAGGTACTAACTCTTCTCGAAAGGTAACTACGTCAACATTGGTTTATGATGACAAGGGGCAGCTGAAAGCACAATACGATAAAATTCATCTGTTTGATGTGCAGGTGAACGATGGGCATGGACAGTATTGTGAATCTGAGCATATTGATGCAGGAGTGGCTCCAGTGGTGGTTGACACGCCTTTAGGGGTAGTGGGGTTGAGTGTGTGTTATGACCTGCGTTTTCCTGAATTATATTCTACATTGGTGGCAATGGGGGCTGAAATTATCATGGTTCCTTCAGCCTTTACTTGGGAGACTGGTAAGGCCCATTGGGAGATATTGCTTCGCGCTAGGGCTATAGAGAATCAATGTTATATTGTTGGTGCCAATCAAGGTGGGGTGCATACAGAAAATAGGCGAACATGGGGGCACTCTACTATCGTTGACCCTTGGGGTAAAGTATTAGGTGTGTTGGCAGAGGGTGAGGCTGATTTGGTACGAGAAATTGATCTCGGTTATCTGCGTGAGCTAAGACAGAATATGCCACTGCAGCAACATAAATATTTTTCTATCGTTGTGAAAAATGATGGGGTAAATGACACTGTCGAAGCAGTCAATGTTGGAGGAATTATAGGTGAATAATATTTTTGCAGAGGCGTCATCCCATTTATTGTTGCCTTCTGAAATTACTGTGGAAGATATTGAAAAACAATTGAGTTTGGCAATGGTGCCTGGTGTAGACTTTGCGGATTTGTATTTTCAGCGCACGTTCAGTGAAGGTTGGGTGCTTGAGGATGGGAAAGTAAAAGACGGCAGTCATAGTATATCTGGGGGCGTGGGCGTTCGGGTCATTAGTGATGAAAAGACAGGCTTTTCATATTCCGATGACATTAGTCTTGGTGCCATTAGAAAGGCATCGTCCACAGCCTGTACTATTGCTACACATCTTAATGGCAGTTCGTTGGTGGGCATTGAACCTTTGCGACAATCGTCAGCGTCAGCACTGTATTGTCAGCAAAACCCATTGGACTCGATGACTCGGCAAGAAAAAATCGCCTTGTTAACTCGGGTTGACCAAGAAGCGAGGCAGGCAGATTCACGGGTTATTGAGTCCACGGTAAGTTTGATGGGTAGTTGGCAAGCCGTTTTGATTGCAGCAAGTGATGGTACCCTTGCTGCAGATATTCGACCTATGGTAAGGCTAAGCGTATCGGTTATTCTTCAACAAGGTTCCAGGAAAGAGCGGGGTAGTTGTGGCGGAGGGGGGCGTTCGGCATATAGCTATTTTACCGACGATTTGGCGTTAGGTTACGCACATGAGGCAGTGCGGATGGCACAAGTAAACCTAGATGCAGTTGATGCCCCTGCGGGCACTATGCCGGTAGTACTTGGATCAGGCTGGCCTGGTGTGTTATTACATGAGGCGGTTGGTCATGGTCTGGAAGGGGATTTTAATCGAAAAGGCAGTTCGGCTTTTAGTGGTAAGGTGGGGCAAAAGGTAGCCTCGACGTTATGTACGGTAGTCGATGACGGAACCTTAGCCAATCGCCGAGGATCGTTGTCGATTGATGATGAGGGTGTCGTTAGCCAAAACACTACGTTAATAGAAGACGGTGTGTTGCAGGGTTATATGTTAGATAAATTAAATGGGCGGTTGATGGGGAAGGCTTCTACGGGCAATGGTCGTCGTCAGTCCTATGCACATTTGCCTATGCCGCGCATGACCAATACCTATATGTTACCGGGGCAAGATGACCCTAAAGATATTATTGCGTCGGTAAAAAAAGGTTTATATGCRGTTAATTTTGGCGGCGGRCAGGTGGATATTACGTCGGGTAAATTTGTATTCTCGGCCAGCGAAGCGTAYTTAATTGAGGATGGTAAGATTACTCGACCCGTGAAAGGCGCAACGTTAATTGGAAATGGACCTGAGGCGATGAACCTAATCTCCGCTGTTGGCAATGATCTTAGTTTGGATCGAGGAGTTGGCGTCTGTGGTAAAAATGGCCAGTCTATACCGGTTGGTGTTGGACAGCCCACATTAAAAATTGACCAGCTTACGGTTGGAGGGACTGCATAAACTGAGTGCCTGACATTTGTTTTAATAATTTGAGTTAACTTAACTGTCTGGTGTTTACATGAATTTTTGTAAAACCTAATGTTTACTAGTCTTTGACATATAGCGCCTCAATAATCGGACATTCGTCGATGGAGTTCCCAGCTTCCTTGCAATGGCGTACCATTTCATTCAGTCCTGCTTGGAGCCGTTTCAAGTCTTCAATCTTTCGTTGTATTTCTTTAGAATGCAGTACTGCCATCGATTTCACTTCGCCACAATAATGACCGGGCTCATCGATAAACTTCAGCAGTTCTTTGATTTGTTCGATGCTAAACCCTAGCTCTCGGCAACGACGAATAAAACTAAGTCGTTTAATGTGCGGTAGCGCATAAATTCGATGTCCCCCTTCGGTCCTTGGTGGTTCGGGCATAAGTCCTGATTTTTC
>NVVG01000098.1 GCA_002402125.1 Moraxellaceae bacterium
GTGGTCAACGTTATCCAATATAGCAAACAATTCATCGGCATTACCAATAATCTGATCATCAAGCCACGGACAGCCCACTTTTACCGGCTGGTGATGCATACACACCATGACATGATAGCCTTTGGTCTGTTCTAAGGCCTGCTGTAAAAATTCGAGCTGAGTCTCGGCAAAATTGCCAGGCACCTTACCGGGCACAGTGGAATCCAACAGGATAATGCGCCAATCTTGTACCTCAACAATCAGCGGGCAACAACGCTCAGCTGCCTGCTCAACAGACATCGTCTTAATAGCGTCATGGTTACCAGGTAACCAATAAACAGGTTGAGAAAATCGTTCCATATGACGATGAAAACGCCGGTAAGATTCTGCGCTACCATCTTGAGACAAGTCACCGGTTGCCAGATAGATATCCACACTAGGTTGCTCGAGCTCGATAAGGTCTAATACCTTGTTCAAACTGAACTCGGTATTTAATCCTAGAAGCTTTCCTTGGTCGCTCTCAAAAAGGTGGCAATCTGATAGCTGCACAATTCTTGCGGGTTTACGATGGGACAAAAGGCTGATCCAATTTTTATAAGTCTATCTATTACTTATAACGCACAATCCCTCATCTCGCCAGCACAAAGGCCCGAATAGGAACGAGAGTTCACAAATTTAAAAAGTAATCTGGCTATTATTCCCACACCCCATTGCAAGCGAATAAAAGTGTGCGACACGTCACATTTTAAGGCATTTGCGATTGAAACTGAGGCATTTCCGGCGCGATACCAACTCGTTTACAATGATCTAACCATTCACCAAGAAATTTATTAAGTTGGGCTTTTTCATCGGGCATAAACATCTTTTGATTGGGGTATTCATAACGCTGCCTAACGTAACGATTTTTCTGGAACGACAGCACCTCTGCCATGTGCGCATCATGATACAACCTAACTGTGATTGTTGGGTGGGGCATCCAATCAGCTATCTCTGACTCTTGCGCTAACCGTAAAGTAACCGTATATTTACTGCGCTCGATGACCGTAATAGAGACCCGGCTCAATTCATCTGTCGCGGTTTCAATCCCAAAATCCCAGGATGACTGCTCATCAATCGAAGGGATTAACCGCAGAAAGCGCAAATAATTAGTTTCACAATTGCCAATGAAACCTTTTAGGTCTGGCACATATCTGTCGTCTCTTCTCATTCAGCACTACTCAGGTTGCTGTATTTTATCCGCAAGATGTCTATTGCCATTTCTTTTGCAGGCGTTCCCAATTCATCTGCAGCCATTGAAGTCCTATAATGCCTATGGCATTGCTAATATAGTTTTCACTGAGGGCTTGCATGGCTTCCTCCCGTGAAAAAACCTGTACCCAGATATCTTCACCTTCAGATTTAATACCGTGCACTCCTCCAACCCCTGTGGAGTCAATACCTCCGCAATAGAGGGTGATTTTTTCGTTACTACCGCCGGCACTTGCGTAAAACTCGTAGATATATTCAAGATCTAATACATCTGCTCCGGTTTCCTCTTGTGCTTCTCGGTAAGCAACATCTTCTAATTTTTCACCTTCATTAACAATACCAGCAACCAGTTCCATCTGCCAAGGGCCTTCGTGGGCATCTAGGGTACCTATGCGAAATTGTTCTAACAAAACTACAGTATCCTTATAAGGGTCATATAACAGCACTGCCACGGCCTCCGACCGCACCAGGCATTCGCGCACCAGCGGTTGACTCCAACCACCTTCCATCAATTTATGGCGTAATTTGTACCGCTGCATCTTGAAGAAACCGTCATAAACACATTGTTTTTCAAGTACTTCTACGTCACCGATGCTAAAACAGGGGGCATCTTGATGCTCCATAGCGCCTCCTTATATTATTAGTCTTATATGTAAAAAAAAACAGGCTAGCATCTTTAAAGGCTAGCCTGTTTTCTACGCGGGTAAAGAGATCTTAGCTGTGACTTATTGACACTTTTTTACACCTTGGAATAGATCTCACTGCCGGCATCCTTGAATTCGGCCGATTTTTCCTGCATGCCTTTTTCCATGACTTCACTCAAACCCTCGTCCATTACCAAAGGTATTTTATTATTCTCTAGGTTCTTAGCGTATTCCCTGACTTCTTGAGTAATCTTCATTGAGCAGAACTTAGGGCCACACATCGAACAGAAGTGCGCAACCTTGTGAGATTCTTTTGGCATGGTTTCATCATGAAACGCCATCGCGCGATCTGGATCCAATGCAATGGCAAACTGATCGGTCCAACGAAATTCGAAACGCGCTTTTGACATCGCATTATCACGAATTTGCGCACCGGGATGACCTTTGGCTAAATCTGCTGCATGAGCGGCAATTTTATAGGTGATGATGCCTTCTTTTACATCGTCTTTATTGGGCAAACCCAGATGTTCTTTCGGTGTTACGTAACACAACATGGCAGTACCGTACCAACCGATCATGGCGGCACCAATGCCTGAGGTAATATGATCGTAACCCGGTGCAATATCGGTAGTTAGTGGCCCTAAGGTGTAAAAGGGGGCTTCACCACAATGCTCGAGCTGTTTCTCCATATTGGCTTTGATCATGTGCATCGGCACGTGACCCGGACCTTCAATCAATACCTGCGCGTCATGTTTCCAGGCTATCTTAGTTAATTCACCCAAGGCTTCAAGCTCAGCAAATTGCGCTTCATCATTGGCATCGGCAATCGATCCTGGACGTAATCCATCACCCAAGGAAAAGGTCACGTCATAGGCGGTCATGATTTTGCATATGTCTTCAAAATGGGTATAGAGGAAGCTTTCTTTATGGTGCGCTAGACACCATTTAGCCATGATAGAACCGCCACGGGACACAATACCGGTAACCCGTTTGGCGGTTAAGGGCACGTGGCGTAATAAAACCCCGGCATGGATAGTAAAGTAATCCACACCCTGCTCTGCTTGTTCAATCAAGGTGTCGCGGAAGATTTCCCAAGTAAGGTCTTCTGCGACGCCATTAACTTTTTCAAGCGCTTGATAGATGGGTACGGTTCCAATGGGCACCGATGAGTTACGAATAATCCATTCACGGGTTTCATGAATATTTTTACCGGTTGATAAATCCATCACGGTATCCGCACCCCAACGGGTTGACCAGGTCATTTTTTCGACCTCTTCTTCAATAGAAGAACCCAATGCGGAGTTACCGATATTGGCATTGATCTTAACCAAGAAATTACGCCCAATAATCATCGGCTCTACTTCAGGATGGTTAATATTGGCAGGAATAACCGCTCGACCACGGGCGACTTCATCGCGAACAAACTCGGCGGTGATGACATCCGGTATTGAGGCACCAAAGGATTCCCCTGGATGCTGTTGATCCAAAAGGCCGTTGGCTCTAGCTTCTTCTAACTTCATGTTCTCACGGATGGCAATATATTCCATTTCTTCCGTGATGATGCCTTGGCGCGCATAATAGATCTGGCTAACATTCTTACCCGCCTTGGCGCGAATTGGCTTACGCTTATGATTAAAACGGAGATGATCTAATTCAGCGTTTTCCCGACGAGACAGGCCATAGTCGGAGCTTAAACCCTCAAGCTGTTCGGTGTCACCACGTCGAGTCATCCATTGATCTCGCATAGGCTCCAGACCTTTACGCACATCAATGGTCACGTCAGGGTCCGTATAAGGTCCCGATGTATCATATACATAAAGCGGTGGATTCTTTTCTCCACCAAGATCCGTCGGTGTATCCGCCAACGATATTTCTCTCATCGGCACACGTACGCCAGGCATGGTGCCTTCTACATAGATCTTTCTAGAATTTGGAAACGGTTGTACCGATAGTTCATCAACCTTGGCTTTTTGACTTAGAAAATCTTCTGGATTTGCACTCATAAATGATCACTTGAAGTGGAAATACGAAACGGGCTTACACACCAGCAAAGCTTTTATAGAGGCTAGATTAACTAGGTCGTTAAAACATCAGCCGATAGTGTGTGATTTGAAAAGAGACTATAAGCTACCGACACGCCAGCAGCAACCACCTTCGAAGCAACAAGAACAACTATGGCAAAAAATTCGCTAGATCGGCAAGGATTGATGAATGATATCCATCAATCGCCCCATCGCGCCGCGATTATCCTCAACAACCTTGAGGCCTTTTTCCGCCAACGCCTTATGGCATTGCCTATCCTGCAGTATTGAAAGCGCGGTCTGCCCCAGCCCCAGCGGTGTAGTCACGGTTGCTAACACACCCAATTCTGACAGCAGATCGGCTACCACCTTAAAATTAATGACATGAGGCCCCGTTATTGCGGGTGTGCCCACTGCCAGTGCTTCCAGCATGTTATGGCCACCAACGGGCTCCAAACTACCGCCGATAAAGGCTACATCAGATGCTCCAAGCAAAAGCAGCAAATCGCCCATGGTATCGCCTAATACCACACCGGTTTCCGGTGTCACCACCTGAGACTTGCTATGGCGAGCCAGAGTCCATCCTCGCTGCTCCACCAATAATGCTACATCATCAAAACGCTCTGGGTGGCGCGGAACTATGACTAGCAAGGCATTATCCAGCGTAGCGCGAATGTGTTTAAAAGCTCGTAATACTTGCGCATCTTCACCCTCATGGGTGCTCGCCGCAATCAACACAGGGCGATCCTCACCCCAACGGCGGCGCAAGTCGGCAGACTGCTGTTTTAGCTGATCATCAATGGTTAAATCAAACTTTACCGTGCCAATAACCTGTAACGATGCTGGCGGCAACCCCAGTTCCACAAAACGCTGCCCATCTCGCGGGGCTTGCGCAGCAATGGTCTTAATCTCGCGCAACATGGGACGCACCAGCAGCTTAACCTTGCTATATCCTTCCGCAGAACGCTCTGACAGGCGAGCATTTGCCACAATTACAGGAATGTTTCTGCTAGCGGCGCAGTGAATCATGTTCGGCCAAAGTTCCGTTTCCATAACGACAGAGACCAATGGTTTGAAGGTATCAAAGAAACGCTTCATTGCATCGGGTAAATCGTAGGGGAGGTAAACATGGAGGACACGATCACCAAACGCTGCCTTTACCCGATCTGAGCCAGTGGGTGTCATGGTGGTTACCACCACAGGGTAATCTGGATAATCTAACAGTAACTGCTCTATTAGTGGCTGTGCCGCTATCAGCTCGCCCACCGATACAGTATGCACCCAAACACTACGAGCTATCGGTGCTTTATCAAAACGTCCATCATATAAGCCAAAACGCTCTCTCTTGCGCTCTTGGTAGGCAGGGTTTTTCTTGCCTCGCACATGCAATCGATACAATACCAGCGGTATTGCAAGATAAAACAAAAGACTATATAGCAAGCGTGCTAACATTTTTTCCCCAAAACCAGCTTCGAGAGTGGCAAAGTACAATCTAAAGACTGGATTATAAAAGGCTTATTGCCATTCGCCCAGAGATTCCCTACAGTTTTTAACCGAAACTGCAATCAACCTCCGAGATTTGAAGCGACGGATCACTTCGCTATGATACAATTCATACTTTCCAAAGATCGAAGAGCCTACGATGACAGACCAAAATCAACCGTTAACCCCAACAGAGTTTCACACTGACATTTTACTATTGGGCGGTGGAATMGCGGGTTTATACYTACTRAAATTGCTCAACAATACCGGCTACCGTTGTATGTTGATCGAAAAGGACCAACTTGGTGGCGGTCAGACATTGCAATCTCAAGGCATCATTCACGGTGGCCTTAAATATGCGCTGGGAGGCAATCTCAACGCCGAATCTGATGCCATCAAAGAAATGCCTGATCGTTGGCGCAAGATGTTAAACGGTGAAGAAACTGTCAAACTCACTGGTACCAAGGTAATTTCGAAAACCCAACATATGTGGTCAACTGGAAAATTTGCTTCGAAATTCACCTCTTTTTTTGCGTCCAAGCTGATACGCGGACGTATCGAAAAATTGAAAAAAGATCAAATGCCTACGATTTTTCAATCGCCGCAATTTAAAGGCAGCGTATATAAACTCACCGACCTAGTAATCGACACCCCAAGCCTTATTAAGGACTTGTACCAAGGTCTAGAGCACCAAATCCTGCAGGGCAATGCTACCGCGTTTAATGAGAAAGAAGGCTTGATTTCTGCAACCGACCTTACGTTGAACGACGGACAAAAAATACGCATCCATCATCAAACGGTTATTTTCAGCGCGGGCGCGGGCAACCAAGCATTAACCGAGTTGGCCGGCATCGAACACGCGCCAATGCAACGTCGACCATTACATATGGTCATGGTTAAACACGATTTGCCGCATTCATTGTATGCTCATGGTATCGGCAATGGTTCAAAACCACGTATCACTATCACCTCCCATGCTACAGACGATGGAAAAATTGTCTGGTACCTCGGTGGCGAAATTTCCGAAACAGGCGTAGATCGCGATAAAGCCGACCAAGTCACCGCCGCAAAAAAAGAGCTGGACTCACTCTTTCCTTGGCTTGATTTCAGCAACGCCGAATGGTCGACGTTTTTTATTGATCGCGCCGAACCGTTACAACAGGGATTAACCAAACCAGATTGCGCTTACGCCCATGCAGAAAAAAATGCCATCGTGACATGGCCAACAAAACTTACGCTGGCGCCGAATTTGGGTGACCGCGTACTTGAGCTAATTGAACAGCAAGGTGTTGTAAAAGGTGTTGTAAAAGGCGTGGCTAAAGGTGTTATAACAGGTATCGAAAAAGATGAGGCAAAAGACACAGACCCAAGCGCACATTCCGACGACCTGACTGCCCTGCCGCATGCGACCATTGCCACACCTAAATGGGAGTCTCTTTTCTGATGACTTCATACTCTGATGAGTTACACTTACCTAAACGATCATTGGGCGATACTGGCATTCTTATTGCTCCCGTCAGTTTAGGCACGGTAAAGATTGGCCGCGATCAACAGGTAAAGTATCCCGAACCCTTTACCATGCCATCAAACAAAGAAACCCTAGCATTATTTGATCTAGCACAATCCCTCGGCATCAACTGTTTGGACACCGCTCCGGCCTATGGTCGTAGCGAAGAACGCATTGGTGATATTCTTGGCAAGCGCACGCAGGAATGGGTAATTTGCACCAAAGTCGGTGAAGAATTTATTGATGGAAAGTCACACTTTGATTTTTCCCCAGAACATACTCGCTTTAGCATAGAACGCAGTCTAAAACGATTACACAGAAACGAATTAGACATTGTGTTAATTCATTCCGATGGTAACGACCTCGACATCATCAACCAGCAGGGTACATTAGAGGTACTCGCTGAGCTTAAACAAGCAGGCATGATCCGTGCCTTTGGCATGTCAACCAAAACCGTTGAAGGCGGCATCAAGGCATTGGAACTTTCTGACGTTGTTATGGCAACCTATAACCTGAGTCACAAAGATGAAGTGCCGGTATTGGATTACGCAGCCAAACACAATAAAGGGATTTTTATTAAAAAGGCACTGGCTAGCGGCCACCTAGATAAAAACGCTCACCCTGACCCAGTAAAAGCTAGCATGGAATTAACTTTCGCACATCCGGGTACAACATCCATTACTATCGGCACCATCAACAGCCAGCATTTAGCGCAAAATGTTAAAACCGCATTGGATGTGCTTAATTCAAACACTACCAACAACTAGCCCAAAGATAATAAAATAATGGCCAACAAAGAATCCTTACGCCAAACAATCATTGATGCATTAGCGCAAGATCTTAGCACTGCCTCGAATGCTGCGGATACCGCCAGGGCAACTGCCACCAGCAAAGAGACAGTGGCGGAAAATAAATACGATACCTTTGGCTTAGAAGCATCATACCTAGCACATGGCCAATCGATACGTGTTGAAGAGCTTCAACACGCCATTGATCATTACACGTCACTGCCGTTCAAGGCTTTTGGCGAAGACGATGAAATTGAGCTCTCCGCGACAATCGCACTAATACCTACAGACAACAATAAAAATGGCAATGAAAAGGTATTCTTCATCGGCCCTGCTGCGGGCGGATTAAAAATACACTGGAACAACACCGACATCATGGTGATAACTACTGGCACACCGCTTGGCCGCCAGCTATTAGGTAAACAATTAGATGATGTGGTAACGCTGATTGTTAATCATAACCCGATAGAATACGAGATTATTGCAATTTACTAATGATCTAGGCCCATTGCCAGATAACAATTTTTCTAGCTATCAAACTGCAACTCATACAACTTTTTATACGCGCCGCCAGCGACCATCAATGCTTTATGTGAGCCTTCTTCTATAATGCGGCCTTTGTCCATAACAACGATACGATCCGCCTTTTCTATTGTGGAAAGCCGATGAGCGATAACCAATGTTGTTCGTCCTTGCATGACCGATTCTAGAGCATCTTGAATATAACGCTCTGATTCTGCATCTAGCGCAGATGTTGCTTCATCGAGAATCAATACCGGCGCATCTTTTAATATAGCTCGAGCAATTGACAAGCGTTGTCGCTGACCACCTGACAAACGCCCCCCACCTTCCCCTATAAAGGAATCCATACCAGACTCCATCCCATCAATAAACTCTTTCGCGTGCGCAGATACGACAGCCGTTTCTAACGCTTCTGGGGTTGCATTTTTTAATGACCCATAGGCTATATTGTTTTTGACAGAATCATTAAATAATATCACTTGCTGATTCACCAGCGCGATATTGTCACGAAGATTTGCCAGTTTATAGTCACTCACATCAACTCCGTCTAGCAAAACCTGACCTTGCTGGTGATCATAAAATCGAGGTATCAAACTAACCAAGGTAGACTTTCCGCTGCCAGAATGCCCAACCAAAGCCACCGTCTCCCCAGGTTTTACCGACAAATTAATATTCTTTAACACTTCTTCTTCGTGACCTGGATAAGAGAAACTTAAGTCTTTAATTTCGATGCCACCATTGACATGATTTGATTCAAAGGTACCTTTGTCTCTTTCATTATCAAGATCCAGCACCTCAAAAATACTTTCTGCCGCGGCTATTCCACGTTGTATCGGGTTATTGACCTCACTCAATTGACGAACAGCTTTAGGCATCATCGCAGCAGCCGTCACATAAGCAATCAGCTCTCCTGCGGTATACTCGCCCAACATGCTCATCGCCAAAAACATCATACCCGCCATCGCCAGTGCAATAAAAAACTGTAATACCGCCGTATAGATTTCGCTTAAACGAACTAACTTGATATTTTGCAACCGATTAACTGTGCTGGATTTAACAAACCGTTCACTCTCGTATGCTTCACCGCCAAAACTTTTTACGACTTGATAACCACCCACCACCTCATTGGCAACGTGAGTAACATCACCGATAGAGTTTTGGATTTTTTTGGTGTAACGCTTAAAATGTTTAGAGGCAAACTTTACAAAAAAACCGATCACTGGTGCTATGGCAAAAAACAATAACGTGAGCTTCCAGTTGGAATAGAACAGATAGGTTAACAACGCTATCACCGTCGCACCTTCGCGCAATATTATTTTCGACGCCCGAGTTACTGCGTCTCTTACTTGATCCACGTTAAAGGTGATTTTTGCCAATATGCGTCCAGTATCATTGTTATCAAAATAGCTACTGGGCAATAACAAATACTTATTAAAAAGTTCCACTCGAACATCATGAATAAGCGCAAATGAAACTTGCGCTAATAAATAGTTACCTAGAAAAGAACCAATGCTACGAATCATATAAATCAACACGATAAGCACTGGAACAAGATAAGCTACTTTTAAACCTTCCGTAACGTTGTACCAATCGCCACCACCCAAGGCTACCAGTAGGCCACCTAATACTCCCTCTTTGTTAGGCAACCATTTAACAAAATCAAAGTCCCGTCCTTCTAGGCCGTCGATAAACAACTCCATCATGGCGGCCAACATGGGCTGTGTCGCGGCATATGCCACAAACCCTAAGATACTGATGAAAAAAATCACCAGGTAAGGTTTGAGATAGCGCATTAAGCGCCAATAGGTTATCCACCCAGAAATACTATGGCCGTTTTTTTCATCTTGCATAAAGGGAATTACTCTCTAAAAACCGTCGATAGAACCATCAATAGAACTACGAATCTTCTCGGATCTTTTCAACAATTGCAGTGGTGGAACAACTATCTACCAACGACAATACCTTTACCTCTCCACCATATGATTCGACCACTTCAGCACCAACCACTTCGTCAATCGTATAATCTCCACCCTTCACCAACACATCGGGTTTAAACATATTCAGCAAATTATGCGGTGTATCTTCACCAAACGGCACCACCCAATCTACCGCACTTAATCCCGCTAATACTGCCATTCTTCGATCTACCGGATTAATTGGGCGCCCCTCGCCTTTTAACCGTTTCACCGAATCATCATCATTGATCGCCAGAATTAATCGATCTCCCTGTGCCTTGGCTTGCTCTAAATATGTCACGTGACCGGCGTGTAGAATATCGAAACAACCATTGGTCATCACGATTTTTTCACCATGCTGACGGCTATCTTCCAATACAACTTTGAGCTGCTCGCGGGTCATCACGCCACGTTCAGACCCCATATCCTTACTAACTGCACGCCTTAACTCCGGAGCACTAATTGCTGCAGTACCCAATTTCTTCACCACAATACTCGCCGCTATATTTGAAAGTGCCGTTGATATTGGCAACGACTCACCAGCGGCAAGTGATGCGGCCAATACCGATATCACCGTATCTCCTGCACCGGTCACATCAAATACTTCTCGAGCACGTGCTGGGAAATGCATTTCAGATTGACCTGCCCGCAGCAACGTCATGCCATTTTCGCCGCGGGTGATCAATAACGCCTGCAACTCAAGCTCTTCCAACAATGCTAGACCACGAGAGACCAAAACTTCTTCCGTCTCACAGGCGCCAACTACAGCTTCAAACTCGGTGAGATTGGGGGTTAATAGGGTGGCACCTTTATATTTTGAAAAATCACTGCCTTTGGGGTCGGCTAGAACAGAAATACCTTGGACTTTGGCGGCATTAATTAACGCCTGATGGTCCTGTAAACAACCTTTATTATAATCCGATAAAACCACCACACTGGCGTGGGGCAACGCCACCGTAAAGTGCTCCAACAATTCATCTGCATCCAGGCTGGCAAAGCCCTCTTCGAAATCTAATCGGATTAACTGCTGGTGACGGCTCATAACCCGCAATTTTATGATGGTTGGGCTATCTTCAGTACCAATAAAATCACAGGCCACACCGGCTGCGTTTAAACTAGAGGTCAATGATTTTGCCGCATCATCTTTACCGGTAACCGCTATTAACCTAGCTCCGGCTCCAAGCGCCGCTATGTTAAGCGCAACGTTTCCCGCGCCTCCAGGTCTATCTTCCACATGATTGACATGGACCACAGGTACTGGAGCTTCTGGAGATATCCTCGATGTTGGGCCATGCCAGTAGCGATCTAACATTACATCCCCCACAACCAGTACGTGGGCCTTTTCAAACGCAGGAATTCTTAGTTGCAATGTCATCTACCGTATTCTCCAACTGAGGCATATAGCAAGTAACCACTTACTAACTTAGTGCTTTTAGGGACCATTTTACCTTACTTTTACGCTATATAGCACCAACCGGATAAATTGAAGCGGGAAATGTTGCATTCTACTGTACCCGAGCACTCATGAAAGGGTAAAATATGCGCCCTTTGATATTGATAAACCAACGCTGCCGGAGCCTGTGACATTAATATGATCAAAACCATTATGGTCCAATCTATCACAGCCAATTCCAGACCCAATCGAAATATCGCTGAAACACGGCTCGCAAACGCCGGGTGTTTAGTAGACATGGAGTTGAATGCGTGAAGTTTGCTTTTGTCTTGTTTAAATACTTTCCCTTTGGCGGCCTGCAACGTGACTTCAGCAGAATCGCTGAGGCCTGCATCTCACTAGGTCATCAGGTTGATGTCTATAGCATTATTTGGGAGGGACCAAAACCTGACAACATGGAGGTACATGTGGCCCCCATCAAGGCTTTTAGCAACCATCAACGCAACATACTCTTTACAACCTGGCTCAAACAACAATTCCAGCAAACTCAATATGACGCGATTGTTGGT
This sequence comes from Moraxellaceae bacterium, assembly GCA_002402125.1. Lineage (GTDB taxonomy): Bacteria > Pseudomonadota > Gammaproteobacteria > Pseudomonadales > Ketobacteraceae > 42-54-T18. The sequence goes on from NVVG01000098.1 coordinate 12,109, forward strand.
TTTAATAAGCTAGAAGGGCTCGATGTTTACTATGCAGCCGACCCMTGTTATCAAGACAAGGCACTCACCCTACGACACCCACTCTACCGTTTAGGAAGTCGTTATAAACATTTTTACCAACAAGAAAAAGCGGTATTTTCGATAAAGAGCCACACCGAAATTTTAATGATCTCAGAAGTACAAAAGCCTCTTTTCCAAAAACACTACCATACCCCAGAAGCACGCTTTCATTTACTCCCTCCAGGCATCAGCAAAGACAGAAAAGCGCCGGTCAACGCCGCCGAAATTCGAGCTAACTTCAGACAACAGTGGAACATCAACGATAATCAACAGCTGATGCTTATGGTTGGCTCCGGCTTTAAGACCAAGGGACTAGACCGCGCTTTACTCGCGCTGGCGTCATTACCCGACAAGCAAAAAGAAAACACCCACTTCATTGTGATTGGGCAAGACAACCCGAAAACTTTTCTTAAGCAAGCGTCATCACTTGGCATAACTAAAAATATCACCATATTAAAGGGACGGAACGACATTCCAGATTTTTTATTGGGAGCCGACTTACTAATCCATCCCGCTTACAATGAAAATACCGGCACCATTCTGTTAGAAGCGGTGGTGGCCGGACTACCGGTATTGGTAACTGACGTCTGTGGTTACGCTCACTATATCAGTGAGGCCAATGCTGGCGTTGTATTAAACTCGCCGTTTAATCAGCCCGCACTCAACACCGCCCTGTCGTACATTCTCACAAAAGACAAATCAGAACTAAAACAAAATGCCCTCAACTTTGCGTCACAAGCTGACATATATGATATGCCAAAAAAGGCCGCACAAATCATTGAAGACGCAGCCCATAGAAAACCAGGTCAAACCTCATGACCTCGGTGAGACAAGGCAATGCCAACATACTGCGTCAATCAGGTAGAGAGCTCACTACACCTTTTACATTGAATGTACGCTCCGGCGATCAAACCCACCAATTAGTATGTGACGAGCTATTACGTTTACTGCCTTACAAACGTTTCACCTGTTTCGCACAATGGAACAACCAAGCGGTGGTGGTAAAGTGTTTTATCGACCCAATAAAATGGAAACGCCACACCAAACGAGAATTACAAGGCCACCAATCGTTAAAGAACACCAGCATCACCACACCAGAAATGCTCGACCATGGTTTTGACGAACAACAAAAACTTGGATTTATTATYTATCAACGCCTAAAACCAAGCCAAAGCCTGATGMGTAAAATTGAAGATGCAAGCAGCAGYGAAGAAAARCTCGCRCTTATTCAACGCGCCTGCCAGTTAATTGCGCTCATGCACAACAAAGGCGTCGCGCARCAAGATATCCATYTRGAYAACTTTATCGAATACAACGATGAACTTTACGTCATTGAYTGTGGYGACATWTCGGTTAGTCGCCAGACTCCGCTAGATAAATGCAACGCACTGAATAATTTGGCACTTTTCTTCGCCCAATTACCATTAGCCTTCGATGAGAARGCCTTACTTGCTCTCAACACTTACCAGTCCATTAGYATAGGTAAAACATTCGACGCTCAAGCGCTAGCCRAAGAAATAAAAACTYTGCGTTCAGTCCGCTTAGCTAACTACCAAAAAAAGCTATTTCGYGATTGCTCTGAAATTKYCACAAAGCAAGATCTAACCCAATTATTTGCTTGCCGCCGAGAATATCTTAGCGACAACATATTGAACTGGGCCAATAACCCCGACGCAGCTTTTGAATCCGCAACAATGGTTAAAGATGGCGGTAGCCAGACTATTATTCAAACCCGGATAGACAATCAACAAGCCATCATTAAACGTTACAATATAAAAAATATTATCCATCAAGCCACACGCGCATTACGACCCTCACGCGCACACACCTCTTGGATAGCCGCCCATAGTTTACGGTTTTATGGCATTAACACCCCGCGCCCTATCGCTATGATTGAGCAGCGCATCGGGCTCATTAGGCGCCACGCCTACTTCATGAGTGAGTATATCGACGGCACCACCGTGCAAGACTTTTTTAACGAAGAGGCCATCGACCTCGACGCCCAGCATATCGCATCGAAATTAATCGACATTTTTAAATTATTTAAGCTCGCTCACATCTCTCACGGAGACACTAAGGCCACCAATTTTATGGTGGCAGACAACGATGTATTCGTTTTGGATTTGGATGCCGTACATTTCCACTCATCCGAACGCGCCTTTAATCGAGCATTTAATAAAGACATTCAACGTTTTTTGAGAAACTGGGAAGCAACCTCCCAAATAAAAACGTTATTTGAGACCGAACTAACACAGCTACTTAGCAAATAACGTCTAGGTAGCTCAATAGACTATGCAAACAGTAATACATAGGACAACACAATGATCATCCTTGGACTATCAGGCGCATTAAATCACGACCCATCAGCGGCCCTTTACATAAACAATGAACTTGTTGCCGCCGCCGAAGAAGAACGTTTTATTCGTGACAAACATGCCAAAAATAAAATGCCCTACGAATCCGCAAAATTCTGCATGGAGTTCGCAGGCATCTCTCCTGATGATATTGATGTTGTGGCGATTCCATTCGCACCCATACCTTTAACCTCTCCCGCTCGCTGGCATTACGCTAAACGTTATTGGTATGCACCTGATCGCTCGTTAGACGCCCTGCTCACCGGCAACCGACGTTTTTATCGGTACAAAGACAACATCATGGGGCTGTTAAAACAACTGGGTATCAACCCAGATAAAATTGAATTTGACGCGGTAGAACATCACTTGGCCCACGCCAGTAGCGCCTACCACCTATCAGGTTTCAAAGAAAAAACTGCCATCATGGGCATCGATGGCAAAGGCGAATACGCTACAACATTCTTTGGTTATGGAGAAAACGGTAAAATCCATAAAATTAAAGAGTTTTACGATCCCGATTCATTGGGTGGGTTATATGGTGCAATTACTGAATACCTCGGCTTTGAAATGCTCGATGGTGAATACAAAGTTATGGGCATGGCACCCTATGGTGATGCCGACCGTTATGACCTTAGTCGCCTTATCGATTTTAACGATGGTGAATTCAGGGTTAATACTGACTATGCCAACGTAATTGGCTTACGTCGCTACAAAGAAAACGGTAAGGGTTTTTACTTTACCCCCAAACTTATCGATTGGTTAGGCCCCCGCCGCCAAGGTGATGCTGCTGACGATCCTTACATCCATTACGCTGCCGCCATACAAAAACTGTATGAAGATATTTCACTAAAATTAATGGACTACTATTTAGGTGATATCCTAAAGGAAACCGGAAAACTGGTTTTCTCCGGTGGTGGTGCATTAAACGTTAAATTAAATCAAAAAATTATCGCTCGGGATGAAGTCAAAGAATTATGGGTGCAACCCGCGTCGGGTGATGCCGGCACCGCTATCGGCGCAGCCTCATTTGCTGCAACTAGACGCGGCATCATTGTAGACAAGATGGAACACGTCTATTTAGGACCATCTTATACCAACGAAGAATGTGAGGAAGCCTGTAAGATCCACCCAAACAAACCCACCTACACCATCATCGATGATGTACCGGTTAAAATTGCCAAGATCTTAAACGATGGCAACCCTGTTGCTTGGTTCCAAGGTCGAATGGAGTTTGGCCCTAGAGCACTGGGCGGCCGTAGCATCATCGGCTCACCTAGCGCCAAAGGAGTCGCCGATCGCATCAACGAACAAATTAAATTTCGTGAGCGCTGGCGTCCATTTTGTCCAAGTATGCTGGATCGAGTTGCAAAAGAAATGTTCATCAATGACCATCCTGCTCCCTTTATGACATTCACCTTTGAAGTAGAAGAAGAATGGAAAACTCGCGTACCGGAAGTTGTACATGAAGATGGTACCGCTCGCGCACAGGCACTGAAAAAAGAACACCACCCTCGTTACTATGCGCTAATGGAAGAAATGGAAAAATTAA
>NVVG01000099.1 GCA_002402125.1 Moraxellaceae bacterium
CACCCGTAGCGCCAGCCAGACGAGCAATAGCAACGCCCTCAGGGGAAATTTCTACGCCTAAAACGTCGGAATCCCTGCCACGCCCTTTTTTCCAGATTTTCGTTAAAGCCTGCAACATCATCAAGCACTCAAACAAACCCATTTAGACACGGTATTACTTCGAGTGTAGACCAGAGACCGTAAAGCGCCTTGATAGAGTGCCCGAGGCGCCCTGTTAGTACAAAACAAATCAGAAACATCAATTCTTATCACTAAACGGCACATTAACAGTAGATATCAGCAGCCCACACCTTAAGTTGTTAGGGGTATTGGCCTTCTGCTTCCTATATAAAATCACCCATGTCTTGACGCGCAGCCACCTCTAACGCTATAACAACCCAAATACTTTCAGGTGCCTCTGATTCAGCTCTACCACGGCTCAATCAAAGGATAATCGGGAAACCGGCAAATTCCGGTACGTGCCCAACGCTGTAATGGTAATTACTCAAATCTGCATCGACACTGTCCTACCAACGACACTGCCCCACCAACGATGCTGCAACGCCACTAGACGACGCTAGTACATCGTCGTCCGGGAAGGCATTTGAGTAAGATGACCCTAAGTCAGAAGACCGGCCTGAGAGAAACCAAGAGACGTTTGGACAGACGTGTCCTCTATTTTTCCATTAAGGGGAATACTTTGGAAAATAAACCCGTAGAAAATTGCGCCGACCTCGTTAATCAAGATTTTTGTTTTACCCAAGAGGAGCGGGACGCGCTTTACAAAACCATATTTAATCGCCGGGATGTGCGCGGCCAGTTCAAACCTGACGCGATCCCCGACGAGGTATTGGCTAGAGTACTGCAAGCCGCTCACCACGCGCCTTCCGTAGGCTTTATGCAACCTTGGAATTTTATTGTTATACGCTCAAAAGAAACCAAACTACGTGTTCATCAAGGTTTTGTAGAAGCCAATGAAGAAGCCGCCAAACTGTTCAAAGCCGAGCGCCAAGAAACCTATCGCAACCTAAAGTTAGAAGGCATCAAAGAATCCCCCATTAACATTTGCATTACCTGTGATCGCAACCGCTGCGGCCCTCATGTACTAGGCCGCACTCATATAAAAACCACGGACCTCTACAGTAGTGTCTGTGCGGTACAAAATCTTTGGTTAGCGGCGAGAGCAGAAGGTTTAGGTGTGGGTTGGGTAAGCATTATCAAACAACAAGCACTGAAAGATGCCCTCAATATCCCGGACGACATCGTTCCTATCGCTTACCTTTGTGTCGGTTACGTTTCTCACTTTAATAAAAAGCCAGATCTTGAAAACGCTGGGTGGCGTAAACGCCTGCCGTTAGAGGACTTGGTATTTTTTGATCAGTGGAACGAGCAACGTAACGCAGAAGAAGACAGTTTAATTAAACAAATCGAACTTGATGCAGATTTCTCTGAGCAATTTATGCAATACGATGAAAACGCTCTCGAATAAATCACGCTACGTTAAACTACGAGCATAATGGGAAAGATCAGCGCTTCCCATTATGTTTTGTTAGATTACTTTGCTAGCGCTCAACATTCCAAATCAACGTAATTTTCAATGTTGAAACCTGGAGTACAAACACACAAGAACACCAGGTCTTCCGTACCACTAGTATTTTCAATCTTTTGCGGCACATCTTTGTCGATGCTAACGATATCTTTTACCGATACTTTCTCAGGAGCTGAGTCACCAACAGTCACTAAGCCTTCACCGGACAAGATGACATAGCGCTCCACTACTCCTAACACTTTATGTAATGTTGTGGTTACTCCCGGCATCACCCTTGCTTGAGCAATAGAACAACCCTCATCTGCCGAGGCAGGAAGCATCTCAATGATGAAACACTTCTCATCAGTTTCACATTCATTTTCTGGTTTATAATGATAAATCATATATTCTAGGCTCCATTTCTTAACATTTTGAAACTGAAGTTTTTGGAATACTTATATCGACAACAGAAAAATCCCAACCCAGCAACCCATACCCGCCATCCAAACCAAAGAACGCAATGTAGCCTTATCAGCAATATATAATATCCCATACAGAACTCTACAGACAACAAAACTAACCGCTAGCGCATCCAATACATTTAGATCAATATTATTTAGTTGATAGGCCACCAAAACTGCTGCCGCAAATGCCGGAAACGCCTCAAAACTATTTATTTGTGCCCAATTCGCCCTTTGACCCCAGCCCTCAAGTTCATTCAGAAAATCCCTGGGCCCACTATTGTCAAAACCAGGTTTTGACAATTTTGCTGCCACAGTCCAAACAAATGGCAACAAAGCCGCAATTAAAATACAAGCATACGCTATGGTCATGGAATCTACCCCCTCCTAATATGATGAAATATTACAACCTGTTTTTCTGACCTTAATTTATCGAGCATCGGTCACTCAAAACCTATTTGCCGCCAAGCCTCATACACAATAATCGCCACTGAATTCGATAAATTCAGACTACGACTTTCTGGCAGCATCGGTATGCGTAAACAATTATCAATCCCTAGACCGTCTCTTATGGTTTGCGGTAGGCCTCGGGTCTCAGGACCAAATAACAAATAGTCCCCCTTTTTAAAATGAATATCAGAATGATTGCGCACGCCCTTCGTTGTCAGTGCATAGATCTTTTGGGGGTTCTCTGCCATTAAAAAGTCATCATAACTTTTATGGGTCTTAACATCGGCAAACTCGTGGTAATCCAACCCAGCCCGACGCAGCTTTTTTGTGTCCAGATCAAAACCCAAAGGCTCTATAAGGTGCAAGTTGCAGCCAGCATTAGCTGCAAGCCGAATAATATTACCGGTATTGGGGGGTATTTCGGGTTCAAAAAGCACTATATTAAACATAACAGTCATTCAACAAATAGAGTACGAGGCTAAATATAAAAAGCCCGCGTCGTTGCGGGCTTGTTGCGGGCTCTTTATATCAATTGCTCAGCAGAAAGGCGTAGCCCTCCACTTTACAGCAATCTTAATGTGTCGCTTCACCTTCACCCTTTAGCTGGGCTTGTTGACGACGTATCTGTTCTGCGAAGGCCGCTTCAAAATTAATCGGCTGCAATAATAACTGCGGGAAAGTACCACGAGAAACAACATCCGACACGACTTCTCTTACATAAGGGAACAGTATGTTTGCACACACGCCTTTAAGCACATGTTCTAACTGAACACCTTCGATACCTTCAATGGTAAACAGTCCGGCCTGCTGAACCTCTACAATAAACGCAACAGAGTCTTCTACTTTGGCAGTAACCGTTACTTTTAATACAACCTCATGTACATTGTCTTTCACGATGGTTGAGGAATTATTTACTTCCAGATTTACTTCGGGTTTCCACTCTTTCTTGAAAACATCTGGCGTATTTGGCGCTTCGTAAGAGAGGTCCTTTAGATAAAGACGCTGTAACTGGAAATTGTTCTTCTTCGCTTGTTCTTCAGCCATGGGTGTAATTCCTTAACAAATAAATTATTTTTTGATTATTGTTAATTAAACGTAACTTATTCAATAGTGCCCGTTCTAATAGCGCTTGTTTTAAGCTCGCTTAATCGACAGCGACTAACATCGCGTCCAGCTTTCCAGTCCGATCCAGTGCAAGCAGTTCATCGCAACCACCGACATGAAAAGTACCTATCCAAATTTGGGGGACTGTCTGCCTACCGCTCAACAGTTCCATTTCTTGCCTTAATGCTGGCTGACGAGATACATCAATATCCTGAAATTCCACACCCTTTTTTGTTAACATGTGTTTGGCACGAATACAGTAGGGGCACCAAGGTGTTGTATATATCTTTACTTCATTCATATTTCTACTTCGATATCGCTGAAATCTTTTCGGCTTTAATTTCTATCCTTTAATACTTAACCTTTAATCAAGGGCAAGCTATCGGCGCTCCAGGTAGCAATACCGCCGGTTAAACGGCGAACGTCCTTAAAGCCGTGTTTGGTAAGAATTTTTCCTGCGGCGCCAGAATGCTGCCCCATCTTACATACCAAAACTATGGGGGCGTCTTTATGAGAATTCAACTCCGATACGCGATCTTCCAGCTTAACAAACGGAATATTTTTCGACTCGGTGATATGCCCTAATCCAAACTCCTTACGATCACGCACATCAAGAACCAAAGCCCCTTGACTATTAACCAAATTAGTCAATTGCTGTGAACTCACGCCCTTACCGCCTCGGCGAGATTCTAGAAACAAAAATGCAGCTAACAAGGCTACAAAACTACCAACCAAAGCCATATGGCTCATTGCAAATTCAATTACGCGGTCCATCAAAGGCCCCTTATCAAACAAAAGAAAACTAAATCAACGAAGATGTGGCTGAGGAGTATACACGCTAGCGAAGAAAGGCCAAACCCTCCGCTTTATCTGTAGCAAATTTAGGGTAAAATGCTCCCAATTCAAACGCGAACAACCTTAACAGGTTAGCTTTCTAGATTATAGGTGTAACTTCAGTGACGAATTCAACCAAGCGTAAGCCCCATGTACTTGTTATTCTTGATGGCTGGGGCCACCGAGAAACGGAAGACAACAATGCCATTGCCCAGGCACAAACACCTTGCTGGGACTCGCTATGGTCAAATCGTCCACATACATTAATCTCCAGCTCTGGCATGGATGTTGGGCTACCCGATGGGCAAATGGGCAACTCTGAGGTTGGTCATATGAATTTGGGGGCCGGCCGTGTGGTCTACCAAAATTTCACGCTAATCACCAAAGCCATAGAAACCGGTGATTTTTTCAATAACCAAGCGCTTTGCGAGGCCGTTGATAAAGCGGTTGCTGCCGACAAAGCAGTCCATTTAATGGGTTTATTGTCCCCCGGTGGCGTACACAGCCACCAAGGTCACATCCAGGCGATGATAGACATGGCGGTTAAACGTGGCGCCAAACAGGTCTACGTCCATGCATTCCTTGATGGTAGAGACACCCCGCCAAGATCCGCCGAAACCTCCATCGATACAATTGACCAACAACTAAGGTCGCTCAACGTCGGCCGTATTGCATCCATTATCGGGCGATACTATGCAATGGATAGAGATAACCGCTGGGATAGAGTAGAAGCAGCTTACAATATGCTCACTACGGGTGCGGCCGAGTATTCTGCCCCTAGCGCGGCAGAAGGCCTAGCACTGGCCTATAAAAATGATTTGTCAGACGAATTTGTAAAACCCACCATCATCGCGGCAGAGGGCGAAACTCCCGCCAGCATTGAAGATGATGATGCGGTGATATTCATGAACTTTCGCGCAGATCGTGCCCGCGAGATCACTCGTAGCTTTGTCTCCGATGACTTTAGCGACTTTACTCGCACCAAACGCCCGGCTTTATCCAGCTTTGTGATGTTAACGCATTATGCTGATGACATCGATGCACCCTGTGCTTTTCCACCCCGCCCCCTTGCGAACGTGTACGGTGAATACCTGAGTAACCAAGGCAAGACCCAACTGCGGATCGCAGAAACTGAAAAATATGCCCATGTGACTTTCTTTTTTAGTGGTGGCCGAGAAGCCTTATTCGAAGGAGAGGAGAGAAAATTAATCAAGTCTCCCGATGTTGCCACCTACGACCTGCAACCTGAGATGAGCGCACCGGAAGTCACCGATGAACTAGTAAAAGCAATCACCAATGGGCAGTATGACGCCATTGTATGTAACTTCGCCAATGGCGATATGGTTGGGCATACTGGCGTACTGTCCGCTGCAATAAAAGCCGTAGAAGCACTCGACGCTTGTCTTGAAAAAGTCGTCGCCGCAGTTGAGGCTGTGGATGGTCACATGTTAATTACCGCAGATCATGGCAATTGTGAACAAATGGCGGATGCCAGTACCGGCCAACCTCATACCGCCCATACCTGCGAACTCGTCCCACTGGTCTATATTGGTAACCGAGAGCTGTCTTTGCAACAAAAAGGCGGCACGTTATCAGATATAGCCCCAACATTACTCAAATTGATGGACTTACCTCAACCAGAAGAAATGACAGGCACCGCGTTAATTTAGCAGCGCGTGACTGAACCGCTCTCTTCGGCAAACGCCACAACAGCATTCGACACAATCAGAGGCATTATGCTGATTCAAAAAACGACATCGATATTGGCCATCATTGCGGGGGTAGTTTGTTTTCTTTCTATCCCCATGGCCTGGTCAAGTGATGTGGTGGATGAAAAAACAACCCAAAGAGAGCTGTCACAGGTCAAAAAACAGATTTCGTCGATAAAGCACGTCATTAAAAAAGCCCAGGGCAAACGTAGCAAAACAGAAAACCAACTACGATCAGCAGAACTCGCGATCAGCAAAACACAAAAAAATCTTAAGGCGGTTAATCAAAGCCTGACATCCTCCAAAAAATCCATTATTAAACTGAGGAAAGAACAACGGAAACTCAGCGCAGCAAAAGACCGACAGACCAACGCGTTATTATCTGACATCACTGCGGCTTACCAAACTGGGCGCCAAGAATATTTAAAACTACTGCTTAACCAACAAAATCCTGAAAAACTTGCCCGGGCATTAAAGTACTATGATTACTTCCACAAGGCCCGACTGGGGCATATCGAAACATTTACCAACACCCTATATCAGATCAAAACCAACCAATCAACCATTACCTCTGAGCTCACTAAATTAGAGAGTTTTAAGCAACAGCTGGTAATCGATAGAGCGCTTTTGATCAAAGCACAAGGTCGCCGCAAACTTGTGCTTGCTAAATTAAACAAAGCCCTCCAGTCCAAGGGTGCCCAACTCAAACATTTTAAGTCCAGCGAAAACGACCTTCAAATCCTGCTTGATGCCGTACAGGAAACCTTGGCAGACCTACCTGCCAATATCAACAGCACGCCCTTCGCGCTGCGCAGAGGCAAATTAACATGGCCAACCAAAGGTCGTATTAAGAGACGGTTTGGTACCCGACGATCACAAGGCAAATTGCGCTGGAATGGCGTACTGATCAAGGCAAAGCCTGGCTCTGCCATAACCGCCGTTCACCGCGGCAGAGTAGTGTATTCAGATTGGCTGCGCGGCTTTGGCTTACTCACCATTCTGGATCATGGCGACGGCTACCTATCTTTATATGGCCGCAATGAAATACTCAATAAAGAACCAGGCGACTGGGTGGAAAAAGGTGAAATTGTGGCTTACAACGGCAACAATACCGACAAAGCCTCCGCCGGATTATATTTTGAATTACGCCACCAAGGTAAACCCATCAACCCGGCAAAATGGTGCAAATCCTAACCACTAGGAAACTTTCTAGTACCCTGACTGTCTCACCATAAAGGCATAAGGCCTTGAGCTCTTTAGATTTTATTAAAAAGGACGTTATTTCTCGCCAAATACGAGCTAACCTTAAAGGTATACTCTTAATAGAACCATTGGCACATTGTTACATTGTTACAGGAAAACTGGATGAACGTACTTAGTACCACATTGCGGCACCCTCGATGGCTCGCCCTTCTGATTGCACCGATGTTTTGCCTTAGCCTTAATGCCTGGAGTGATGAATCGACTCTTACCCCAGAGGCCTATCAGGAGACCCTACAACAGTCTGACAAAAAGCTGCCATTACCACTCACCGAGCTACGCACCTTTACTGAAGTTTTTGACATTATCAAAAAGGCCTATGTTGAAGACACTGATGATAAAGATCTGTTAGAGAACGCTATTCAAGGCATGTTATCCGCCCTCGACCCCCATTCCGCCTACTTAAAACCCGAGGCGTTTGAAGATTTACAAGCCAACACAAGCGGGGAATTTGGCGGCCTAGGCATTGAAGTCGGTATGGAAGATGGTTTCGTAAAAATCATCACCCCCATCGATGGCACACCAGCAGATAAGGCCGGCATCGAGGCGGGAGATTTAATTATCAAACTCGACGGCAAGCCCGTTAAAGGCCTTTCATTAGGTGACGCCGTTAAGCTCATGCGAGGAAAAGTCGGTTCGGACATCGTACTCACCATTGTCCGAGAAGGTGCAGACCGCACCCTAGACATCACCATAACCCGCGCCATCATAAAAACCCGTAGTGTTCGCAGCAGACTGCTTGCTCCTAACTATGGTTATGTTCGCCTTAGTCAATTCCAAGTACCGTCTGGCGCCAATGTTCGCAAAGCGTTAATCGAATTAACCACAGAAAACAACGACACACCACTGAGTGGGGTTGTCCTCGACCTGCGTAACAATCCTGGTGGAGTGTTACAGGCGGCCGCCGAAATATCTGACATATTCCTTGATGGCGGTCTCGTAGTTTATACCAAAGGGAAATTAGCGGACTCTGAAATGGAGCTAAGGGCAACACCTGGTGACTTTCTTAACGGTGCCCCGGTGGTTGTACTGATCAACGGCGGCTCCGCCTCTGCTAGCGAGATTGTCGCCGGCGCACTACAAGACCACAAACGCGCCATCATCATGGGTACCCAATCTTTTGGCAAAGGCTCTGTACAAACCGTCAGACCTTTACCCAACAATCGCGCCATTAAGCTTACAACCGCTCGCTACTACACCCCCGACGGCCGATCCATTCAGGCTCAAGGGATCACCCCCGATATTGTGGTAGACAATGTCAAGGTCACCAAAGTAGACGGTTATGAGTACCTTAAAGAATCGGATTTAAACGGTCACCTAGCCAACCCTGACGAAGCAGACAGCGACAACGCAAAAGAGTCAGTAAATTCACAAAAAAACAAAAAATCCTTGCAAGAAAGAGACTATCAGCTGTATCAAGCACTAAGCTTACTGAAAGCGCTCAATATTGTTGCTCTAAATAACAACGCCAAGGATGCTGACAAAGAGCCAACAACCGAGACAAGCGAGCAATAAAAACCTAGCAAGGCAAACACATGACAAACCCAGCAGTATGGGATTCAATGATTCACAAAAATAAACCAGCCCCATGGCTGGTTTATTTTCTGCTTTCTCTCAGCTTTTATTCGATCAGTTTCGTTATCACACCGCTAGCAAGCGCTCTCGGAAATCAATCGCCGGCTAATACTACGCCTACTACGCCCACTACGTCAAAAATTGCCATCATCATTGATGATATCGGATATAACCGTCCAGCGGGCGAGTTCATCATTAAAGTACCCGGCGCGCTCACTTACGCCGTTATCCCTTTTACTCCGTTTGGAAAAAAACTTGCGGAACTTGCTCATGCTAAAAACAAAGAGGTATTATTACATCTACCCATGGAGGCCACGGTCCATAAAAAATTGGATGCTGGCGGCCTAACCATCAATCAAAGCAAATATGAGTTAAAAGATCTGGTAAACAACTCCCTATCCGCGGTCCCTCACGTTACCGGTTTTAATAATCACATGGGCAGCTTATTGACTACCGATAGAAAAGCCATGGAATGGATCATGGAAGAGGCCTCCTCAAAAGGTATATTCTTTATCGACAGTTTCACTAATGCTAATTCCATCGCAGGAAAAGTCGCCTCTGAACATGAAATACCAAATTTACGCCGTGACATATTTTTGGATAACAACCCCTCCAAAAGTGAAATACACAAAGCCTTTCAGCTCTTACTGGCAAAAGCAAAAAAAAACGGTTATGCCATTGGTATCGCTCACCCTCATCCTGCCACGATTAAATACTTAGCAGAAAACATTACGAAACTAGCCGATGAAAACATTGAACTTGTCAGCGTATCAACACTGGTCAATGCGCACTGGAAGCCAACGGAGCAACCATCGAAATACCGTCTCGCACACAAAATAGCCTCACTACCAACACCACCACACACACGATTTCGATTCGTACGCTAAGCAAAATCACTTAATTGCACAACACCTACAACATCTACAACATTTTACAACCGCATCTCAATACCTTGAGCCGCCATAAACTCTTTGGCTTGCTGCACGGTATATTCACCAAAATGAAAAATACTGGCGGCCAACACCGCGTCAGCCTTACCTTTTATCACGCCATCCGCAAGGTGCTGTAAATTACCCACACCACCGGAGGCAATAATAGGCACATGTACTGCGTCACTAATGGCCGAGGTAACATCAAGATCAAATCCATTTTTGGTACCATCGCGATCCATGCTGGTTAACAGTATTTCACCTGCCCCAAGACCAACCATTTTAATGGCCCACTCAACCGCATCAATACCCGTGGGTTTACGACCACCATGGGTAAATATTTCCCAACGCGGTTTTTCACCCGGCTGACTCACACATTTGGCATCAATTGCCACAACGATACATTGCGAGCCAAATTTTGCCGCCGCTTCACCGACAAAATCAGGGTTAAACACCGCCGCAGAATTAATCGCAATTTTATCGGCGCCGGCATTAAGCATGCGTCGAATATCTGCCAACTCACGTATTCCCCCACCCACAGTCAATGGAATAAATACTTCAGAGGCCATTTTCTCTACGGTTTTAATCGTGGTGGCACGACCTTCATGGGTAGCGGTAATATCTAGAAAAGTAATTTCGTCCGCGCCTTGCTCATCATAACGACGGGCAATTTCAACCGGGTCACCGGCATCACGTATATCAACAAATTGTACGCCTTTTACTACGCGACCATTATCAACATCGAGACAAGGTATAATTCGCTTTGCTAAACCCATTAGATTTGGCCTACTGAGTCGGCTAGGTCTTGCGCTTCTTTCAGATCTAACGTGCCTTCATAAATAGCCCGACCGGTAATCGCACCAAAAATACCGTTGCCAACAACTTCAGCTAACAGTTTGATATCATCGATATTGGTGACTCCGCCAGAAGCAACCACGGGGATATTAATCGCATTGGCTAAGGCTGCGGTCGCCTCAACGTTAACCCCTTTCATCATGCCGTCACGATTGATATCGGTATAAACAATCGATTCCACACCGTACTCTTCGAATTTTTTCGCCACCTCAACAACGGTTTGCTCAGACACTTCGGCCCAACCATCAGTAGCAACATAACCATCTTTTGCATCGAGGCCGACAATAATATGGCCAGGAAATGCCTTACAGGCATCAATGACAAATTGTGGCTCTTTCACAGCTTTGGTGCCAATAATTACATAATTCACACCCGCATCGATATAGGTTTGGATGGTCTCTAATGAGCGTATGCCTCCACCTATTTGAATCGGCAAGTCGGGATAGGCTTTTGCTATCGCGGTAACTATTTCCGCATTCATCGGTTTACCGTCAAACGCGCCATTCAGATCCACCAAGTGCAAACGCCGGGCACCTTCGTTAACCCAACGCCCAGCCACGTCTACCGGGTTGTCAGAAAATATAGTTTCATCATCCATACGCCCCTGGCGTAAGCGTACACATTTGCCGTCTTTTAAATCTATGGCAGGAATAATTATCATGGTGTTACCTATTCTCAAAATCTATCGATGGAAAAACCAAAAAAGAAATCTAACTCTGGCCATCCCAATTCATAAAATTGCCCAGCAATGCCAAACCTGCATGCTGGCTTTTTTCTGGGTGAAATTGCGCAGCAAAAACATTATCTTTTGCAATCACGGAGGTGAACGAAAATCCATAATCCGTTTGTCCGGCAATTAACCCATTATTTGTTACCGACACGTAATAACTGTGAACAAAATAAAACCGTGCATTATTTTCAATGCCATTCCATAGCGGGTGCCCACTTTGAACTTGCGCCACCTGATTCCATCCCATGTGTGGAACTTTTAACACACTGCCATCGGTATCTTTTAGCTGGTCACCAAAGAATTTTACCTCGCCTTGAAAAAGATCCAAGCAATCAACGCCTTCATTTTCTTCACTTCGGGTCATCATGCTTTGCAAACCCACACAAACCGCAAGGAACGGCTTCTGCTGAATCGCTTCACTTACCACCTGATCTAACCCTAGGCGACGAATTTCGCCAACACAATCTCGAATCGCACCCACTCCAGGAAACATGACACGATCAGCAGACAATATCGTCTCAGGGTCTGAAGTCACAATAACGTGAGCCTCAGGCGCAACATGTTCTAACGCTTTGGCCGCGGAATGAAGGTTGCCCATGCCGTAATCGATGACCGCCACGGTTGATTTGCTTTGGCTAGTTGTACTAATGGGCATTCTACAAAACACCCTTGGTAGAAGGCATCCCACCATTTAGACGCTCATCAATCGATACCGCTGCGCGCAAAGCGCGACCAAAGGCTTTAAAGATTGTCTCCGCCTGGTGATGTGCATTGTGGCCTTTCAAATTATCAATATGCAGCGTCATCGACGCATGGTTGGTCAAGCCTTGAAAAAACTCATAAAACAACTCGGTATCAAAACCACCAATACTGGCACGAGTGAATTTTACGTTCATGCATAAACCAGGTCGCCCCGATAGGTCCAGCACTACACGCGACAACGCCTCGTCTAACGGCACGTAAGCATGGCCGTAACGATTAATCCCGGTTTTATCACCAATCGCCTTCGCTAACGCCTGTCCAATGGTAATACCAATGTCTTCAGCGGTGTGGTGAGCATCGATATGTAAATCACCTTTGGCCTGGATATCTAGATCAATCATGCCATGACGGGCGATTTGATCCATCATGTGGTCTAGAAATGGCAAACCCGTTTCAAATTGGCTTTTACCGGTACCATCAAGGTTTACCGATACTTTAATCTGTGTTTCCAGGGTATTTCTCTCTACCTGGGCGATGCGATCAGCCATTGGGCTCTCCGAGGATCAAATAAAAGGGGATTATATACGTTTCATCGCCAGGATTCGAATGCCATCCACTCAAAAAACACACAATTATTGCTGTACAGGCAACATCCCACTCATTTCCCTTTCAAAATAGACAGCCAAGCTTCGCCTCCATGGCAAAAAAAACAGATTAATCACATTCCGACACCCGCGACTTGACCATCATCCTAATGGTCAATATCTCCGACTGGCCACTAAACCCGCTCTTACGGGCCTGTATCAGTGGGTAGTTTCAGGGTCTCGCCGCACACTATCTGTCTGGTGGCTAATAACACAATGAGCTTGCAGGCCCATCAGCTCCATAAATGCTCCATGATCGAGGTGAATAAGCGACTCATGATCACCACTCTCAAAATACACGTCTTTCATATCAGCCAGGCATTGATCCCAAACCACCGGTAATCCATACACCTGTCCTAACGCGGGCACCGCGCCGGGCTCACAATCATCAAAAATACTTTCAATTTCCTCCTCTTTCACCAATCGAAAATTACCGCCCGTCGCCGCATTTAGTAATTGCAGCTCTATTCGATGCGTCGAAGGCACCACACACAGCCGATAGTTTTCTCCATCATGGGTAATTACCGCTTTCGCAACCTGATTTGCTGGCACATGGGCAACACGGGCACTTTGCAAACTGGTATTCGAATGCGAATGATTTAATATTGAATACTTTACTCCCACCCGATCAAGGTGGGCCTCAATTCTAGGGGACATAGACATAACAAACACCTCCCTTTTCCTCGCTAGACCTTTAGGATATAACCCTTGGTTAACGGGCGCAAAGAACCCTTTTTCATTAAACACCACCCCCAATAAAACAGAAAGGAATAGCTTTAAATCAGCTCTGCAACACCTTCAAAGGTAAGCCTAATATTGCATCGCCAGTGCCTGCAAAATACCATAACACTGCCACCAAACTTCCCACGGTTATCAAGTACCAAATGATCGAGAAGAACTGTCCATAACGATCCAAAGGATATAACCGACTCTCATGCCGCGTACGCCATTCCATGATTATTTCGAGACTACCGATAAGCAATAAAAAACCCAACAGCGCCAAGCCCAACTGATAGCTGATAAAAACCCCAAAAGCTGCACCCGCCGCACATAAGCCGATGCCCACTTTGCTATGCATAGAGAAACTAATACTTTTTAGGATATGACCACCATCCAAAGGCAGAATAGGCAACAGGTTAAAAAGGTTAAGCAAGGCATTAAAGGCCGCTAGACCGGCAAAGAACATTTCGCCGGTCAGCCAATACACGAGTAAACACAACAAGGATAAAATCAAACCAAAGGTTGGCCCCATGATAGAAATAACAACATCCTGCCAGCGGGTATTTATTTTATCATCACCCAATGCCAAACCACCCACAAAAGGTATCAAGTAAATACCTTTTGTTTTCATTCCAAAGTACCGCATCGCGCGCACATGACCATATTCGTGAAACACCAAACAACCTATCAACGACAATGCAAACTGAAGGGAAAACAACCAAGAGTAGGCAGCCAAACTGGTACCGGCCAATACCACCTTAATCGCTTTGGCACTCTTTAGCAGTTTAAACGCTAAAGAGCCAAGGCCTATTAGGCTAATTGGTTTCTTGATGGGGACAATTTCGGTAGGAGAGGTGTGTTCTAAATCCGCGAGTGTGCGATCGCCCTGCTCAACTATTTGGTCATTAACCGTAACGGAATATTTCAAGGCAAATGGCTGCCAGTTCAAATTCAACGATACGCTACATTCAACATTGCCCTGTTGGCTTTGCAGGGTGAATTGATGTTGTATCTCATCATCGGTTGACACCGATGCGGCTTTCTCTGACACCAATTGATGATCCCAAAATAGTTGCTGCCAACCCGCCATCGTGCCTTCTAAGCGTAACGGACGCCCCAAAAGCTCTATCGCCAATATTTCCACAAGATTTCCTCTTTCAAAATGAAGGAGGATTATGCCTTAGATTGGGCCTTAGAATGAAATTTATCCACCCAAAAATTAATTTTTGAGGCCATTTCATCCATTTGCAATGGCTTAGCGATGTAATCGTCCATGCCAGCCGCTAAACACTTCTCACGATCCCCTTTTAACGCATTTGCGGTTACCGCAAGTATCGGCAAGACCTCACTGGAAAAATGCTTACGAATTTGCCTAGTGGCCTCATAACCATCCATCACCGGCATCTGACAATCCATAAATACCATGCCATAGGTATTACTCTTCACCGCTTCCACAGCTTGCGCCCCATCACCAACCACATCAGTTTTAAATCCCATTTTTTTCAGGAATCCACAGACGATTTTTCGATTCACCAAATTATCGTCAACCACTAACATCCGAGGAAAGTTTTTTCTTAAGGTCGCCTCGAGATGCGTTCGACTAACCGTGGCATTCTTTAGGCCGCCTGACATCAACCGTTCCTCAACGCGAATATCAAGCATTAAATTTGCCAGGGCCTCTTGGGTAAAAGGCACGTATAGATGCGGCAACGGACGTTGTCCATAGGTCTCATTCGGTAACCGCAACTGAATCACTCGCACACCATCGTTAGCATTGAGATACGGATTCATTTGTTCCCAAAACCGCTCACTCATTTCTTGGGCTATAAAAATCCAACGGTAATTATCGGCATGCAATATCTCATCAAGATGCCTTAACACACGAGATTCTTTTGGCTCCCAGTGAAATCCGACACCCCATTGTTGACAGGTTATTTTCATCACTGTTTTGGTTCCGGGTAAATCGCCAATCAGCAACGCGGAGCTAGCAGGGCAACGTGTACTAAAATCATGGCGTCGTAAACCCACGGCATTTTTTGATTCATCGATAACGCCGACACTCAATTCAATGAAAAAAGATGACCCTACACCTTGAATAGACCTCACACCAACGCTGCCACCCATTGCCTCCACCAAACGCTGACACAACGCTAAACCCAACCCTGAGCCTTCGAAGTGCCTAGTGGTCGATGCGTCTTCTTGGGTAAAGGGTTGGAATATTTCATCTTGTTTTTCTTTTGAAATACCTACACCAGTATCTCTAATTTCAATATAAAGACGCCCCTGACTTAGCATCTCTGCCCACAACAATATCGACCCGTGACCGGTAAACTTCACCGCATTGGCTAACAATATCAAGAGAACTTGACGCAGCTTAACGGCGTCCGCCAGGATAAACTGCGGTAACGCGGACTCTTGCACAACCCCCACGTCCAACCCTTTGTCATAGGCTTCAGTGACAACAAATGCGATCACATCGTGAAATAATTGTTGGATATCAACCCGAGCATAGTGGAACTCCACTTCACC
>NVVG01000100.1 GCA_002402125.1 Moraxellaceae bacterium
CTGCTGTCCTACCTGCATTCCTGCAAGCAGGCCGGGCAGAAGCCTATCCCCGAAGGCGATGCCGTCACATACCACCTAAAAGACCTGAACTTTGAGGTTCAGCTCTTTAACGATGGTCTCGACGCCAAACACTATCTAACCACTCACGATGATTTTGATTTGGTTATTTTAGATATTATGCTGCCCGGCTATAACGGCCTGGACCTATGCCGGGAGCTACGCCAGCTCAAACCTGACATTCTCATTATTATGCTGACCTCACTTGATGGCGAGGCGGATCGAGTCATAGGTCTTGAGTTAGGGGCCGATGATTATTTAACCAAACCCTTTAGCATCCGCGAATGCCAAGCACGGGTAAAAGCCTTATTACGTCGCGCCCAGCGCAACACCCACCAAGCATCCCCTGCACAACATCAACCATTACTTTTTAACGGTTTAGAAATTCGTGTCGATCAACATGAAATCATCTTAGATGGAAACCTCATTGAGCTTACCGCCCGTGAATTCGATTTGCTCAGACACCTCGCAGAAAATGCAGGCCAAGTTTTTTCTCGTCATCAACTATTGGATACGGTCTGGGGGTACAGCCACGATGGTTATGAACACACCGTCAACACCCACATCAACCGATTACGGAAAAAACTAAAGCGCCCCGATGATGTTAATTATGTACAAACCGTATGGGGGGTTGGTTATAAGTTTGTCAACCCGAACAAGGCGCCATGAAAATAACCCATAGTTTATACCGCAGAATATCCATTGTGTTGCTTGGCGTTTTTTTAGTGATGGCGGGACTGCTGGCGTGGTTATTCGAACAATCCAGCCGCTCTATCCAAAATGAAACATCACAGCGCCTGCATTTACAATTAGCCGAACATATCGTGCAAGATCTAGCCATTGGCAAAGACGGTACGTTTAATAAAGACATCATCAAACAAGCCTTCCACATGATGATGGTGTTAGGCCCCTCTATAGAACTCTATATTGTCGACACCGAAGGCAAACTCTTGGCCTACGACGCTCCAGAAGAAAAAATCAAACTCAAACGTATCGATACCTCGCCAATAAAACAGTTCACGATTGGGAATATTGAGTTACCGATGCTCGGCGATGACCCGCGCTCCCCTACTCGCAAAAAGATATTCTCTGCCGCATCCATTAAACACAACAATCAATTGCTAGGTTATTTATACATAATCATTGGTGGCGAAGACTATGACAGCATAGCCACCGCCTTACAATTGAGTAAAGCCTGGCAAATTGGACTGTTTGGCATGGGGACTGCCCTACTATTTTTACTCGCCGCATCGCTCTTATTATTTTATGCGCTCACCAAACCATTACGCACCTTAGCCATCGAAATAACTGCCTTTGAGCAGTCTGGCTTTAAACAATCACCAGAAAAAATCCACACTACTAACAATCACGGCAGTTCAGAAGTTTTGCAACTTTCAACCTCCTTTCACCACATGGCCCGACAAATTGTCGCCCTGCTGAATCGACTGGAAAAACTCGATGAAGTCCGTCGTGAATTTTTATCCTATCTATCCCATGATTTACGTACCCCGCTTACCGGCACTACCGCGTACTTGGAAACCTTAACATTAAAATTTGACGCCATCGATGACGCAGAKAAAATGCGTTTCATCGAAAAATCGCTCGCAAACTGCGCTCGCCTTGACAGTATGATCAACGAGTTATTAGAACTTGCACGCCTTGACAACAATCAGGTGGTATTAAACAAACAATCATTTTCTATCGAAGATTCTCTCAGTGATTTATATTCCAGCTTGGAAGGCCTMGCGCAACTRAAAAACATTCAACTAAATGTTCAATGCGACCTCGACGAACAATGCGTATCAGGTGACATCGCCAAACTCGAACGTGTCATCCAAAACTTGGTCGCAAACGCCATCCATTACACGCCCAACAACGGCACCGTGACTATTTCTGCCACCAATAATTCGCATCAAGTTACCATTGCGATAACAGACACTGGCCAAGGTATAAGTGAAGAAGATTTGCCCTATATATTTGAACCTTATTATCGCGCTAAAAACGCCCTAACGCCTTACAACAAAGGCACCGGTTTAGGTTTAGCCATTTGCCAACGTCTACTGGCGTTACACGGCATCACCCTGGAAGTCACCAGTACCGTTCACCAAGGCACCCGTTTCTTTTTTAACATCGACATTGCAAACGATTAACCTTGCACCGATCCCGATATAAACCAACAATCTCGCAACAATAACTACAATGTTATAAAAAGTTTACACTTTGTTTATCATTTGGTTATTTTTCTGTTATCCCTRCGTTATTTCAACTGGTTAGACTTTTCCCTGTCTACAAAAACCATAACGTAACGGAAGAAAAATAATGATCCTAAAAAAAACCGCCATTGCCAGCGTATTTGGCTTGATAATTATCAGCCCCATCGCACAGGCACAACAATTCAGCGTGACCATTGAAAACTTAACCAATGGCCTACATTTCACCCCCTTGTTAGTGGCCGCCCACGATAGCTCCACTCAATTATTTAGCACTGGCACAACCGCATCGGCCGCATTGGAAGCCATGGCAGAAGGCGGCGATATTGATCCACTCGATGCGGCAATCGCAGGCACCACGCCAACAGTCATTAAAAACCCCGCCAGCGGCCTGCTCGCTCCTGGTGCGAATACCACCGCCNAYGSNNNNTNGGATAMAGACMWSASTNGCTRCYRMTCAATACTTGTCGATTGTTGCCATGATATTGCCCTCCAACGATGGATTTATTGGTTTAGACTCTTGGTCTATCCCAACCACCGCAGGCACCTACACTGTCATGATTAATGCGTATGATGCGGGCACCGAAGCTAACGATGAACTTCAAGCCAGCATTCCACAACCAACCCCCGCAGCCAACACACGAACCGGAGGCGTTGGTGGCATCGTAGCAACAACTGATACGGCAGAAAAAGTACATATTCACCCAGGTTCGATTGGTGACGAAAACGACACCGGCGGCAGCAGTGATATCGACAACCGCGTTCACCGCTGGTTAAACCCAGTTGCTCGTATCACTGTCACCATCAATTGATTGGGGAAATAAAACAATGTCACATAAAAATATATTTGTTCGCCAATTTTTGTTCGCCAGTGCCCTTGGTAGTTGCTTGCTACTTACCAGCTGTGGCGGAAGTAACCACTCTAACAATGCCGACAATCGCACGTTTGAAATAAGCGTCAGCAATCTCACTGCCGGTCAGCCCCTATCCCCTATCGCTGTGATCCTTCACCAGTCCGGTTACCAAGCCTGGACGGATGGGCAACCGGCATCGGTGGCTCTGGAAAATCTCGCTGAAGGCGGATCCAACACAGACCTTCTTACCGAGGCACACAATAATAGTGCGGTGTTAACCAGTGGCTCTGGCATCGCTGCCATTGGTCCGGGCGATGCTGAAAACCTGGAACTGACAGCCGACGCATTCAATGGCGTTAACCTTAGTGTGATAACCATGCTGGTTAACACCAACGACGCCTACACCGGTATCAATGCCAGCGACCTGTCACAGTTAGCCATTGGTGAATCCGTAATTTTTAACACCCCCGTTTGGGATTCAGGTACCGAAGATAATACGGAGGCGGCGGGAACCATCCCAGGACCTGCAGATGGTGGAACCGGTTTTGATGCGACACGTTCAACCGATGACCGCATTCATTTCCACCCTGGCGTTATTTCAAATCAAGATGGTCTCAGTGGTTCAATACTCACCGCGGCACATCGGTTTGATAACCCCGCAGCAAAAATTACGGTTACGCGAACCCAATAAGTCATTCACCTCACCAAGCTAATCCTATAGCAAGCACTCGATAGGATTAGCTTTCTACCCTATCCACAGCTGGCATTGCTATTCCTCTAATTGCCTCTCTCATTACCACTCTTCTGCTTGCCCGACGCCTAAATATTTTAGCTAAAATGCCAATCCTGCCTAAGCCACTTCGCCTGATTTCGAATGACTCTGTAACAAACTGTAGTAGAACTGTTATAGAAATGTAACCGCCCTAAAAAGGTGCAAAAAATACATCTACCCTATTACTTACGACAAAATATTTAACTAACCTGACATCCTGTAGCCACCCAGAGATACGGTGAGAGTTGCATTGTTCATGTTAACGAAGCCTCCACAAAAACATTGAAAAGGAAGTAGAAATGTTTAATAGCATTAAAACAAAAATCATGGCAGTCGCCATTTTCCCTCTTGTTGTGGCGCAAACTTTTATCTTCAACGCCATCTGGGAAACCTACCAAGAATCACAAGAAATGAAACACCACAGTGAACTAGCCCTACTTATTGTTGATACTGGCGGCATGCTGCATGAAATACAAAAAGAACGCGGGATTTCCTCCATCGTTCTCACTAACCAAGGGGAAAGTTTTTTTAGCCCACTAAATCGTCAGCGTACCATCACCGACAATCAAATAGATGAATTTCAACACCAACTTTCCGAATTTAATGCGAGTGAGTTTGGTAGGGTTGTGGAAAACCTAACAATGGATATCAACAATGAGTTATCTAACCTGAAGCAAATACGAAATTCCGTAGACGCTGCCGAAATCAATGCAAAAGAAAGTTTGGCCGTTTACTCCACTCTTAATAATACCCTACAAGACTTCGTGCAAGCAGTTGCGAGCTATGGTTCAAACGCTGAATTAACCAAGCGTCGCCTAGCCTATCTGAACTTTATCCAGGGCAAAGAGCAGGCAGGTATCGAACGCGCAGTATTAGCCAATGCTTTTACCCTGGGTCATTTTTCCAATGGTAGCTATAGCCAGTTCACCGATCTAATTGCCATACAAGATACCTACTTTGATGTCTTTAAATCCTTGGCATCCGCCGAAGAACTTAGTTACTACGGTACTTACCTGACTCAACCGGCAATTTCTAAGACACAAGATCTACGGGATATAGCCCACGTCAAAGGAACTGCCAATACAGCGTCATATCCGCAAGCACAATTAGATGGTCAGATAAGTTTTGGTGTTGGCGTGGATCGGTGGTTTAAAACCATCACCTCAAAAATTGACCTCATGCGTGAACTGGAAATTAAATTTGGGAATGACCTAAAAATACGCACGAACGAGTTACAAAGTGCCGTTAACACCACGCTAATCACGTTGTTAGTGCTACCCGCCATCATCACCGCCATGGTTATATTTGCGGTCTACTTTGTCGCCCATAACATTGCCGCACCCCTGAGATCCGCAGTTGAATTTGCCGAAAGCATTTCCAATGGTGATCTTACCGGTCGAATTGATTGTAAAAGTAAAGATGAGATTGGCACTCTATCCAATGCCCTCAACCACATGGTTACCAAGCTAAAAGATATGATGCAAGACATAGACACCACTGCCCAACGACTGACACAGGCAGCTGGGGAAATGTCACACATATCCAGCCAGACCTCACAAGGTGTCAGGCGTCAGCAAAGTGAACTACAACAGGTCTCCGCAGCGATGACCGAGATGAGTCAAACTGTGGCGCATGTTTTCGAAAATGCTGAACGAGCAAAAATCGCCACCCACGACGCAAACAATGAAGCAACCGATGGCCGCTCTATCGTTGATGACACCACCTCATCCATCAAATCCCTAAAAAGTGAAGTGGACCATGCATCAACGGTCATTAAACAGCTTGAAAGTGAGACGTCGAACATCGAATCCGTATTGGATGTTATCGGCGGCATTGCCGAACAGACCAACCTGCTGGCGCTTAACGCTGCCATCGAGGCCGCCCGAGCCGGCGCTCAGGGCCGAGGTTTTGCCGTCGTTGCCGACGAGGTACGCACCCTTGCCAGCCGAACCCAAGCAGCCACACTAGAAATCCAGAGCATGATTGAGAATCTGCAACGGGGCGCAGCCGAAGCTGTAGGTGCCATGAAGCAAGGCAGCGGTAGAGCAGAGCAAAGCGTAGACCACGCAGGTAGAGCCTGTAACTCGTTAGAATCTATTGCCAACATGATTGCCTCGGTAGCAAAGATGAACGATCTAATCGCCTCCTCTAGCGAGCAGCAATCAACAGTTGCACAAGAGATCGATCAAAACATCATTTCCATTAACAACGTCGCCGATGAAACGGCAGCGGGTGCTAGTCAGACAGAAACTGCCAGTGGTGAACTCTCAAGACTCGCAGAAAATTTACAACAAACCTTATCGAAGTTCGTGGTTTAATATTACGACATAACGCTCAACACTAATCCTATAAAAGGACATTATAAGCTTAGTTTTTCTAACGTATCTAAAGCGCTATAGATCCGTTATATGTCATCACCAGATCCTACTGCCATACCCTCGACATTGGCCTATTGCTGGCGGGCACGAATAATATCTCGAACAATATACAGAGCCGCCAGAGCCCGGGCCTCGGTGAAATCTGTTGCCGCCACTAAATCATTAATATTTTCCAATGAATGCTCGATCACCTGCAATGGCTCAGGTTCATCACCCTCGATACGTTGTTCATACAGATCTTCTGCCAATACCAAATGAATTGAATGCCCCATATAACCCGGTGACAAGGTTAATTTTTTTAATTCAGTTAGTTTTCTAGCGCCATAACCCACCTCTTCCATCAACTCTCGGTTGGCGGCTTCAAACACCGTCTCTCCTAAATCCATCGCGCCCTTAGGTAAGGTTAACTGATAATCGTCCGTACCACAGGCATACTCGCGAATCAGCAGCACCGTAGCATCATCTTTCAGTGCCACCATCATCACGGCAGGTATAGAGGGCGACCGTAAACGTTCATATTCCCTCTCTTCGCCATTAGAAAAACGCAGCTCCACCCGCTCAATTCCAAATAATCTGCTCTTTGCTATCAGCTCTTTCTTTAATATTTCTGGTTTTGTATGCATACTGGTAGTGACTCAACTGATTAATAGCATCGGGAGACGGCCATGATTGACTGGAACCATATCGACACCGTGTTACTAGACATGGATGGAACTTTGCTAGATCTATATTTTGACAACCACTTCTGGTTGGAGCACCTCCCCACCCACTATGCCAAGATCAACAATCTTAGCCTTGAAACTGCAAAAACCCAACTTTATGAACTATTTAAAGCACATCAAGGCACACTAAATTGGTATTGTTTGGATTTTTGGAGCGAAGAGTTAGATTTTGATGTCGCCGACCTAAAACGCGATGTCGCGCACTTAATAAGTCCACGACCTAACGCTATAACCTTTTTGCACAATGTCAGAGAATCGGGACGACGCGCAATCCTAGTCACCAATGCTCATCGAAAAAGCCTAGAATTAAAACTGGAACATACCGATATCGAGAATCATCTGGATTGCCTCATAAGCTCCCACGATTTTGGCTTACCCAAGGAAGATATGTTATTTTGGGATGTACTCGCGCGCGAGGTTCCTTATGACGAACGTAGGACGTTATTGATCGATGACAGTCTGGCAGTATTGCGCTCAGCAAAACTGGCAGGGATTGGTCACACCCTCGCAATTCTTAAACCCGACAGCAAAAAGCCGGATATTGATACACAAGAGTTTGTTTCATTAGACTGTTTTAGCTCTATAATGCCTCCCCCGTTAACCAGAAACAATTATGCTTAGAACGGATTTAAGCAACGTTATGACGAAACTATTATTGACCGACATCGTACTGACCAACATAGTACTGACCAACATCACATGAGTAAACAAACCAACACAACAAGCACATCCGGTGTAAGGCTGGATAAGTGGCTTTGGGCTGCGCGGTTTTATAAAACACGTAGCATAGCAAAAGAGATGATCGACGGTGGCAAAGTCCATTATCAAGGCCTGCGGGTAAAGCCCAGTAAAGAAGTGGCACTGAATGCGACCATTCGGTTACGCCAAGGCGAGGATGAGAAAACCGTAATTGTCACTGAAATTAGTGACAAACGTGGCAACGCCACCCGCGCTAGCGAGCTATACCAGGAAACGACAGAAAGCATTACGGAAAGAGAACAAACCGCGGAACAGCGTAAATTGCAACACGCGTCGGCCGGAAAAATAGTCACCGAAGGCCGACCTTCGAAAAAGCAACGCCGTAAGATTATTCAGTTTAATCAGCAGCAATCATAGGATTAGTTTATGCAACACCCAGATACCAGCCAACGCTTTATGATCGACAACAGTGCGATACGCGGTGAATGGTGCCTACTAGAATCCACCTTCCAAACGGTAATGGCAAAACATGATTACCCATTAGAGATACAAAACCTTCTGGGAGAGATGATGGCGGCCGCAGTGATGCTAAGTTCCACTCTTAAATTTGAGGGTCGACTAACATTACAAGCCCGCAGCAAAGGTCCGCTGGAATTCGCCACTGTAGAGTGTACCCACGACAAACATCTGCGCGCGGTTGCGCGCTGGAAAGGCGATATCGAGGGTTTCAACTTCAGCCAGCTTATGGAGTCAGCACAACTCGCCATTACCATCGAACCGACAAAGGGCGCGAGCTACCAAGGCGTCGTGGCCCTGGAGCATGACAATTTAAGCCAGTGCCTGGAATTCTATTTTAAGCAGTCGGAACAGATTGAAACCCGTATCTGGCTAAACCAAGGCACCGGCAAAGCCGCCGGTTTGATGATCCAGGTCTTGCCATTTAACGCCACCGATAGCGCAACCGCTGGCAGATCAGAGGCCGATCAAGCCGAAGACTGGAACCGCGCCGTCGCCCTTGCGGATACCCTCACCGCAGAAGAACACCTGTCAATATCGGCCGAAGACCTACTTTATCGCCTCTATCACGAAGAAAACGTGCGTATTTTCCCGGCCCAACCTATCGACTTCAAATGTACCTGCAGCCGCGAGCGCATGAGCAAAGCCTTAATCTCAGTGGGAATCGAAGAACTCAACCGGATTCTCTCCGAACAAGAGCTTATCAGCATCACCTGTGAATTCTGCAATACTAGCCACAACTTCGATAAAGTGGACGTTCCGATGTTATTTGAACCCACAAATCCTGATAATGATGAGCACACTCATTAATCGTATTTATACCGGGTATTTTGTGGGCCTATAACGCCCCCTATAGATTTTCATATTTGGCCTAATGAGAAAAGAAACAATAATCCTTCGCCTTTGCAGGCATTAAAAATAGAACTTCATAAATAAAGGCCTACATAGTAAGTAAGCGATTACTTTTATAGTATTAACGGTATTGTCGAGGTATAAAAAAACGACCTTTTTTGGCAATAATGGCACCTTGCTAGCACATTTATTTGTTTTAGCCTTTTTTACGTTAATTTGCCATACTACTGCTCCCCAGAAATTCAATTAGTGTGGTATGAATGACGGACAGGCGACCATCTTGCCTTCCTTCACAATCCTGCCATTTACTACCCAGACAATTGATTGGGATGACCACACTGACATTTGCAGCGGATCGACGCAACGCACTAGCGACCGTACGAACCACTGCATAAAAACTTATTCATTTGATAAACCATCGGCCACAAGCCGTGAGGACATTGGAACCATGACTCAAGCAAATAGCCAAGGCGACACGCCTACGATTTACACTGATCTCAGCACCGCGCAGCTAGTTGAAGAGGCTCTGTCTCGTAACGAAGGCCGTCTAGCAGATAACGGTGCGTTTGTGGCCAACACGGGTGTACGTACTGGACGTTCTCCTCTGGATCGATTTATCGTAGACGAGCCTAGCACCAGCGATGCGATTCACTGGGGTCCGGTCAACCGACCTTTCGACGCGGCTAAGTTTGATGCGTTGTGGAGCAAAGTAGAAGCTCACGTTGCCACCGCTGACAGCTTTGTATCCAATCTTCATG
Source organism: Moraxellaceae bacterium (assembly GCA_002402125.1). GTDB lineage: Bacteria > Pseudomonadota > Gammaproteobacteria > Pseudomonadales > Ketobacteraceae > 42-54-T18. The sequence goes on from NVVG01000100.1 coordinate 9,819, forward strand.
TTGGTGCCGCCATTGAGCACTACATTCCTGTTCGAGTAACCACGCAAACTGCATGGCACAATCTATTCGGCCGCAACTTATTCATCGAAGCTGCCCAGTTCAATCCTAAAGACAAAGAGCAATGGCAGATTCTGCACGCACCAACGTTTGAATGTGATCCAGAGCGTGATGGCACCAACAGCGATGGCTGTGTAATCCTTAACTTTGCCGCCCGCAAAGTATTATTGGCTGGCATGCGTTACGCTGGTGAGATGAAGAAAGCGATGTTCTCCGTACAGAACTTCCTACTTCCAGAAAAATCAGTACTACCTATGCACTGTGCCTCTAACGTTGGTGAAGATGGCGATGTTGCGTTGTTCTTCGGCCTATCTGGCACCGGTAAAACTACCCTTTCTGCTGACCCAGAGCGTTACCTGATTGGTGATGACGAGCACGGTTGGGGCAAAGGCATTGTCTTTAATATCGAAGGCGGCTGCTACGCGAAGACGATCGATCTTAGCCAAAAGAATGAGCCTGTTATTTGGGATGCCATTAAGTTTGGTACTGTACTAGAGAACGTTGTCATCAACGAAGAAACCCGTACTCCAGACTACGACGACACATCATTAACCCAAAACACCCGTGCGGCTTATCCGCTAGAGCATGTGAGCAAACGTTGTGAAGCCAACCAAGCCGGCGAGCCTGATCACGTAATCTTCTTAACCTGTGACTTAAACGGCGTTATTCCTCCGGTATCTCGTCTTAACGAAGAGTCGGCGGCGTTCCACTTCCTTAGTGGTTACACTGCATTAGTAGGAAGCACAGAAATGGGCTCTGGCGGCGGCATCAAGTCAACCTTCAGCACCTGTTTTGGCGCGCCTTTCTTCCCGCGTCCTGCACAAGACTATGCAGAGCTACTGATTAAGCGCATCAAAGAATTCGGCAGCAAGGTTTACTTGGTAAACACCGGTTGGACTGGCGGTCCTCACGGTACTGGTAGCCGTTTTGACATACCAACAACCCGTGCGGTTATTCGTGGCATTCTAAGTGGTGACTTGGATGAAGTTGAAACTCAACACATCGACATACTAAATCTAGATGTTCCTGTTGCGGTTGACGGTGTTGATAGCAACCTTCTAGTGCCTCAGCAAACTTGGGCCGACAAAGAGGCATATGTTGCACGCGCTAAAGACCTAGCACAGCAGTTTACTGCAAACTTTGAGAAGTACGACGTTTCTGACGCGATCAAGAACGCCGGACCTTCTGCTGAATAGAACCTGCTTAGCAACTGCTAAGTAAGAACAGCTAAGTAAGTACTCTTAGGTAATTCTGAGTAGATACTGCAAGCTAAAAAAGCCGCTCCCAGGAGCGGCTTTTTTTATGACGAATTAACATTGGCGGCACCACCATGAGCAATCAAGACAATCTGTTCCAATCCGCATTTGGCGACTTTATTCTAGAGCGTTACCCGCGGATGAAAAATGCACCATTACGCGCCTGGAGCGCTGCCGATGAACTTGCCCTTTGCCACTTGAAGAAGGAGCTACTCGATAACGCTCAGCTCGCGCAACAAAACAAACCCCTGCGCATCCTCACCATCAACGATCAACATGGCGCACTGGCCATCCCTATCGCCAGCCTAACCGCAGACAGCAGCATCAGCTGCTGGTCAGATTCATCCCTGAACCAACAAGCATTAACCTACAACACCAACCTGATTCCCAGCCAGAACAACCCCGTCCTACCGACATTTATTCCCAGCACTAGCGCCTTGGATGGACACTACGACATTGTACTCATCCAAATCCCTAAAACCCTGTCATTGTTAGAATACCAACTGCGCGGTTTACGTCAGCACCTACATACCAACAGCCTCATAATTGGCTGCGGCATGGTGAAACATCTACAACACTCATACACCGCACTATTTGAAAACCTGATTGGACCAACCCATACCTCCCTGGCAAAAAAGAAAGCACGGCTGATTCACCCGACCTTTGATCCTAACCTGAGCATCCCTTCCGCGTCAGAGCCCACGCAATACAATTTGGAAAAATGGCCTATCACACTCACCAATCTGAGCAACGTCTTTGCCCAAAACAACTTGGATATCGGCACGCGATTTTTCTTGCCGCATCTCGGTGCTGAGCAAAAACACATACAGCGCATCTTTGATTTAGGGTGTGGCAACGGCGCCCTGGGCATCGCAGCCAGCCAACTGAATCCTGATGCCAGCATCGGATTCTACGATGATTCTTATCTTGCGGTTTATTGCGCAGAACTGAATGTGAACGCCGCAGGTATAAACAATCCCGTCCACTTCAACGCGATGGATTGCCTAACCGATGAGAAGCAAAAAGCCGATCTAATTTTGTGCAACCCGCCCTTTCACCAAGACAATACCGTCGGCACTCAAATAGCCTTACGCATGTTCCAACAAGCGCAACGCCACCTCAACGACAATGGTGAACTTCGAGTTGTGGGCAATCGACACCTAAATTACCATATCCCTCTAAAACGGCTGTTTAAGGAAGTTACCCTGTTAGATAGCAACAAGAAATTCGACATCTACATGGCAAAAGGGTAATCGCTTACACCAGCAATCGCTTTTTGATGTAGCAAAAAGGGGCGATTTTGTGGATAATGACCCATAGAGTGGTATTAGAGGGAATAAAACCTACCAGATCAAGGAGGATCAATGACCAACTCGAGTCGTTTCATATTTACCCTTATTGGCAGCCAAGAGTCGTTTCGGGTCACCGAATTCCATGGGCAAGAAGATTTATCATCACCCTTTGAATGGCAGATAACCCTTGCCTGCGAAAATGCTAACCTAGATCTAGCACAGCTCATTGATCACTCCGCTCTACTTACCCTTAAGGGTGAAGAAACCCAAGCTAGCCAACGCCTAGTTCATGGCCATGTTAGCCAAGCTGAATACCTAAAAACCAGCACCCGCTTCTCTGTTTATCGCCTCACCCTAACCCCACAACTTTACTACTTTGGACTACGTTCGGGACACCGTATTTTCCAAGATCTCTCGGTACCGGATATTATTCGTCAACTTTTTACCGATGCAAAAATCCCAGCGGACCAAATTCAATGGAAACTCAAACGGAGCTATTCGTCACGACCATATTGTGTTCAATATGGCGAAACGGAGCTGGCATTCATCTCTCGGCTATTGGCAGAAGAAGGCATCCATTACCACTTTCATCACCACCGAGACCGACACGTGATGGTGTTCTCCGACCACAACAACGTTTTTGCCGCCAACCAAAATACCCCTACCCTACCTTTTATTCAGGAGCAAAGCCGGGCCCACGGTAACACTAGCGTTTATCAATTTGAGTTAAACCACCAGACCAGCGCCAGCCAAACTACACTGATCGACTTTTACTTCACCTCTCCCAAAAAACCTCTACTACACAGCGCCGGCAACGGCACTAAACAGATCACCACCTACCCTGGTAAATACCAGTCAACGTCATCAGGCAAACGTTACACCACCAACCGCCTAGAGCAACAACAGTGTATGCAGGATGTGGCGAGTGCAAAAACCAACGCGCTGCTGATGACCGGTTCCCGATTTAGCTTAACCAACGCTAGCAACACCACCTGGAACCAGGATTTTCTCATCGTAAAAATGACCCACCAGGGCCAGCAACCACAGTCATTAGATGAGTATGCATCAATCCAACCTTGCACCTACAACAACCAACTCACCTGCATTCCCTCCAACGTGCCGTTTCGACCCGTTATTGATCACTGTCACAAACCTCTAGCACGAGGCACTACACCCGCTATCGTTACCGGCCCGGCGGGGGAAGAAATCTATACCGATCAACATGGCCGGGTAAAAGTACAATTCCCCTGGGACAGAGCAAGTACCGCTAACGAAAACAGCTCATGCTGGCTGCGAGTCAAACAAAGCTGGACAGGCATTGAATATGGATCAACCACCCTACCGCGAGTCGGACAAGAAGTTATCATAAGTTACGAAAACTCCGACCCTGACCGACCGCTAGTGACTGGTCGCCTCTATAACGGCAACAATAAAACACCCTACGTCCTACCGGCCAATAAATCTCGCACTGCATTAAAAACCCACACCAGCCCAAAGGGTGATGGTTACAACGAACTCCGCATTGAGGACAAAAAGCACCAAGAACAACTTTTTGTTCACGCACAAAAAGATATCGACATTCATGTCAAACAGGACAAAAAAACTTTCATTCAACGTAATCAACATGACACTATCAACGGCAGTTGCTATCAACAAACCAACACCCTAAATCAAACTATCGACGGACAATACAACGAAAAAATCGGCAAACAACTATCACTATCAATCAACAAAGATGTCAACATCAAAATATCCGGCACTCAGGCAATACAAGCGGGCAATGCCGTTTATATAAAATCGGGCATGAAAGCTGTGTTAGATGCAGGACAACAATTAACACTAAAAGCCGGCGCTGGCACCATCTGCCTAGATCCATCCGGCGTCTCTATCACCGGGCCCATGGTATTAATTAACGAAGGCGGTGGTGGCGGTGCAGCACTCCCACCCATGCCAATACCACCCGCTGCCCCAGTCGAAGCGGACAAAAACAAAGCCGGACAAAATTTCAAGTCGTCACCAACCCAAGCGCCGCCGAGCGTTAGCAGCGAAGCATCTACGCAGGCAGCAGCCCAAGCAATTAATTTACGCATGGCAGCGATAAGAGCGACCATCTTGGGCTTACCATTTTTGAGTAGTCGCTGGTAGTGCGCGCGGATGCATTCGTTGTGTTGGGTCGATACCACCGCTGCCATGTATAACTTGGCACGAAAGGTCGCAGATCCGGTTTTGCTGATTCGAGACTGACCACGGACACTACTGCCAGATTCGTGGTGTATCGGCACTAAGCCGGCGAAGGCGGCGACCTGTGGGGCGCTTTCAAAATTCCTGCTACGCAGTAAAGCAAGTAGGTAACGGTTCATCACTGGGCCGATACCTGGAACGCTTTTTAGTAATTCAGCGTCTGCCTTTAGATCAGGGTCCTGGTCGATGTGTTCATCGATACGCTTAACCAGAGCTTTCTTCTGTGTATCCAGATATCCCAGCATGGTTTGAATAGAATCAATCACCTCAGGGCTGGTCAAGTTGACCTGTGCTTTCTCGAGCCTGTTCTGTTCTCGCTGAGTATCTTTTTCGATTGCTTCCAGACGGCCAATGAGCGCTTTAAGGATGCGGATGTTTGCTGGTTCTGGCTGCCACAGACGTGGTTGCTGGGTGGCACCAAAACGGGCGAGCACTATGCTGTCCTTTTTGTCAGTTTTGCTACGCTTACCCAGGCTTTCGCCATAGCGTTTACTATGCAACGGATTGACCACGCTTACCTGTGCCCCTGCCTGGAATAACGCATCAGCGAGAATTTCATGGTAAACCCCGGTGGCTTCCATTGTGAAATGTAAGTCACCTACCTCGCTCTTGGTTTGGACAAGAGCCCAGCTTAATAGCGTTTTAATTCCCTCTGCATTATTTTCAAAAGTACGTGTTTTAAATCGCCCTGCCTTAGCATCACGTAACCAGGCACAATCAACTTTAGCTTTACTGACATCAATACCTAAGTAGATCATTTCTCGTTTCTCACCTTGTAGATTCAGTCTCTATCACCCAATGGGCGGGACTTGGATACCATTCAGATTTATTGAGAAAATTGACTCGTGGGAACCGGTCTACAACACAAGCTCGTAGCTTCAGGTTGGGGGCGGTTTCTCCACGAGCCCTGATAACCCTGTTAGCAAAACAGGCTATCGAGACAGATACAAGGTTGGGGTCGCGTGCCCCTTGTGGGTAGAGCTCGCGAACCCCAACAGTACCGAGGCCACAATTGTTGGGGTTCATGCTTCACCACCAACCTACCAACCTATCAACCTATCAACCTATCAACCTATCAACCTATCAACCTATCGAACATAACCCTACGCCGG